>CAYVHG010000096.1:0-7089 GCA_964450875.1 uncultured Anaerolineaceae bacterium | reverse complement strand
CTGCACGCGGCCAGCAGCAGGGTCAGGAGCCAGAAGACGAGGGTGCGGCGCATGGTTTTTCCTCCCAAGGGTGAGCGGGTGAGCGGTGGTTTATTTTACCGCGAGCTTGGTTGGATGGTTACTTGGTTACTTGGTTGCCTGGTTACTTGGTTGCTTGGGGGCGGGGCGAAGGTGCAGGGATGGGGTATTAGGTACTGGGTACTGGGTACTGGGTATTGGGTATTGGTTACTTGGTTACCTGGTTACTTGGTTGCCTGGGCGTTTGGGGGCCCTTTGCCTGGGACGCGCACGGAGCCACGGAGGGCACGGAGGGGAGATAGGGCAAGGCGCGCTTTGCCCCGACGAAAAAATCGGCGAAAATCTGTGCCAATCGGTGGATCCATCTGCGTCCATCTGCCCCCATCTGCGTTCCCTTCACCTCGGCCCCAAAAGTCACCCCTGCCCCCAGCCGCAATTCGCAATTCCTCATTCGCAATTTCCGCGCCCTCATCCCCCTGTGTCCCCCTTCTCCCAGAGGGCGAAGGGGGATAGGGCAAGGCACCGCCTTGCCCCTACACAAAAAAATCGGCGAAAATCGGCGGCAATCGGTGGATTCATCTGCGTGCATCTGCCCTCATCGGCGTTCATCTGCGTTCTTCCGCGGGCGAAGGGGGAGCGCCCCCTGGCCCTTGGATGATTAAAGCGGAGGCGCCAGCCCGCCCCCTGGGGCGTTCCCCGTGGGGGCGCACTTCAGGGCTGCGCTTGGGCCGAGGGGGTTACACCAGCACCACTTCCGCTTGTGAGCCGCGCGGGGTTTTGCGCACTTCGATGCGGGCGGGGAAGGCTTCTTTCAGCTCTTCGATGTGGGTGATGACCAAAATTTTGGCAAAGTCGCCTTGCACGGCGCGGATGGCTTCCAGCAGGCGCTGGCGGCCTTCGGCGTCTTGGCTGCCGAAGCCTTCGTCGATGACCAGGGTTTGCAGCCGCGCGCCGGCCCGGTTGGCCAGCAGGCGGGCTAACGCTACCCGAATGGCGAAATCGACGCGGAAGGCTTCACCGCCGGAGTAGCTTTCGTAATCGCGCTGGCCGTAGGCGTCGCTGATGATGATGTCCAGCGTTTCTTTCATGTCTTTGCGTTTGGCGTTTTTGTAGGGGGTTTGGGTGCGGAAGTGGACGTGCATCTGGCCGTCGGTTAGCCGTTCCAGAATGCGGTTGGCTTCTTCTTCCAGCAGGGGAAGGGCTTGTTCTATCAGCAGGCTGGGGATGCCGTTGCGCCCAAAGGCGGCTTCGAGGGCTTTGAAGCGCCCGACGTTGCGGGCGATTTCGGCGCGGCGGGTGGTCAGTTCTTCCAGGCTGCGCTTGTATTTGGCGATGAGGTGGGCTTGCTGTTGCAGGCCGCCGCGGCCTTTTTGCAGTTCGGCGATGCGTTCTCGCAGGTCGGCCAGTTGGCGTTCGGCCGCGGCGGTGTCGGGGGTTTGGCTTTCGGCGGCTTGCAGCTGGCGGTAGGCTTCGGTGTGGCGGGCGCGCAAGGGGTTCAGTTGAGCCTCGAGGGTCTGAATTTGGGTGCGCAGGTCGGCGGTTTCTCGGTCGAGGTGTTGCAGCACGGCGCGGGCGCTTTCCAACGCTTGCCATTCGGCCTCGGCGGCGCGGGCGGCTTCTTCGGCGCGGCGGGCTTCGGCGTGGGCGGCGGGGTCGTAGCCCAGCTCCCGCAGGCGGTCGTCCAGGGCTTGGAGGCGGGCGCGGGCTTCGGGGGCAAAATCGCCGCTTTTCAGGGTGCGGCGCAGGGCTTCCAGCCGCGGCTGGCTTTCTTTTTCCCACCGTTCGAGGTTCTCTTGCAGGGCTTGGCGGCGGTTGAGCAGGCTGCCGCGCTGCTCGGCCAGGGCGCGCGCTCGCTTTTGCAGTTCTGGCAGCCGAGCGACTTCGGCCTGGGCGGCAGCGTGTTCGGCGCGCAGGGTTTTGATTTCGGCGTTGACGGCCTGGTAGTCGGCGCGCAGGGCGTCGACTTGCGCTTGCCATTGGGCGAGGATCTCGGCTTTGTGGGCTTCGGTGAGGGGTTGGCCGCAGAGGGGGCATGTGGGGGCGGTGACGGCTTGCAGTTGGGCGATGCGGGCGTTGTAGTCGTTGCCTTCTTGTTTCAGGCGTTTGCGGCGGGCGTCCAGTTCGCTGAGGCGTTGGGTGAGTTCGTCGCGGCGGGTTTCGGCGGCTTTGGCGGCTTCGATGGCTTTCTCGGCCTCGGCCAGCGCGGTTTCGGCTTTGGCCAGGTCTTTTTCCGTTTGGGCGAGGCTTTGGCGATCTTCGGCGGCTTGCCGGGCTTGTTGCTCGAGGTGGGCCAAGGCTTCGCGCAGCTTGGCTTCTTCGGCCTGGATGGCTCGCAGGAGGGGCTGGCGCTCTTCTTCCAAGGTGCGGAATTTTTCGGCTTGGGTTTCCCACCGGCTCAGTGCCTCGCGGGCGCGCTGCCATGCTGCGTAGGCTGCTCGGATGGCGTCTTCGCGGGCCAGCAGCGCTTGGAGTTTGTCGCGTTCCGCTTCGCGCTCGGCCAGGCGGGCGGTGAGGTCGGTGAGGGTGGTTTCCAGCCGCCCGATTTGGGCTTCCAGCTCGCGGACCAGCAGGCGCTGTTGCTCCAAAGCCGCTTGGGCGCGGGCGTATTCCCGCAGCAGGGCTTCTTGGGCGTTGGCGGCCTCGGTCAGGCGGGCGATGTCGGCTTCCACCTCGCGGAGTTGGGCGGCGATGTCGGCTTCGTGGGCGATTTCGGCGCGCATTTCGGCCATCCGGCCGTCGAGCCGCTCGATTTCGGCTTCGGCGGCGCGGCGGCGTTCGGCCGCGGCTTCGCGGTAGCTTTCCCACACTTCCAGCCCTAAAATGCGCCCCAGCACTTCTTTGCGTTTGCTGGGACGCTCACGCGAGAATTTGTCGGCTTCGCCTTGCAAGAAGAACGAGGCGTGGATGAAGGTGTCGTAGTCCATGCGCAGGGTTTCTTCGATGCGCGCTTGGGTTTCGCGGATGGTGGCAGCGGTGAGGGGTTTCCAGGTGCCGTCGGGCAGCCGCAATTGGAATTCCAGCGTGGTGCTTTTGCCGCGCGCGCGGGTGCGTTGCACGCGGTAGGTGTTTTCTTCGTAGGAAAACTCGAAGGAAACCGAGGCTATGGCATTTTCGGCGGCGGTGTTGATTACGCCGTCGCCGCGCTGGCGCGCTTGGCCGAAGAGGGCCCAGGTGATGGCGTCCAAGAGGGTCGATTTGCCCGCGCCGTTGGGGCCGCTGATGCAGGCCAGGGTGATGGGCGTGAAATCGACCGTGACGGGGTCGCGGTAAGAAAGGAAGCCTGAGAGGGTGAGGGAGATAGGGATCATGGTCGCGGGGAAGGGGGGCCGCGGTTGCGGTGCGGCCGAGGGAGGGGATGAAGAGATTATAGCGTATCTTGGCGTGGAGGGGGAGAAAACGCGTGCTTGACATTTTGCGGGCTTTTCGTTATACTCAAAGCACCAACCAACCGGTCGGTAGGGCGAGGCTGGTTTCGTGAGGAATGCACTGATGGCCGATGCTCCTTTGGCGTCGCGTACGCCTGTCACCCGCGAAGATATTCTCGAAGCCGCGGCGCGCATCTTCCGCCGCAAGGGGTATCACGCGGCTTCCATGCAGGATATTGCCCGCGCCGTCAATTTGCAAAAAGCCAGCCTTTACCATCACGTCGCCAGCAAACAGGAAATCCTTGTGGCTTTGCTCGACCGCGCCCTGGATTTGCTCATCGAGCAGATGCAGGGCGTTTTGGCTATGGAAGCGCCGCCCGAAGAGAAACTGCGGCAGGCCGTGCTCGGCTATACCCGTGTGCTCGCCGAGAACCGAGACCTGGCCGCAGTTTTGCTTTTGGAGTTCCGCTTTTTGGAGCCGGAGGTGCGTGCCCAGCATGTCAAGCGGCGCGATGCCTATGAGCGCCTATGGCGGGAATTGCTGCGGGAGGGGCAGCGTGCCGGGGCTTTCCAGGCCGAGGACCCTTCGTTGGCGGCCAAGGCGCTCTTGGGCATGATCAACTGGCTGGTTATGTGGTATCGCCCTTCGGGGCCGCTGACCCCGGAAGAAATTGGCACCTACTTCGCGCGAGTGGCTTTGCGGAGCCTGGTTTTGCCCGATTGTATGCCCGCCGACGCCGATGAGGCCGCGGGCTGAGGACGGCGCAATGGATACCATCCCCACAACCCAACGCTGTGAGCGGATGCACTTCCGCACTCGCAGGGGGGCGCAGGTGTTCCGCTTGCCGCTGGAAGCCTTCCCCGGCTTTTGGGCGTGCGCCTACCTGGTGGTGACGGACGATTTGCGGGTGCTCATCGACACTGGCTCGGGGGTGGATAGCGCCAATGAGGGACTGTTGGCGGGGCTGCGGTGGGCTGGCGAGGTGCTGGGGCGGCCTTTTGGGCCGGAGGACTTGACGCATATTCTGATTACGCATGGGCATATCGACCATTTTGGCGGCTTGGGTTTCCTGAAGGCCCGCACCGATGCCAAGGTAGGCGTGCATGAACTGGCCCGTCGCACCTTGACCAACTACGAAGAGCGGCTGACGGTGGCTTCCAGCCGCCTGGAGCGCTTTCTGGCACAGGCCGGGGTGCGCGCCGAGCGGCGCAAGGAGCTTTTGGAAATGTACACCATGCCGAAAATGTTTTTCCGCTCGGTGCCGGTGGATTTTACCTACGAGGCGGCGGGTATGCGCCTCGGCCCCCTGGAAATGTTGCATACCCCCGGCCATTGCCCCGGCCATGTGGTCATCAGGCTGGATGAGGTGCTGTTCGCGGGCGACCATATCCTTTCCGAAATCAGCCCGCACCAATCGCCGGAAAGCATCACGCTTTCCACCGGCTTGGGGCACTATTTGGCCTCGCTCGCGCGAGTGGAGGCCTGGGTGGATGGCGTGAAAGTGGCGTTGGGCGGCCACAAGCGGCCGGTGGAGGATGTGCCGGGGCGCATCGCCGCCATTCGGGCGACCCATCGGGAGCGGTTGAACGCTTTGCTGGGCTTCCTGGAAACGCCGCACACGGTGGCCGAGGCTTCTCGCTTCATGTTTGGGAAGGTCGGCGGCTACAACGTCTTGCTGGCGCTTAGCGAAGCCGGTGCCCACGTGGAATACCTGTACGAGCGGGGCTTCCTGGGAATCCACAATTTGCGAGAAGTGGAAGCCGACCCGGAAGCGCCGATTCGTTATCGTCGGTTGGTAAAAACGGGCGTTTCGGTGTGAGACGCCGTTTTGGATGGATGGAGGGGTGTCCCGCAGGGCGGGGGCAGCTAGTCTGCCCCCGCCTGGGGCGGCATCCCAAACCTTTCGAGAGGAGTGTGGCCTATGTATTCGTTTGAGCCTTCTGAAGAACAACGTATGTTGGTGGATGCCGTCAAGCGGTATGCCGCCAACGACCTGCGCCCTGCCATGCGGGATGCCGACGAGGAAGCCCAACTTTCGATGGATTTGGTGGAAAAGGGCTGGGAACTCGGCATTCTGCAGGCCTCGGTGCCCGAGGAATATGGCGGGTTCGGCGAACGGTCGGCGGTGACCAGCGTGTTGGCGGCAGAAGAGATGGCTTGGGGCGACTTGGCGGCTTCCCTGGCTGTGATGGCGCCCAGCCTGTATGTTTTGCCTATCCTGATGGTCGGTTCCGAAGCCCAGAAGCAGGAACTCATCCCGCCGGTCATCGAAGCCGAGTGGAAGCCTTACACCTCGGCGCTCATCGAGTGGAAGTTCGACTTCGACGCCAACGACCTGCAAACCGTGGCGGAGGAAGACGGGGACGCGTACGTGATTACCGGCGAGAAGGTCTATGTGCCTTTTGCCGAGGGCTATGAAGGCATGATTGTGTATGCCAAACTGGATGGCAAAACCCAGGGCTTCATCGTGCCCAAGGGCGCGGAGGGCGTGAGCGTGGTCGAGCGCCACAAACTGTTGGGTGTGCACGCTCTGCCGCTCTATCGGGTGAAGTTCGAGGGTGTGCGCGTGCCCAAGGAAAACCGCTTGGGCGGCCCTGAAGGCCACGATTTTGCGCCGCTGCAGGCTTCGATGTGGATTGCCAACGCCGCGCTTGCCGTGGGTATGTCGCGCGCTGCGCTGGAATACGCCATCGATTACGCCAAGGACCGCGAGGCTTTCGGCGTGAAGATCGGTCAAAAGCAGGCCATCGCCTTCATGCTGGCCGAGATGGCGACCGAGATCGAAGGCGTGCGCTTGCTGGTGTGGGAAGCCGCATGGAAACTGGACAAAGGCAAAGAGGATTTCTACAAACATGCGTACCTGGCCCATACCGCGGCTTCCGATATGGCCATGATGGTCACCGACCGCGCGGTGCAGGTGCTGGGCGGTCATGGTTACATCCGTGAGCATCCGGTGGAGTTGTGGATGCGCAACGGGCGCGGGTTCGCAACGTTTGCTGGCCTCGCGATGGTGTAGTTTAGGAGTGAAGCATTAGGGACGGATGAAGAAACCCTGGCGCCATTCGCGATTCTTCATTCGCCATTTTCTCAGGAGGTTTCCCAATGATCGACTTTGAAATGCCCGAAGTCATTGCCAAGCAACAATACATGCTCCAGACCGTGGCCGAGAATATGATGCGCTCGGTGTCGCGGTATTTCGATGAGCATGAACACGAAATCCCGTGGGATTACATCGAATTCATGCACACCGCGATGAAGGCCAGCGGTGCGGGTTCCCTGGCGCCCAGCGACAGCGGTGAGAAGAAGGAGAAGAAAGACCGCCCGCGCATTGGCTATCAAATGTTGGCCTTCATGATCGAGATGCTTTCGTGGGGCGACGCTGGCATGTATCTGGTCACGCCGGGCGGCGGCTTGGGCGCAGCCGCGGTGGAAGCCGCCGGCACGCCCGAGCAGAAGCGCCGCTTTTTGGAGCGTTTCAAGAAAGAAAAGCCCGCTTTTGCCGCCATGGCGATGACCGAGCCGTGCTGCGGCTCTGACACTGCTGCAATTCGCACCACCGCAGTATTGGATAAGGAAACCAACGAGTGGGTGCTCAACGGGGAAAAGATTTTCGTGACCGCGGGCGACAAATCGCTCACCCCTTACGAAAAACTGGAGCCGGGCTTTGTGGTGGTGTGGGCGACCATTGACCCCAGCGCCGGCCGC
>CAYVHG010000095.1:0-6282 GCA_964450875.1 uncultured Anaerolineaceae bacterium | reverse complement strand
CGGCGCCTACATCGCAGCCACCCTATTCGTGGAACGCGACTCGCAAAAAGGCATCGTGATTGGCAAAGGCGGCGCCATGCTGAAACAAATCGGCACCACCGCGCGGCAAGCCATCGAGGCCATGAGCGGGCGCAAAGTGTTCTTGGACCTGCGCGTCAAGGTGCGCAAAAACTGGCGCAACGACCCCGGCACCCTGCGCTGGTTTGGCTTCCACCTGCCCTACACAAAGGAAGACTAACATGTGGTCCCAATGGATTGGCACCGCTTTTGCCATTGCCTTGTGGGACTGGTTCGCAGTGGCGCTTTCCCGCCGCCGGATGGGTTACTTCACCAAACCGGCGGTCATCGTCGCCCTGCTGATCGCCCTGCTGACGGCCGCTTCGGCCCTGGGAAAGCCAACACCGCTGCTCTCATGGGTCGCCGTAGGGCTGGTTTTCTCGCTGGCGGGCGATGTTTTCCTGATGCTGCCGAAAGAACGCTTCACGTGGGGATTAGGCGCCTTCCTGCTGGCACACATCGCTTACCTAATTGCCTTCAACCTCACTGCCCCCAATTTCACAGCCTGGACCGCCGGCCTTGCCATCGGCGTGGGGATGGTCGCGGGCAAGTTCTACGAGCGAGTGATCGACGCCCTGAACGCCTCGGGGAAAGGCTTCCTGAAAAAGCCCGTCGCGGCCTACACTTTGGCCATCAGCCTGATGGTGCTCTCGGCACTCATGTTGCCCTTCCGCGCCGACATCCCGCGCAGTGGGGCGCTCATCGTCGCCGGGGGGGCCGTGCTCTTCTTCCTCTCCGACGCGTTGCTGGCCTGGAACCGTTTCGTGAAGCCCGTGCCGCGGGGGCGGCTGTTCACCCGCATCCTCTACCACCTTGGGCAGCTGAGCATCGTGCTGGGCGTCATTCTCATCGCGGGCGCGCCGTTGCCTTCCTGAAAAGGCATGATATAATGGACAAAAGCAGTCAACATGCCCACGGGGGCACCTCTCGTCCTTCCACTATTTCAAGGAGCAAGAAATCATGGCTAAATTGGAAACCATCGAAGGCATTGGCGACGTCTATGCCGAAAAACTGCGCGCCGCGGGCGTGCGCGGCACCAACGACCTGTTGAAAAAAGGCAGCACCAAACAAGGGCGGCAGGCCCTGGCCGAACTGGCAGGCGTGAGCGAGAAACTGATACTCGAATGGGTCAACCATGCCGACCTGTTCCGCATCAAAGGCATTGGGCCGGAATACGCCGACCTGCTGGAAGAAGCCGGCGTAGACACGGTGGTGGAACTCGCTCAACGCAACCCCGACAACCTCTACGCCAAACTGGTCGAGGTCAACGAAGCGAAGAAACTGGTGCGCCGCCTGCCCACGCAAAACATGGTGAAGGCGTGGATTGCCCAGGCCAAAGAGCTGCCGCGCGTCATCCACTACTAAACCCTTTCGACCCTCAAAACCTTTCGGGGGGCGCGCCCTGGCGCCCCCCGCTGCACGTCCGGAGAGCCCATGAGCGAGGAGACGTTGCCCCGCAAACACCGCGGCGCCATTCGGCGCGGCCGCGGCAAACTGGAAATCGACCCTCGGCAACTGGCCGAAATTTGGCTGCGCCAGCAACAGGAAGGCAAGGGGCTGATTGGCGGCGACCCCACCCGCCGCCCCCGCTGGAAGCACCCCCAGCCCCCCGAACCCGCCCCTTGGTATCGCCACGGCCTGGCCTCGCCCGCGCACCAACAACGGCTGCACGATTTCCTCACCAGTGCCCCGCTGGAAATCGAAATCGGCGCGGGCGACGGGCGCTTCATCACCGCCTGGGCGCAGCAACACCCTCGGTGCCATTTTCTCGCCTTCGAAGTGCGCTGGAAATACGCCCACCGCATGTACGAGCGGGCACAAAAGCGCGGCCTGACCAACCTGTGGGTCAGCGACAACGACGCCCGCGTCGTCATCCCCGAAGTGGTGCCCGACGCCAGCGTCGAAGTCTTCCACATTTTGATGCCCGACCCGTGGTGGAAGCCCAAACACCAGGCCAAGCGGCTGCTCGCGCCGTGGTTCCTCGGCATTTTGGCGCGCAAGCTCAAACCCGGCGGCATTTTGCGGGTGGAAACCGACGTCGAGGGCTACCCCGAATTCGTAGAAACCTTAGTGGCGGCAGAACCCCTTCTCTCCCCCCACAACCCCGCGCTGGAAGCCCGCTTCGCCAACGCCCCCCTCACCACCCGGCAGATCTGGTGCCGCGAGCACAGCGTGCCGGTGTATCGGCTGTTCTTCCAACGCAAGGGAACGACCGCCGGTCACGCCGAGTGACAAAGCCACCCGGCGCAACCGGCAGGAAGATTTCCGCTACGCCGCCGCGGCCGGGCCTTCCGGCGGAGCAGCATCGACGACCACACCCTCACCGTTGCCTTTGCTGCGATGCTGCTGTGAGACTTCCCACAGCACCAACAACACCGCCCCAAAGCCCAACGCTTCGGCCAGGAAGCCGGGAATCCACCCCACGCAGGGGATGATATTCAACACCCCTGCGACCAGCGTCAGCAGGAAAGTGCCCACCGCGCCGCTGACAGCAGGATGCCAGCGGATATGCCCCACTTCTGCCAGCCGGTCGCCAAGCAAAAGGCCCAACACCAACCAGCCATACAGCCCTAAAGCACCGGCTGCCACGGCCACAACCACAGCCAGCGGCAAGAGCAGCAGGGTAATCGCCATCGCGAGCAGCACCACAGGCAACAGCGCCGCCGTCAACAGCCCCACGCCCTCGGCCACGAGCGGCGCTTTTTCTATTTCAGCAATCACCTTGCGCGCCGGCGCCTCGAGGAAGAGGAACAAGATCGCCGCCAACACCGCCAGCGCCAGCGCATGGAACCCAGCCAGCGCCCCCCGCCAGACCACACGGGCGACAAAGTTCACCGGCCCGCCCTCGGCGAAGAAAGGCCGCCGCTCCGGCCAAAAGAAGGAGTGCGGCCGCATCGGCCCTGCGGGCACAATGTGCACCCGCGCGCCGGGTTCCCGCTGCACGCGCCCCCCTACCGTGTGCACCTCACCACGGACTACCGCGTGCTTTCCAAAAGTCACCTCACCGCCCCACACGCTGACATCGCCGCGCACCGTGCCATCGACCACGGCTTTCCCACCGGTGACGGAAAGGTCGCCATCTACCACGCCGCGCAGGCTCAATGTACCGCCGATCACGTCCACATCCCCCGTCACCACGGCATGGTCGGCCACGTGGGCTGCGCCCCCTACCACGGTGAGGTCACCATCCAACACTTGCCCAGCCGCCAAAGTATACTCGCCCCCAAAGACAACCTTGCCCTCGGCCGCACCGCGCGCCCAAGCCGTCGAAGGGCGCAGCGCCACTACCGCCATCAACACCACGAGCAACCAAGCCCAACGCGAGAAATGCTTCCGCATAGCACCCTCCTTCAGCACGAATAAACCCACGAATTGCTACACTTCATCATACCACGAACGGAAACCCTCGCCCAAGGCTTCCGCAGCGTGCCCCACGACCATGAACGCCTTGGGGTCGGCTTCCCGCACCAGCGCTTTGAGAGGCCCAACCTCGGCACGCGTCACCACGCAATAAAGCACCGTGCGCTTGCGGCCGGTGTAAGCTCCGCGGGCATCCAACAAGGTGACGCCGCGGTTGAGATGGTGCAAAATGCTGGAAGCCACCTCGCCCGGCCGCTCGGTCACGACCAGCGCCGTGCGCACCACGTTCGAGCCTTCCGTAACCGCTTCGGCGGCCACCCCCGCAATATAAAGCGTCACGATGGCATACAGCGCCTGGTCCCACCCAAAGGCCATCCCGGCCAGCAGCATCACCACCGCGTCGGAAAAGAGGTAACTTTGCGAAATCGGGATGTGCCGCCAACGGGTGAGAATGCGGGCGAGGATATCGGTGCCGCCACTGGTGCCCCGCCCACGGTAAATCAACCCCGCACCCAGCCCACCGATCACCCCGCCGTAGAGCACGTTCAACATCGGGTCGTGCGTCAGGCCGTGGGCAGGCAGAAAGGGGGCAAGGCCATCGACCAACACCGAAAAGAGCACCGTGGTCACCGCCGTCCGCACGGCGAAGCGTGCCCCGCCCAGAAAGCGCCACCCCAGCGCAAACAGCGGAATATTGAAGACCAGGGTGAGCGCGCCAATCGGCCAGCCGGTGTAAAAATTGATAATCTGCGCCAGCCCGCTCACACCTCCCGCAGCCAGATGAGCGGGCACAAGGAACAAATCCAGCGAAAGCGCCAACAACAACGCGCCCACACTCAAATAGGCGTAATCTCGCACATTCGACCAAGAAAACGAAGCAAACCTCATGGCTATCGACCCTCAAAATTCCAACGAGATCTCCCCTGGGCAACCCCTGCGGCCTTTCTCGCCCATCTCAACTCGGGGAGCAATTCACGACGTGCCAATTCTAACATCGGTTACAATAGAGACATGGAAGTGCAAATTGCGGTTGCCAAAGTGAAAAAATACGCCACCTCGGAAAGCGGCGATACGCTGGAAGTGGTGGAACGCCCCAACGGGGGCCTGTCGGTGGTGCTGGCCGACGGGCAGAGTTCGGGCCGGGGCGCGAAGCGGATTTCCAACATGGTGGTGCGCAAAGTCATCGCGCTGCTGGCCGAAGGCGTGCGCGACGGTGCGGCGGCACGAGCGGCTTCCGACTATCTGTTTACCGAGCGCCAAGGCCGCGTGCAAGCTACCCTCAACATCCTCTCTGCGGACATGCAAACCCGCACCCTGGTCGTCACCCGCAACAACCCGGCTCCCGTGTTAGTGCACGCCGGCGGGCGGCTGCTCCACCTCGACGAGGAAAGCATCCCCGTGGGCATTTATCGCGGCACTCGGCCGGTGGTGACCGAACTGCCGCTGGAAATCGGCATGACCGTCATCATGTTTACCGACGGCATCGTGCACGCAGGGGCGCGCTACGGCCGCCATATGGATTTGGAAACCACCTTGCACGCCCTTTACGCCGGCCTGAACGACGAGGAAGAGGGCGAAGAAACGCTCCCCTCTGCCGAAGACATCGCCGAAACCCTTTTGCAAGAAGCCCTGCAGTTGGACGAAGGCCGCCCCACCGACGACATCAGCGTGGTGGCGCTGCAAGTCGTCCAACACACGGAACCCCAACGCGTCCGGCGGATGCTCGTCAGGCTTCCCCTTTAGCCATGAAACCGCTCATCGGCGTCGTCGGCCCCTGTGCCGCCGGAAAGAGCACCCTCATCCACAACCTGGCAGGCCGCGGCTACCGGCTGAAACACATCGCCCAGGAGCATTCCTACGTCCCCGACATGTGGCAGCGGCTCACCCGCCCCGACGTCCTCATTTTCCTCGATGTCTCCTTCGAGGAATCCAACCGCCGCCGCCCGATGCCCTGGCGGGAAACCGACTACGCCGAGCAGCAACACCGCCTGCGCCACGCGCGCGCCCACGCCGACTTCTACCTGCTCACCGACGGTCTGACGCCCGAGGAAGTCGCTGCGCGCGTCGAAGCCTTCCTGCACACCCGCTTCGACACCGCCAACCGCGCTACGGAAACGTGACAGGGGCCGAAAGGTAATGCTGGTCTGTCAGCCGATCCCAAACGTCCACGACGCCGATTTGTGCTCCCCCTTCGCCCGCTGGAGAACGCAGATGAACGCAGATGAATCCACCGTTCCCCCTTCGCCCTCTGGGAGAAGGGGGAACCAGGGGGATGAGGGCCTTCCCCCTTCGCCCGCTGGGAGAAGGGGAACACAGGGGGATGAGGGCGGGCGCGCGGCAATTGCGAATGAGGAATTAGGAATTGCGCGGGTGGGGGCGGGGGTGACTTTTGGGGTTGTGGTGAGGAGAACGCAGATGGACGCAGATAGATCCACCGATTGGCACAGATTTTCGCCGATTTTTTGTGTAGGGGCGAGGCGGTGCCTCGCCCTATCCCCCCTCGCCCGCTGGGAGAAGGGGGACACAGGGGGATGAGGGCGGGCGCGCGGAAATTGCGAATGAGGAATTGCGAATTGCGGGTTGGGGGCAGGGGTGAGTTTTGGGGCCGGGGTGAGAGGAACGCAGATGGGTCCACCGATTACACCGATTTTCACTGATTTGCGTTTGGGGTAGGGGGTGACTTTAGGGCGCGGGTGAGGGAGAACGCAGATGGACGCAGATAGATCCACCGATTGACGCCGATTTTCGCCGATTTTTTGTGTAGGGGCAAGGCGTGCCTTGCCCTATCCCCCTTCGCCCGCTGGGAGAAGGGGGAACCAGGGGGATGAGGGCGGGGGAGCAAATTGCGAATGAGGAATTGCGAAT
>CAYVHG010000094.1:0-12124 GCA_964450875.1 uncultured Anaerolineaceae bacterium | reverse complement strand
GGCTGCACAACCTGCCTCGCGTGCTGGCCGCCCTCGCCACGCCGCCCGAAGTGCCCGCTGAGGCTCTGGCGCGCCTGCTCGAGCGCAATCACAAGCCCTTCGTGGAATACCACAGCCTGCGGGGCTTCCGCTTGCTGAGGGGGCTGGCTTACATGGCCTGGTTGAGCCTGCGGGGACCCCCCGCCCCTCTTAGTGACCCGCTCGCCATCCGGCCGCCTTACGAACCACCGCTTTTCCAAGGTTAGAGCCTCTGCCGCCCATCGGCTTTCCAAAAATACACCGCCGAGCAAAGTTTGCTCGGCGGTTTCGTCTCAGGCCTGGGATGTCAGGCAGCGTGCAAGTCGCGCATCCTCTGCACGAGCCCCAAAGAATCTCTGGCTATACGAAAACGCGCCATGTAACCTCCTTTTGCTCGCCGGCGCGGCCGGCGCGGGCCGCGCGCGGTTCCCCTCGCCGTGCCTCTGCTTTTCCAGCCAAAGGCTGTTTCACGCCAGTTTGCGCACTCGCACCTGAGCCATCAAACCTTCGAGCGCCTGCGGGGCGAAAAGCTCCGTGCCGGGGCGGGAAGCAGTGCCGCTGCCACAGCTTACCGCCAATCGCAGGGTCTCTTCCAGCGGCAGGCCGCGAGCGAAGCCCGCTACCAGCCCACCCACCAACGAATCGCCCGCCCCCACCGTCGAGCGCACACGCACCCGCGGAGCCGACGCGTGGTAAGCGCCTTCCGGCCCCACCAGCAACGCGCCTTCCTCGCCCAGCGAAACGCACACATAGGTGCTGCTGGCCTGCATTTTGGCGGCTTCCCTCAGCACATCGTCCAGGGCCAAAAGCTTGTGCCCACAGAACATTTCCAACTCGTAGCGGTTGGGCTTGACCAGAAAGGGCCGCGCCCTCAACGCCTCGGCCAGCATTTCGCCCTTGGTGTCGACCACCGGCCGGGCGTCCACCTGGTGCAGCAGGCGCACCAGGTCACGATAAACCGTAGCCGGTACGCCAGCAGGCAACGAGCCGGTGACCACACCCATTCCGCCAGCTGAGGCTTCTACGAACCGCCGCTTGATCTCCTCCAGCGCCTGCGGCGGCACCTCGGGGCCAATGCCGTCGAGCTCATATTGGGCACGCGGCGATTTTTCCAAAATGGTGCAATTGATGCGGGTTTCGCCGGGAATGTTCACCACGCGCAAGTCATCCAGCTCACGGCTCACCAGCCGCTGCACCAACATGCCAATTTCACCTGCAAGCAAAGCAAAGTTAGCCGCCCGCACATCGAGGCGCTTTAGCGCCCGCCCCACGTTGATGCCGTTGCCTCCCGGATCGAAGCGGGTGTGGTCGGCCCGCACCTTCTGGTCGGGAACAAGTGTGGGGAATTCGTAGCTGACATCCAAACAGGGATTGAGGGTCAGAGTAGCGACGTTCACCAGCGCTCCTTCCTTAGCGAGATCGCCTTGCCAGCGTTGCCAAACCGGCCGTCTTTCACCGCCCTCGGCGCAGCAACACCACCACCGCACCGCCCAACACGAAAGCCAGCCCCACGCCCACCAGCGCGAACTTGACCGTGGCACATCCCGCGGCAAGGGAAGGCCAAAGGCCCGCGCGCGAGCCCAGCAGCCAGCGGATGAGGGCCCAATTCTCCACGGCATCCAGCACGGCGGCGAAAGCCACGCCCCAGGCCAGCACCACCCCCAAGCGTGCGGCCATTCCCCCCAGTTTTTCGCCTATCAGCACGCACCCCAGGCCAATGGTCAGGGCATAGAGCACCATGAAGAGATAATCCACCCCCAGGCTCAAACCGGCGGCAATGCGCGCTGTAGCGTCCCACGAGGCCAAAATCGTGCGAGCCTGCGCCGGGCTGCCGGCAAGTTCGAAAGAGACGATGCCGTTCGGCGCGGCCGCGGTGCGCAAAGGCACATCCAAGGCGCTGATAGCCGACATGACCACCAGCGTAGCCACCAGCAACACGCCAAACACCCTTCCACGAGAAGACGGCGTCAACCAACGAAACGGATGAGACACCATGACCTCCTTTTACACCCAATGGAACGCGCGCCCTTTACCCTGCGCAGTCCGCTGCAAGGTCGAGCGACTGCGGGGCAGCGCTTCTGCGCCGAGGCCGCCGCCTCCGGGGCCCAAAGCAGGAAACCCCGTTCTCCGCGGGCGCGGCCCACAGCCGCCCACAGCCAAGGGAAATTTCATGAACGCGCTGCTGTCGAATTTATGATACCACGCCCCCAGAGTTTCGAGTTGCGTTGATACGCCCGCGGGGGTAGTCAGGCGCGGCGGGCTTTTTCCAGCCGCGCACGCACCTCGGCAGGGGAAGCCAGCGAAAGCACCTCGGCCGCGAGCGTTTGTGCTTCGGCAAGCGGCCACGCCCGCACTGCGGCCTTCACCGCCGGAATCGAAGGGGCTGCCATGCTGAGTTCATCCACGCCCAAACCCAAAAGCACCGGCGCCGCCAGCGGGTCGCCGCCCAGCTCCCCGCACACGCCCACCCAAACGCCGCGGGCATGGGCGGCTTCCACCACCTGCTTGATAAGCCGCAGCACGGCAGGGTGCAGCGCGTCAGCCATCGGCCCTACTGCCGGGTGCGTGCGGTCGGCAGCCAGGGTATATTGCGAAAGGTCGTTGGTGCCAATGCTGAAGAAATCCACCTCAGGCGCGAGCACATCGGCCAGCACCGCTGCAGAGGGCACCTCGATCATGACCCCCACCGCCACGTTTCGAGCATAAGGCAGGCCTTCCGCCGCCAACGCCTGGCGCACAGCCGCAAGGTGGGCTTTGGCCGCGCGCACTTCATCGACCGACGCCACCATGGGGAACATGATCTTGACCCCTTCGGCCTCTGCGCCGGCGCGCAAGATCGCCCGCAGCTGGGTGCGGAACATCTCCGGCTGTGCCAGCGAGAGGCGAATGCCCCGCTGACCAAGGAAGGGGTTGGCCTCGGCTGGCAAGCGGAGGTAGGGGATCGCCTTATCGCCGCCGATGTCGGCCGTGCGGAAGATCACCGGCCGCCCGCCCATGACTTCCAGATAGGGCGCGTATGCAGCCATTTGCTCTTCTTCGTCAGGGGGAGAGGTGCGCTCCATGTAAAGGAATTCGGTGCGCAAGAGTCCCACGCCCTCAGCGCCGAAAGCCAGCGCCTGCTCGGCTTCCGCACGGCCTCCGCCGCCCAAATTGGCGCCAATTTCCACCCGACGGCCATCAGGCGTGACCGCCGGCGCGCCGGCATCGGCCTGGGCGCTGCGACGCGCGCGCGCCAGCGCGGCTTCCCGTTCACGGTAGGCCGCCAGCGTGGCTTCCTCGGGGGAAACGATCACCTCGCCTGCCTCTCCGTCGACGATCATCAAAACGCCCGCTTGCGCGGCTTCCAGCACGGCAGCATCGACCCCCACCACCGCAGGCAGCCCCAAGCCACGCGCAAGAATCGCCACATGGGAAGTCTTGCTGCCTTGCACCGTGCAGAAACCACGCACCAACTCGTGGGGGAGCAAAATCGTCTGAGAAGGGGTAAGTTCCCGCGCCACAATCACGGAAGGCGCTTCAGGCCGCGCGATCTCCCCTGCCGTGCCGCTCAAATGTGCGGCCACCCGCGCGCCCACATCGCGCAAATCGACTGCGCGAGCGCTGAACACCGGGTCGTTCAACGCCTCTAACATGGCCGCCTGGGCTTCGATGGCCTGCTGCCAGGCCGCGAGGGCGCTTGCACCGCTGCGGATGGCTGCTTCGACCTGCTGGGTCAAAGTCGGGTCATCCAAAAACATGGCATGGACTTTGAAAATTTCGGCCTCTTCCCCTCCCACGCGGCGCTGGGCTTCTTCGTAGAGGGTCTGGATTTCCTCGCGGGCGGTTTGCAAGGCGCGTTTCAGCCGAGCGAGTTCTTCTTCCGGACTTGCCGCCGAAGCCGAGGTTGCCTGCCCGGCAGGGGGAGCAGCCGCAAACAAAAACGCCGGGGCAATTGCCACCCCGCCGGAAGCCGCGATACCGTGAAAGCGCCGTTCAGTCATGGTTGTGTCCTTGAGCCGTTGTGGCATCCAGCGAGAGGATCAACTCGGCGGCCTCACTATCGGTCACGAGGTAATCGATGACGCCGCTGCGCAGCGCGCCGAGGATGGCAGGGGCCTTTCTGCGTCCGCCGGCCACACCCACCACCACCGGAATGCGCGTCAGTCCTTCCCACGAGATGCCAATCAGCCGACGATGGAGGTCCAGATCGAGCAATTCGCCATGCTGGTTATAGAAATACCCGCAGACGTCCCCCACGCCGCCCAGGGCGGTAATCTGCTCCAGGTCGGCTTCCGATAGCAGTTGCGCGTTGAACATGCTGGAAAGCGTTGGGGGGGAAACCGCGCCGATGCCCACGAGGGCGATGTCGGCCTGTTCGGCCAGGGCGATAGCATCGCGCACCGCCGGCGCGCTGACAATGGCTTCACGGGCTTCGGGGGTGCTTGCGAGCAAGGGAGCCGGCAGGTAACGGTATTGCCCAGAAAGCGTCTGCGCCAGCCAGCGGGTGAGGTCAGGGCCATCCAACAAAGGGTTGACCGAGCCGACGGTGCCCATCAATTGCACCACGGTGACGCCTTTTTGGCGCGCGGAGCGCAAGGCGCTCACCACCTGATACACCCCTGTGCTCCAGGCAATGCCGAGCACCGATTTGCCTTCCAACAACTCGGCCAAGCGGTTGGCGGCCAACACGCCCAGCGCCTGCACCACCTGCATGTAGCCCCGCCCGCCGCGGTCCATGACCAAGGCTTCCTGCAAGGGGAAGCGCCGCTCCAACCGCGACTGCAATTCCGCTACTCGGCTCCACGGCCCTTGAATGCGAATTTCCACGATGCCAAGGTCACGGGCTTCGGCCAACCAGCGTGAAACCTGCGAGCGGGAAACCCCCATCTCGCGCGCGATCTGCGCCTGTGTCAGGTCTTGTTCGTAATACAGGCGAGCCACGCGGGCCAGTTTCAGATGATAGGGGTCAGTGGTCGGCATACAATTTCACCCATCGGCGCGGGGCGTCAGCCCTCGCCTTCGCCAAAATTGCTTTCAACCAGGGCCTTCAAGGCCTGCAATGCCTTCGCGGCGTCTTCTCCCGAAGCGACAATCTCGATTTCGTGCCCCTGGGCAACACCAATGCTCATCACACCCAAGATGCTTTTGGCGTCCACAAAGGGCGTTCCTCGAGTGATATTGCGGACCTGGACGTTGGCCTGAAACGCGCCAGCCGTCTGGACGAACAACGCTGCAGGTCGTGCGTGAAGCCCCACCGGGTTATTGATTTGCAACACCAGGGACAAGCTTTCGCCTTCGCTCATCACAAAATTTTCCTCATCGTGCTGGCAGCCTCGGCGGCTTTTTTGACTTCCTCCAACCCACGCCCCAGCGAGGCTTCCACAGCAGCCACAATAGCGCCTTCGACCAGCGGGGCATCGGTCATCTGAATTTTTTCCTGTTGGTCGGCATCCATCATTTCGATCGCCATTTGGGCGCTCATCACAGCGCTGCCCAAATCCATCAACACCAACACCCCGTCGGGGGAATATGCGGCTTGCAAGGCTGCGAAGATCCGCTCGGCGTTGGTGCCCAGGGTTTCGTCGTCCACGCCACCGGCGGCGGCAATCGCCACGCGCCCTTGGCTCATTTGTTCAGCCATTTCCTTGACGCCCTCGGCCACCTTGGCGCTATGAGAAACAACCACGATTCCGATCATCTGCTTTGCTCCTTCGACGCGCGGCACCGAGGGCAAGTAGCCACTTCATGAACCGTCTCTGTGTATGGGTCATCCCAAGAAGCCGGCTCTTTGAACCCCACCGCGCCGCACGCACAAGCATACCATCCTGGTGGGGCCGCGTCAAGACTCATCCTCGGCGCCTGCAAATCTACGAGTTCGACGCCCATGTGCCAACGGGCGTTGGTGAACAAACGCTGTGCTCCCACGGCTCGCAGCCGTGAGAAGAAATCGGCAAAATGCTCCGAGTGGCGCACCAACAAGATTCCCGCCGTCACATCGCTCGGAAAAGGGAATTCCAGGGCATTCGCGCAAACGACCTGCAAGTTGGAAGGCAGTGCCGCGCCCATACGGTGCAAAAAGTTGGCCACCAACGTCGGATGCACCTCTACAGCATAGACCTTACGCACACGGCGGGCAGCCGCGAGGGCCAGCCGAAAATCGCCTGCCCCAATATCCAGCACGACGTCTTCGGGTTGCAAGCGCTCCAACACAAAGGCATACACCGCGGGGTCGTAAGGCGCATACCACACTTCCCAGGGGCTCAGCCCTCGTCGCGCCGCGAACGCGGCCACGTCGCCTTGGAACTGCGGGGCAATGGCTTCCCACTTCATCGTGAATGCAGCCAACGGCTCAAAGTGAAAACGAACAGGAACACCAACCACATGGCAGCGGTCATCACGGCTGCGACTTTCAAACTCACCTGCCAGTCAGCGCCCGGGGGGGCCGACAACCATACCAGCGCAAACACCGCGAGGGTCAAAAGCACCATCAACACCGTGCCTGTGCGGCGGCTTATCCAGGGCTTTGCCGTGCCCGTCGTCGTGCTAACTTCCGCAATTTCTCGCTCTTGTGCATCCCGTTTCTTGCTCAACACGACCTCCCAAAATGGTTTCTCATACGATGACGGCGAACAACCAAAGTCCATAACCCAACAACACCAACCCCAGCAGGGTCAAACCGAGGGTCACACCCCGCGCGGTCTTGGCCGAGACACCGCTATCGAGCACAAGGGCGCGCACACCAGCCAAGGCGTGGAAAATCACCGTGGCAAGGAAAAGGCTCTCCAGCGCCCGCACCCACGGGTTGGAGAGATAATCCACCACCTGCTGGTAAGTCAGCAGCCCGCCGGCGACAAAGTGGTTGACAATCAGGTGCACACCCAACAGCACCACCAGCAGCAACCCGCTCAAAGCCTGCCAAACCCAGGTGTTCAGGCGTCGTGACATTGCGGTCTCCTTAGAGCATCAGCACGGCAGCAACGAGCGTCAACAGCGCCGAAAGCACGACCGTGCCCCAGAACATGGCTTCGTGCCGCTCCACCCCGACGTTGAAGCCCATGAGCATCAAACGCAGGCCGTTCAAACCGTGGAAAAGGACCGCGGCAATCAGCCCGATCTCGAGCACCGTAATCCAGAGGCTCTTCATCGCCGCCACCATAGCGGCATACGCTTCTGGTCCCCGAGCCAGGTAGCTCAAGAAGTAAAAGTGGAGGAACAGGTAAAACACCAGCACCAAGCCGGTCAAACGGTGGAGCACGAAAGCCCAACCACCCACACTGCGTCCTCGCAGGCGGAACCAGGCACCAAAGCGGCGCGCCGGTTGGCGTGGCTCAGGTCGTTGGTAAGTCTCAGAAACCATCACGTCCTCCTCCAGCGCCTATTTGTGCTTGCCGGCGAGCAGGGTCTCCCGCAGGTACATGATCATGCCACCCGGGTTGACGTCGTTGGGGCAGGCCGCCGAACATTCCATCGCGGCATGGCAACGCCAGCACCCGGACTCGTTGTCTACCATGGTCAACACCGCGGGAACGCTTTGGCCGCGCGGCTCTTGCACCACCCGCGCCGCCGCAGCCAAGGCAGCCGGGCCGAGGTAATCGGGGTCCGTTGCGACCACCGGGCACGCTGAGAGGCACAAACCGCATTCCAAGCAACTCTCGAAGCGCATGTAAGTGCCCACGGCTTCCGGCGGCGTGGCTTCCGGCAGGTATTCGCTCTGGCGGATGTAAGGCATGCCCACCGGCTCGTATTTCTCGAAGAACGGCGTCATATCCACAACCAAGTCGCTCACCAACGGAGCGTTGCGAAGAGGCTCCACGACGACCGTCTTGGTTTTCAGCGCCACAACGTTGGTGACACAGGCCAGCACCTCTTTGCCGTTGACCAGCATACCGCACGTGCCGCAGGAACCGTGGTGGCACGAATGGCGGTAGGTTAGCGTGGGGTCGTCCAGCCGCAGCATTTCCAACACATCGAGGACGGTGGTGTGGTCTTCGACCTCGACCTGGAAGGTGTCGTAGCGCGGGGGGTCGATTTCGCCGGGCTTGTAGCGAAAGATCTTGAAGGTCACCGTTGCCATGTCACCACCTCCGCCGGTAGTAAGCGGTGTGCGGCAGTAAAACGACCTCACGGGTGCGGCAAGGAGCATCCAGCCCCAGTTTGCGCACCACGACGTTGGCAGTCACTTCGGCCATGCCGCGGGCCGTGGTTGCCTTGCCACCGGCGATGGTGACAAAGCCCTCGACGCCATCGCGGTCGGCGTGGTCGAAACACTTGAAAGTGCGGCTGAGTTCGCGGCCAGTCTGGGCACCGCCGGAACCGATCAACGGCCTTGCCGCCGCCCATGCCGCCCGCATTTTCGCGTTCTTGATGGCCGGCACCAGCGCCGCGCCGTATTCGTACATCAGCCGAATGTGCTCTTTTTTCATCTCCAGACGGTCGGGGTCTTCGACGACCCACGAGCTGGTGCCAATGACCGAAAGGGTGCGCTGAGGCACGATGATGTCGCCGTCGCCCGAGCGGTGCATCCGGTTGAGGACCATGTTGTTCCACCGGCCGTACACGGCCACCAACACGCCCGGGGAAGGCTGCAAGGGCACGTGCACGCCCGCCATGGCCGCGATCTTCCCCGACCAGGCCCCCGCGGCGTTGACGACGATATCGGCCCCGATGGTGTAGGTTTTTTCGGTCACATGGTCACGCACCCGGACGCCCACCACGGTCTTGCCCTGCATGAGCAGTTCCTCTACCTCGGTGTAGGTCTTGATCACCGCGCCGTTGCTCTGCGCGGTGGCGAAGAAACGCAGCGGAAGCCGCATGGCGTCCATCGTGCCATCGGGCACTTCGACAGCGGCTTTGACTTCCGGGTTGAGGTTGGGCTCACGGGCCAGGGCTTCCTGGGGTGTGATTTCTTTATAGGGAATGCCGCAGGTTTCCAGCCCTTCCAGGAAGGCCGGGCGGTAGGCCATATCTTCGTCGGTGATGGCGACGAAGAGGCCATTGTTGAGTTCGAAGGAACCAGGCGCGATTTTGCGGAGGATGGTGTTCTCTTGAATACACTCCTTGGCCGATTCCTGGTCTTTGACAGCGTAACGCGCGCCGCTGTGCAGCAGGCCGTGATGCCTGCCAGTGGTGCCGGAGGTAATTTCGCCCCGTTCCACCACGGTAACCCGCACGCCTCGCAGGCTCAGGTCGTGCGCCAGGGCTGCGCCCGTTGCCCCGCCGCCGATGATGACCACATGGGGTTTGCTCATATCAGTGCTCCGATATGCCTGTGCGCCAGTACCCCCGTAGGGGCGACCCATGATGGCCGCCCCTACGGACTGGAGGAGCTGGGTTCATTCGACCCAGTTGAAAGTGCGTTCCACCGCTTTGAGCCAGCCTTTGTAAAGGCGAGCGCGCTCGTCGGCGTCCATCTTCGGGTCCCAGGTGTGATCGATCTGCCAGTTGGCCCGCAGATCATCCAGGTTGTTCCAGAAGCCCACGGCCAAGCCGGCCGCATAAGAAGCACCCAGCGAGGTGGTTTCGGCTACCTTCGGTCGCACCACGGGCACGCCGAGGATGTCGGCCTGGAACTGCATGAGGAGTTCATTGTAAACCATGCCGCCGTCTACCTTCAAGGCTTTCAGGTCAACGCCGGAATCCTTCTTCATGGCGTCGAGCACTTCGCGGGTCTGGTAAGCCGTGGCTTCCAGCGCGGCGCGGCAGATGTGGCCCTTCTTGATGTAGCGGGTCAGGCCGACGATCACGCCGCGGGCATCGGAGCGCCAGTAGGGCGCGAACAGCCCCGAGAACGCGGGCACGAAGTAGATGCCGCCGTTGTCTTCCACGCTGCGGGCGCAGGGTTCGATGTCGGCGGATTTCTCGAAGAATTCCAGGTTGTCGCGCAGCCACTGCACCAGGGCGCCGGTGATGGCAATGGAGCCTTCCAGCGCGTAGTGGGCAGGTTCGTCGCCGAATTTGTAGGCCAGGGTGGTGAGCAGCCCGCTCTTGCTGGGCACGGCCTCGGTGCCGGTGTTGAGCAACATGAAGCAGCCCGTGCCGTAGGTGTTCTTGGCCTCACCGACATCGTAGCACGTCTGCCCCACGAGCGCGGCCTGTTGGTCGCCCAAGTCGCCCGCGACGGGGATTTCCATCCCAAAGGGGCCGTCTTTGGCCGTCATGCCGTAAACCGCGCTGGAAGGCTTGATCGCGGGCAGCATCTGGCGCGGGATGCCCAAAATGCCGAGGATCTCGTCGTCCCAATCCAGGGTCTTGAGGTCCATCAGCATGGTGCGGCTGGCGTTGGTGACGTCGGTGATGTGCACGCCGCCGTTAGGGCCGCCGGTCAGCCACCAGATTTCCCACGAGTCGATGTTGCCAAAGAGGGCGTCGCCTTTTTCGGCGGCTTCGCGCACGCCAGGGACGTTTTCCAAAATCCATTTGATTTTGGGGCCGGAGAAGTAGGTAGCCAGAGGAAGGCCCACTTTCGCGCGGAAGCGGTCTTGGCCGCCGTCTTTTGCCAAGGTGTCGCAGATATCTTTGGTGCGGGTATCTTGCCAGACGATGGCGTTGTAGAAAGGCTTGCCGGTTTTGCGGTCCCACACGATGGTGGTTTCGCGCTGGTTGGTGACGCCGATGGCCGCCAGTTCGGAGGGATCTACGCCGGCCTTCTCCAGAGCGCCCTTGATGACTTGCTGGGTGCGCTCCCAAATTTCCATCGGGTCATGTTCCACCCAACCGGGCTTGGGGTAGATCTGCTCGTGTTCCAGTTGGTGTACGCCCACAACCTGGCCGGAATGGTCGAAAATCATAAAACGGGTGCTGGTGGTACCCTGATCTACTGCGCCAACATATTTCTTTGCCATCTCAACACTCCTTTTCTTACTCAGGCGTCCGCGTGGTTCCAGACTTCGACTGCGGACTTGAAGAGCAGATACGAGGAAGTCGCGCCAGGGTCTTGATGTCCGGCGCTGCGCTCGCCCAGGTAGCTGGCACGTCCTCGACGGGCCACAAGGGGAATGGTGGCTTTCATGCCTTCTTCCGCCGCAGCGGTGGCCTTCTCCAACGCCGAATGCAGGTCTTCGCCAGCTTCGACGGCCTTTCGAAGGGCTTCCACTGCGGGGGTCAAGGCGTCTACCATAGTTTTATCGCCGGGCTCCGCTTTGCCGCGCTGTTTGACGCCTTCCAGGGCAGCCTGGAACATTTTCACGACGTCTTCAGCGCTCAGCGCGTCTTTATTGCCTACCGCCATCCCCATGCGCATGAAGAGGGTGCCATACAGGGGCCCTCCCGCGCCTCCCACGGTGGACACCAGCACCATCCCCACTTTTTTGAGGATGGTGCCGATGTCCTTGTCTTCCACAGTGGGGAGTTGGGCCATCACAGCCCCAAACCCTCGCTGCATGTTGATGCCGTGGTCGGCGTCGCCGATAGCAGCATCCAGCTGGGTGAGGTATTCCTTCTGCTCATCGATGATGGCGGCGTAATGCTTGAGCCAGTTCAGCACATCGGCTTTGGTTATCATACCTCATCTCCCGCGGTCAAGGCATCGGGTGGCTACATGCCCCACCGGAGGGCAGGCGTCTTCACCGGCGCGTCCCAGAACTTCAGCAGTTCGTCATCGACCCGCAAGAGGGTAATGGAGGTGCCTGCCATTTCCAGGGAGGTGATGTAGTTGCCGATGAGGTTGCGCTCGATCTTGATGCCTTTGGCATCGCAAATTTGCGCGAGGCGGCGATAGACGATGTAGAGTTCGATGAGGGGCGTGCCGCCCATGCCGTTGACCATGGCAATGACGCGATCGCCGGACTTGAAGGGCAGGTCTTCCAAGATGGCTTCAGCGAGCATATCGACGATTTCGTCGGCGGGTTTGATCTTCATGCGGGTGCGGCCTGGCTCACCGTGGATGCCGATGCCGATTTCCATTTCGTCGTCGCCGATGTCGAAGGTGGGTTTGCCGGCAACCGGTACGGTGCAGGAAGTGAGGGCCATGCCCATGCTGCGGCCGTTTTCGTTGACGCGCTTGGCAATTTCGGCCACTTTGGCCAGGGGCAAACCGGCTTCGGCGGCTGCACCGGCGATCTTTTCCACGAAGACGGTCACACCCACGCCGCGACGGCCTTGGGTGTAGAGGCTGTCTTCCACTGCCACA
>CAYVHG010000093.1:0-11264 GCA_964450875.1 uncultured Anaerolineaceae bacterium | reverse complement strand
AAGATTTTCGGCTGGTAGAGAATCACTAATGGGAAGCAATCTTTAGTTGTGTTCAAGGGAAATAGGCTTTTGGCTTGAACAGTTTACACAGGAAGATATGTAGTGAATACCAAACGAAATTATAGGGCTGAAGCAATTTTTCCCCAGGCTGCTTTGCCAGCCAAGCGACCTCAAATTCCGCGGGCGTGGGATGGCTCAAGGCCGCGGATACCCCCTCCACCCCCGAAGAGGCCCTGCAGGCCGGCCAAATCATCGACCCCCGCGCCGCGGCCAACGCCAAAAGCGACTATACTTTGAGCCTTGTTCCTCCTGCCCATCCTCAATCGAAACGCGCGATTCCTTTCAAATCCCCCGTGCCGCTGGCTGCCGCCTTTCTGGTTCGGCCCTCGAGGGCATATGCGGGAATCCAGCGAGGCGAAACTTCCCTCTCGAGAGGCGCGCGGCGTGCTCGGCATTCAGGCCGGAAGGCCCAGCCTTTAGCCGGCCGGTGTAGCAGAGGGGGCCGCGGGGGGCAAGGTGCGCATCCACGGCGGCAGGCTCTGAAAGCGCTGCCACCAGCCAGCCCCTTGCACGCACGCGGCGCGATCGACCAGCGGCAAAACGACTACGGTGGTGGGCGAAAACCGGCGCAACTTGTCCTCGAAAGCGGTCCAGGCGCGGGGGTCCTTGTCGGGGGCCGTGGTGGGCACGTCGATGCTGTGAAAAGCGCGGAAATCCACCGGCTGGTCGGGGGGCGGCAGATCCCGTCGTTCGGCATACAGCACCTGTCGGAAGCGCCCCCAAGAAGCCAGGCTGGCCCAGAAGGGTTCGCGAGCAGCCACCGAGATGAGGCCCATTCGAGCCAGCAGGCCATAGAACGACCCCCCTGGGCCGATTTCACCGGTGCAAGCATACACGCCAGCAGGCAGCGGCGTCAGGGAAGGCGTCGGCATGACGCCGGGGGTGCTGGTGGCAGTGGGGGGCACAACGGCCGCCGCGGTAGGGACCAGCGTCGGGGTTGCCGTGGGCGAAGGCAGGGGGGAAGGCGTCGGCGTGGGCGGCCGAGGCGTGGGGGAAGCAAAGAAAGGCACCGGCGTCGGCGCGGGGGCCAGCAACGCCCGCCCCAACGCGGCCATCCCCACCCCCA
This sequence comes from uncultured Anaerolineaceae bacterium, assembly GCA_964450875.1. GTDB lineage: Bacteria > Chloroflexota > Anaerolineae > Anaerolineales > DRMV01 > DRMV01. The sequence goes on along the minus strand of CAYVHG010000093.1, from coordinate 10,138 downwards.
CGCCACAGCCTACCAGAAAGAGCAATGCCATCGCCAACCACCAGCGCCTGGAAAACCCCTGCGCGGCGGGCAAGGGCAGCGTCTTGGTCTCAGAAGAAAGGGTGGAAGCCGCAACATCCAGCCCCTCGGGGGGCAGCGGCAGCGCGGCCGGATGGGCATCTGCCAGGGCTTCCGGTGGCAGCGGCTCGCCAATTTCCACCAGCAGCGCCGAAATGTTGTCGGCCCCGCCCGCCCGGTTGGCAAAGGCAACCAGACGCTCGACCGCCTGCTGCGGGTCTCCCCCAGCGGCCAGGCGGGCCAGGTCTTCCGCCGAAGCGTAGCGGGTCAGCCCATCGGAGCACAGCAGCACCCGATCTCCCGGTTGCAGCGTCCGGGTGAAGACATCCACCTCGAGCGTGGGGCGTCCACCCAGGCTGCGGGTCAGCCGATTGCGGACGCGGCTTTCCCGCACCTCTTCGGCCGACATCAGCCCTTCCCGCACCATTTCCTCGCCCAGGTTGTGGTCGCGGGTGAGCTGCTCGGCGACGCCATCGCGCAGCAAGTAGGCGCGGCTATCGCCCACATTGGCAACGAGAAGGGTGTGCTGCCACACCACCGCGGCCACCAGCGTGGTAGCCACTGGCCGCCCCATCGCCTCTTTTTGGCTATACGCATAGATCTCGCCGCTGGCTTCCTGAATGGCCCGCACCAGCCGCTCTTTGGGGGGCGCCGCAGGGTGACGATAGTAAGCGTAGAGCACCTTCTGCACCGCATAGCGACTGGCCCGCTCGCCATAAGCCGCCCCGCCTACACCATCCGCCACCACATACAAACGCCCGCTGGTGCGCAGCGTGAGCTCGTCGGACGGCTCGAACCAGCCCAGGAAATCTTCGTTATGGACGCGCTTCCGCCCTCTATCGCTTGCCCTCGCGGAAGTCACGCGGAAAACCACATTCATGGCACCTCCTCGGCGCTCGTGCCTCGCAAGGCTCGACGCCCATGCGCCCACCCCCAACTGGGGACGGCGCCATTATACCAAACCACCCAACGCGCGCACGGCGCACCGCTTAGGTGCGCCGTGGCGAGGGTGTTTTCATTGTGTGCTCTGATTGTGTTCGGCAGCAAGCCTTAGGGCAAGAGGGCGTTGATGGCCGCGGCTTCGGTGGCAATGGCGTTGCCGTTGGTCGCCAGGATGTTGCTGCTGTTCTGAACCATCTGGGCCAGGCCGAGGGAGCTGTCGCTAATCAGGTATTCGCTTTCCACGATGCGGTCGGCCATCACACCGATTTGCAATTCCGTCCAGAGGATGCGGTCGGCCATTTCGCCGATGCGGTCGGCCATTTCGCCGATGTCGTCCGAGAGCGCGAGGGTGGTGCCTTCCGAGTTGTCGATGCGGGTGTTGATGTCGTTGGCGGTCACCATGATGGCGGCGGCGTCTTGCTCGGTTTGGGAAGCCAGGGCGATGAGGTCGGCCGCCCAAGCGTTCACGTCGGGGTTGGTTTCGTTGGCCTGAATCTGCGCCGCATAAGCCTGGATGGCTTGGGAAGCGCTCACGATGTCGGCGGCCTGTTGGCCGATGGCGGTGGCTTGCGTCTGAATTTCGCTCCACGGATCGGTCGAGGGCACAAAGGAAGCCGCAGCGGCCGGGCGGGCTACAGCACCCACCACCAGAGCCAACACCAGGGAAGCCAGCAAAACGATTTTCTTCAACATGATTTTCTCTCCTTGAGGTCGCCCGCAGGCGAAGTTTTCGGTTTTGTGTGACGCTTATAAGACGGGCTCAGGAGAGAAAAGGTTACAACTTCTTGCCAGAAAAAAGAAAATCCCTCGCCGAGAGGGATTTTCTTATCAGCACAAGGAAGGCCCCCTGGCGGGGGCTCATTCCCACGTGCGGGTGTCGCGAATCGGCTGGGCATCGGGGGGCAGTTCGGCCACCCGACGGACGGCCAAGCGGAATTTGATGGCCTCACGTGCGGCTGCCGCCAAGCGCTCTTCGAGGTCGGAGGGGGCATCGGGGGCTACGATTTCAAGGGTGAGGTGATCTTTGTGCGCCTCGCGCGTGACCACCGCCTGCCAGCGCGCCACTTCGGGGAAACGCGCCATCAGGCTGCGCAGTTGCCGCGGGTGCAGGAACATGCCGCGCACTTTGACGGCGTCGCCTACACGCCCCAACCAGCCCACCAACCGCGGCGTGGTACGCCCGCAGGCACAGGGTTCGGTGTTCAGCGCCGAAAGGTCGCCCGTGCCAAAGCGCACCAGGGCATACTCTTCGTGCAGCACGGTGACGACCACCTCGCCCACCTCACCAGGCGGGAGCGGCCGGCCGGTGTTGATGTCGCAAATCTGCACGATGACGTCTTCCGGCACGTGCCAGCCGTCTTCCGCCTCGCACTCGTAGCCCAAATTGCCGCACTCGGCCGTCCCATAGCCCTGCCGGACGGTTGCCACGCCCCGCTGCTGCAGCGCTGCCCGCAGGGAAGGCGGCAGCGGCTCGGCGGTGACGAAGGCCTTTTCCACCTGCAACGGCAGCCCCAGGGCATCGGCCTTGTCGAGCAGGGCTTTCAGGTAAGAAGGCAAGCCCACGTAGCCGTTCACCCCCAGGGCGTGCATGGCCTGCACCTGCTGTTCCTGGTTTCCCACCCCGCCGGGGAGCACGGTGCACCCCACGGCGCGCAGTCCTTCTTCGAACATCGCCCCTGCGGGCGTGAGGTGATAGCCAAAGGCGTTCAGCACCACGTCGCCGGGGCGAAAGCCCGCCGCCCGCAGCGCCGAAGCCCAGCGCCAGTAATCGGGGCGGTCGGCTTCCGGTTCGTAAATCGGGCCGGGCGACTGGAAAACCCGCTTCAGGGCGCCAATTTCCACCGCCAGCAGCCCGCCAAAGGGCGGTTCTTGCGCTTGCAGCTCGATGAGGTCATCCTTGCGCAACACGGGAATGCGCTCGAGGTCGGCTTCCGAGCGCACATCGGCCGCACGCAGCCCCGCGGCTTCCAGGCGGCGGGCAAAAGCCGGGGCGTGGGCGGCCAAATGGGCAATGAGGTCGGGGAGAGATCGAGACATGGTTCCCTCGGTGAGCGGGTCAGGGCAGCAGGTCAGGAAAGCCAGCGCTTGCGGCGCTTGTAGTGCTTGACTTCCCGGTACGACTTACGCTTGCCCACTTCGGTGAGTCCCAGGTAGAACTCGCGCACGTCGGCGTTTTCCTTCAACTCGGCCGGCGTGCCTTCCAACACGATGCGGCCGTTTTCCATGATGTAAGCGTAATCGGCCACCTGCAAGGTAAGGTTGGCGTTCTGCTCCACCAACAAAATGGTGGTGCCTTTTTCTTGGTTGATGCGCTGCACGATGCCGAAGATTTCCTGCACCAGCAGCGGCGCAAGCCCCAGCGAGGGCTCGTCGAGCAGCATCAGTTTGGGGTGCGCCATCAGGGCGCGCCCGATGGCAAGCATTTGCTGCTCGCCGCCCGAAAGGTAACCCGCCACCTGCCGACGGCGCTCTTTCAGGCGGGGGAAGTAGGTGTAAACCATCTCCAAGTCAGCCGCCAAGCTGCCGCGCTCGTGCCGAGTGTACGCGCCGGCAATCAGGTTTTCTTCGACCGTGAGGTGCTCGAAAACCCGGCGGCCTTCCATCACCTGAAAGATGCCCATGCGGACGATGTCTTCCGGGTCACGGTTGTGGATGGGCTGCCCCATGAACTCGATAGAGCCATCGGTCACTTCGCCGTCTTCCGGTTTGAGCAAGCCAGAGATGGCTTTCAGAGTGGTGGTCTTTCCTGCGCCGTTGGCGCCCAACAAGCCCACGATTTTGCCGTCGGGCACTTCGAGCGACATGCCCTTCAGCACGAGAATGACCTTGTTGTAGATGACTTCCACATTGTTGAGGCTGAGCATAACACCCTCGCTGGAAAGCGCGCCGCGGGGGCGCGTTCGTGGCTGGGGAGCTCCCCTCCCCCGGCTTCTCCCCTCGATGAGGGGAGAAGCCTTCAGGGGAAAACCTGCAACGCACTGGGGGAGCGGGTTACAGACGAAAGGTTACGGGGCTTCGATGTAGTCGGTGACGCGCGTCCATTTGCCGTCCTTCACCTCATAGATGCGCAGCGCCTTGCTGCCGCGATGGCTCTGCGGGGTGAAGGTGATGGGGGCGGTGACGCCGCCGGTGTCGAAGTCTTTGATGGTTTCCAACGCGGCCTTGATGGCCTCGCCACTGACGTCGCCCTTAGCGGCAGCGCGCTTGATGCCCTCGGCCATCACGGCCATCGTCCACCAGCCCTGAACGTAGTGCACGCCCTTGGCTTCCAGGCTGGAGCCGTGGTCTTTCAGCCACTTGGCCGGCGCGTCGTGGCCAGGGACGGGGTCGCTGGGGGGCGTGAACGGAATCGTGCCATACACGCCTTCGGCCGCGTCGCCCGCCAGCTTGAGGAAGATCTCATCCGCGCACCAGTTCATGTTGATGAACTTGATCTTGCCCAGCAGGCCCTGGCTCTTGGCGTCTTTGATGAGCACTGCCGCCGGGCTGGAGACCGTATGCACGATGACGTAGTTGGCGCCGAACTGCTGAATTTGGGCCAGCTCGGCTACGTAGTCGGTCGCGCCTTTGGGCATGGCGATGTGCATGAAAGCCACGCCCTTGGAATCGGCAAACGCTTTGGCATCGGCAACCGGCGATTCACCGAAGGGGCTGTCGTGGTGAATGATCGCCACTTTGGGCATGCCGTCATGGCCAGAGGCCTTCCAGTCTTGAATCGCCCATTGGATGGCGATGATGGCCTGGTCGGAGTAGGTCACGCCGATGAGGAAGTTGTAGGGCGCTTTGTTGATGTCTTTGACCAGATTGGCGGAGTAGGAAGCCGACATGTAGGGGATTTTATCGGCCGCGATCTTCGAGCGCAGGGCTTCGGTATCGCCAGTGCCCCAGCCCATGAAGGCTACCACACCGTCGTTGACGTATTGCGAATAGAGTTGCTCGGCCTGGTCCACTTTGTAGGCATAGTCAGCCCACTCCAGGTCGATCTGGCGGCCATCGATGCCACCGTTGGCGTTCAGCCAGGCGACGTAGTCGCGCACGCCTTCGCTGTAGGGGGTGCCGACGTCGGATGTGGGGCCGCTGAGGTCGAAGAGGCCGCCGACCTTGATGGGGCCGGTCGAGGCACTTTTGCCGCCGCCGCCGCAGGCAGCCAGCGCCACCGCAGCCAGCACAACCACGGCAATCACGAGAAACCACTTACGCATGCTTCACCTCCTGAGTTGGTCGAGAAGAACAAACGAGTGAAAGGGCGAAAGTCTTGCGGCAAATCGTTCCATCGCACCTCCTCAACACACCTAATAACTAAACGGCCACAACCGGAAGTAATCTTTGATGTCTTCCCACAGCTTCTTCAAGCCCTCCGGTTCCAAAATCAAAAAGAGGATGATCACCAAGCCGAAGGTGGCTTCCTGAATGAAGGGCATGATGGCATTGATCGCGGGGAAGACTTTGCGCAAGGCGCGGCCGGCGTTGGTGAGCAAGGCGGGCAAAAGGGTCATGAACGACGCGCCAAACAGCGAGCCGGAAACCGAGCCCATGCCGCCGATGATAATCATGGCCAGGTAAAGCACCGACACATCCAGGGTAAAGCGTTCCCACGTCACGATGCTGCGGTAGTGCGCCAGCAGCGCCCCCGACACGCCCACGAAGAAGGACGAAATGGCGAACGCCAACAGCTTGTAACGGAACAAATCGACGCCCATGACCTCCGCGGCGATATCCTGGTCGCGAATCGCAATGAACGCTCGGCCGTAATGGGTGCGGAAGAGGTTGAGGGTGAGCAAGGCCGTAATGCCCACCAGCGCCCAGGCCAGCCAATAGAAGTTGAAATCGGCGTTCATCCGCAGGCCAAAGAGATGAGGGTCGGGCACCACCAGGGCTTCCACACCCCCCGTGAGGCCTTTCCAATGCGTGACCACCCACAAGATGATTTCCTGCGCCGCCAGGGTGGCAATGGCCAGGTAGAGCCCTTTCAACCGCAACGAGGGAATGCCAAAAAACGCCCCCACCCCCGCGGTGACGAAACTCGCCACGATAATCGAAAGATACCACGGCACGCCCAGCCGCACCGTCAGCAGGCCCGCAGCATAAGCCCCCACGGCCATGAAGCCGCCCTGCCCCAAGCTGATCTGCCCGGTGTAGCCGGTGAGGATGTTAAGCCCAATCGCGCCCACCGTCGCGATGGCTATCTGGTTGGCCAACGTGAGGGTGTATTTGTTGGCAAAGAAAGGAAACACCAGGATGAAGAGGATGAACAGCACAATGCGGATTTTCTGCGCCGGGGTCCGCCGCAACGCCATATCCGATTCATACGAGGTATGGAAAACACCAGAGACCATAACCGCCTACTCCTCTGCAGGGGAACGACTTGCGGGCTACACGCGCTCGATGATTTCCTGACCAAAGAGGCCGTACGGCCGCACCATCAGGATGAGGATGAGCACGATAAAGGAAATGACCTGGTTCAGCCCCATGCCGATGTAACCGCCGACGTAGGCTTCCAACAGGCCGATGATGACGCCGCCCACGATAGCCCCGGGGATGGAATCGAGACCCCCCAAAATCACCACGGGGAACACACGCAAGCCGAAACCGGCCAGTTCCGGCCCCACGCCCACGATGTTCGCCACCAGGGCGCCGCCAATGGCCGCCGTCATGGCGGCGATCGACCACGCCCAGGCAAAGATGCGCTTCACGCTGATGCCCATGCTCATCGCGGCCTGCTGGTCGTCGGCCACGGCGCGCATGGCGATGCCTTCCTTCGAGCGGGTGAAGAAGAGATTGAACAGGAAGAGCATCGCCCCGGCAATCACGATGGCCCACAGGCGGTCGGCGCCGACCGTGGCACCCAGCACGTGCACCGGCTTGCTGGGGATGAAAGCCGGGAAGGCCCGCGGCTGGTTGCCCCAAATGGTGCTCACGATGGCCCGCAACAGGCTGCTGAGACCAATCGTCGCCATGATGACCGAAATAATCGGCTCGCCAATCAGCGGCCGCAGCACCAGCCGCTCGACCGCCACGCCAATGCCCACCGCTACCAGCAGCGTCAGCACCAGGCCAATCGTCCACGGCAGCGAGAACTGCACCAGCATGGAAAACATCACATACGCGCCGATGAGCAAGAACTCGCCCTGAGCGAAGTTGATGACATCGCTGGATTTGTAGATGAGCACAAAGCCCAAAGCCGCCAGCGCCAGAATGGCGCCGTTGGTCAGGCCGGTGAGGGTGAGTTGGATGAACAAATCCATAATTGGCCTCTCGGGGGCATGCAGGATGCAGGGGAACTATTTGCCGGCTGTGTCGGAGATGTCGACGTCTTCGATGCGCAGGTTGGTGCGGATGGTCGCGGTGCGCCCATCCTGGTAGGTGATGGTGGTTTCGACGGGCACGCTGGTGGCCTCACTGTAAAGGGCCGAAATCAGGTCGTCGTAGCGCTTGGCGATCAGGCGGCGGCGCACTTTGCGGGTGCGGGTGAGCTCCGCGTCGTCGGCGTCGAGCTCCTTGTGCAGCAGCAGGAAACGGCGGATGCGCGCCGCGGGCGGCAGGTCGGCGTTGGCCTGCAAGACATGCGCTTTGACGATGGCATACACCTCGGGCTTCTGTGCCAGGTCGGTGTAGGTCGTGTAGGGCACCTGATGTTTCTCGGCCCATTTGCCAACGTTGGCGAAGTCGATGTTGATGAAGGCGGTGACAAAAGGCCAATCGCCGCCGAAGACCACGGCTTCCCGAATGTAGGGGCTGAACTTGAGCTTGTTCTCGATGAACTGCGGGCTGAACTTGGTGCCATCGGCCAAGGTCATGACGTCTTTGGCACGGTCGATGACGATGAGGTGGCCGTCTTCGTCGAGGTAGCCGGCATCGCCGGAATGCAGCCAGCCTTCCTCGTCGATGGCTTGGGCGGTGGCTTCGGGGTCGTGGTAATAGCCCTTCATCACCGCGGGGGAACGCATCAGAATCTCGCCGTTTTCGGCAATCTTGAGCTCGGTTTCGGGAATTGGCAGGCCGACGGTTTGGAACTTGATGTCGCCGTCGCGGTGCACCACCGCGATACCCACGATTTCGGTTTGGCCGTAAATTTGCTTCAGGTTGACGCCCATCGCGTGGAAGAAACGGAAAATGTCGGGCCCCAAGGCCGCGCCGCCGGTGTAGGCCCGCTTCAGCCGCCGCAGGCCGAGCTGGTCTTTGATGTTCTCGAACACCAGCCAGTCGGCCAAGAAGTAGAGGATTTTCAACCCCAGCGAGGGTTTCTCTTTGCGGAAGCGGGTCTCGGCCATGCGGTAGCCAATGGGCATGGCCCAGTTGTACATGAAGCGCTTGAAACGCGTCGTGTCTTCGATTTTGACCTGCACCTGGCTGACCAGGCTTTCCCAAATGCGGGGCGGGCTGAAGACCATCTGAGGGCCGATTTCCCGCATGTCGTGCTGCACGGTTTCCGGGGCTTCGGGGAAGTTGACCTTGAAGCCTACATTGAGCGCACAGGCCACCGAGCTCATCTGCTCGCCGATCCAGGCCAGCGGCAAGAAGGAGACGAATTCGTCGTCGGGCTCCATCGGGTCCACGGCCATGAGGTTCTTGCCCATGCTAATCAGGTTGCCGTGGGTGAGCATGGCCAGTTTGGGGCGGGAAGTGGTGCCCGAGGTGGTCGAAAGGATGGCGAGGTCGGAAGATTTCCCGCGGGCGACGCTTTCCTCGTAGAGGCCGGGGTGTTCCTGCTCGTATTCCTTGCCCAGGGCTTCCACATCGAGGAAGTACATGAGGTAGTCTTCGGTGTAGTTACGCAAGCCCTTGGGGTCGTAGTAGATGACCTTGTGCACTTGGCCCCCCAGCTGGGGCCAGATTTCGATCAGTTTGTCCACCTGTTCTTGGTCTTCGGCGACCACGAAGGTGGCGTCGGAGCGGCTGACGATGTCGAGCACTTCTTCGCTCACCGAGTCCTGATAAATGCCCACCGATTTCGCCCCCATAGACTGGGCAGCGAGTTCGGCGAAGAGCCACTCGGGGCGGTTGTCGCCGATGATGGCGACGGTGTCTTCCGGTTCGAGGCCAAGGGCGTGCAGGCCGAGGGCGAAGTATTTGACGTGGTCGTAATATTGTTTCCAGGTAACGGGCTGCCAGATGCCGTAGATGCGCTCGCGCAACGCCACTTTGTCGGGTGTACGCTCGGCGTGCATCGCCAGGTATTGGGGGAGGGTTTCAGGCATGGGGGCCTCCTGCTGCACCGGCGGCAAAGGGGAAGACCGCCTGCTCTTCACCCAAGTAAGCCTGCACCACGACCGGGTTCTTGCGAATTTCGTCGGGGGTGCCTTCGGCGATCTTCTGGCCAAAGTTGAGCACCGCGACTCGGTCGCTGATATCCATTACCACGCCCATGTCGTGTTCGATGAGCACGATGGTGACGCCGTGCTCTTCGTTGACGTCGAGGATGAAGCGCGCCATGTCTTCCTTTTCCTCACTGTTCATGCCGGCCATCGGCTCATCCAGCAAGAGGATGGCCGGTTTCATGGCGAGGGCGCGGCCCAGTTCCACCCGTTTTTGCAGGCCGTAGGCCAGGGTGCCCACTTTCTTGTCGCGGATGGATTCGATTTCCAGCAGGTCGATGATGTCTTCGACGAATTCTCGGAAGGCAATTTGCTCGCGCTGGGCGGGGCCCCAGTAGATCATTGCGCTCAGCAAGCCGCTCTTCATGTGGACGTGGCAACCCGCCAGCAGGTTGTCGAGCACGGTCATGTGGCGGAAGAGCTCGATGTTTTGGAACGAGCGGGCGATGCCCAAACGGGCAATCTGATGAGGGCGCTTGCCAATGAGTTCATGGGCGCGAGTGCCATCGTAGAAGGTGATGCGTCCCCGTTGAGGCTTGTAAAGGCCGCTGATGCTGTTGAGCAAGCTGGTCTTGCCTGCTCCGTTAGGGCCAATGATGGCGAAAATCTCGCTTTGGCGCACCTCCAGGCTCACGCCGGTGAGGGCCGCGACGCCGCCGAAACTCAGGTGCAGGTTTTCTATCAACAACTGCGTTTCACCTGGTTTGAGACGGCTGCTGTTGAGGGTGTGGCGAAAACCTCGCAGCATAGCAACTCCTTGCCTCTCCGGGGGCCTCCCCCGGGAAGAATGGGAAATGGACAATATGCCGTTTTCAATCGGCCAA
>CAYVHG010000092.1:0-2766 GCA_964450875.1 uncultured Anaerolineaceae bacterium | reverse complement strand
CTGAAGACCCTCGAATCGCGCGGACTCATCCATTGGGACAGAACGAGCAACAAATACGACCTGCACCCCATCGTGCGCCGCTACGCCTACGACCGGCTGACCGCGCCGGAGCGGCAAACCGCGCACCGCCGCCTGCGGGATTATTTCGCCGCGGTGCCGAAGCCGGCGAAAATCGAGCGTTTGAGCGACCTTGCCCCCGTCATCGAACTGTACCATCACATGGTGCGGGCGGGGCAGTTGGATGAGGCGTGGATACTATTTCGTGATAGGCTTTGGAGAACTGTCTACTATCAATTAGGTGCCTACCAAACTCAAACAGAACTTTTACGAGCACTATTTACCGAAGAAAGTATACTCCCAAGTTTAAGTAAAAAAGCCCACCAAGCACATTGCCTCAACGAACTCGCCAATGCCTACGCCCTGAACGGCGAGCCGCGCCGCGCCGTCCCGCTTGTCGAGATGGCCAATGACATTTATGAAAACAAGACGAAAAACAAGCAAGGCCTCGCCATCGGGCTGGGGAACCTGGCAAATAGGAATATAGAACTCGGCGCGCTACAAGCGGCGGAGGCAAACCTGCGCCGCAAAATCAAAATGGCTGTGAATGAATTTAATGTGGCCGTTGGGCATCGGAAATTGGGGCGCTTGCTGGCGTACCGTGGCATGTGGGAAGAAGCGGAGCAAGAATTGGATATCGCATTGAGGTTGTTTGAAAAAAACAAGAAAATTCAATCACAGGGAATTGTTTGGGCCTACCGCGCCCTGCATTTCCTCCTCCTGGCGCGTGAATCCACAACCTTCGACCTGCAACCTGTCCCCCCCTCACTCCCCATCCTGCGTTCCGCCCTGACCTCCGCCCGCCGCGCCCTGGAACTGGCGGATGAATTTGCACGAACACGTTATCCGGTAGAGCGCGATTATGTGGACGCCCACTGGCTCCTCGGCGCGGCGCATCGGACGCTGGCGGAGGCTGAGCCTAACGAATCTACCGCCAAGGAGCATTTGACACATGCGGAACGCCATCTCAGCGAAGCCCTGCGGCGCTGCCGGGCGATTAATGCCGTGTATCATGAAGCCGACATTTTGCTCGAAATCTCGAAACTGCGTTTCCTGCAGGGACGGCGGGAGGAGGCCCTGCGCCTGGCGCAGGAGGCCCGGCTCGTCACCGAGCGGAGCGGGTATGTCCTCCAAGGCGCGGATGTGCATCTCTGGCTGGCGAGGTTGGCCCTGGCGGGGTTGACCCTCACCCCCAGCCCCTCTTCCGAGAGAAGAGGGGAGCCTGATGGGAAAGAGCAGGCCAAGCAGCACGCCGAGAAGGCGAAGGCGCTGGCGACCTGCGACGGCCCGCCGCACTACTACAAAGTCGCCTACGAAGAGGCGGAGTCCCTGCTGCGGGCGCTGGGGGCCTGAGCCGTTTTCGCTCATCTTTCCGAGCCCTTTTTTCAGCCTATCGAGCCGCTTCGTTTCCATACCCTTCCCACCCGCTGTGCGCGGGGCTCTTCCCTGCGCCTCACGACCTCGACGCGCGTGGGCGCCTCCACTTCATGCTATAATCAACGCAATGGAAACGCCGAAAACCCCGCGGCCCAAAATTACCATCAAGGGCATTCGCGACGGCTTGCTCGTCACCGTAGGCGACGCTGGGGCTTGGGAAGACGCCCAACAAGCCCTGCTGGAAGCCATCGGCCGCCAGGCCGACTTCTTTCAAGGCGCGCGCGTGGCGCTGGATGTGGGCGCGCGCGCCATCAAAGCCGCCCAGCTGGGCAAACTGCGCGACCTGCTGGGCGACTTCGGCATCACCCTGTGGGCTGTGGTGAGCGAATCGCCGAAAACGCAGGAAACCGCCCGCAGCCTGGGGCTTGCCACCCGCCTTTCCAAACCGGCCCCGGCCCCCCGGGCCCCGGCGGCTTCCCCCACGGGCGAAGAAGCCCTGCTGGTGCGGCGCACCCTCCGCTCGGGCATGCGTATCGCCTTCCCCGGGCATGTGGTGGTCATCGGCAACGTGCACCCGGGCGCCGAAATCGTCGCGGGCGGAGACATCGTGGTGTGGGGGCGGCTGCACGGCGTCGCCCACGCCGGCGCCGATGGCAACGAAGAGGCCGTGGTGTGCGCGTTGGACCTTTCGCCTACGCAACTGCGCATCGCCGGGCGGGTTGCCACCGCGCCCCCTCGGCGAGGCAAACCTACCCCGGAAATCGCCTCGGTGAAAGACGGCCAAGTCATCGCCGAGCCGTGGCAAGGCAAATAACGACTCAACGAGCGAGGATTTATGCCTGGAACCGTACTGACCATCACCTCCGGCAAAGGCGGCGTTGGGAAGACCACAGCCACCGCCAACATCGCCGCCGCCCTGGCCCAGGCAGGCAAAAAAGTCGTCTGCGTCGATGCCGACATCGGCCTGCGCAACCTCGACCTGGTGCTGGGGTTGGAAAACCGCATCGTTTACGATTTGGTCGACGTGGTGGAAGGCCGCTGCCGGCTGCGGCAAGCCATGATTCGCGACAAGCGCCTGCCCAACCTCTTCCTCATCCCCGCGGCCCAAACCCGCGACAAAACCGCGGTTTCGCCCACCGACATGGTGCAGCTGTGCAACGAACTGCGGCAGGAATTCGACTGGATCCTGATCGATTCGCCCGCGGGCATCGAGCGCGGCTTCCGCAACGCGATTGCCCCGGCCGACCAGGTGGTGGTGGTGACCAACCCCGAGGTGTCGGCCGTGCGCGACGCCGACCGCATCATCGGCCTGATCGAAGCCGAAGAAAAAGG
>CAYVHG010000091.1:0-6514 GCA_964450875.1 uncultured Anaerolineaceae bacterium | reverse complement strand
TGGGCGCGCCTCTCATCTACCAGGACCAGGTGCTGGGCACCCTGTGCCTCTTCCGCCGCAACGTCCATGAAGCGACCGAGCACGAACAAAGGCTTCTCAGCACCATCGCCAACCAAGTGGCTTCGGCTGCAGCCAACGCCCACCTCTTCCAGCAAACCAAGCAAGCCTTAGAAACGACTGAAAGCCTCTTCCACGCCACTTCTGCTTTCAACGCAGCCCATTCTTACAGCGAAGTGCTGGAAGCCTTGGCGCATGCCTTGGGCGAAGACGTCCACACGGTCGCTTTTGGCATCTTCGAATTCCCTTATACCCCTAACAGTACCCCCCCTTCCTGGATACAACCTCAAGCTTATTGGAGCGCCCTCAACATTCCCCCTGCCTTATTGGAACAGTTAGGAGAACAGCGATATCCCCTCTCCGAAGACTCGCTCCTCTTCCAAACCCAAGATGCCGTCTTCATTCCCGACCTCAGCACCGATACCCATTGGCCGGAGGCCATCCGTTCCATTTACCTTGAAGCACTTCAAACCAGAGCAACCGCATTGTTGCCCCTTGTCCTCGGTGGCGAATGGTTAGGGTTGATCAATATTCTCTATGAGAAACCCAAAGTTTTCTCACCCAACGAGCGTCAGCGCATCGAAGCCCTGACCTCCCAAGCGACCATCGCGTTAGAGAACTTGCGGTCTGTCGAAACTATCCAACACCACCGAGCACAAGCAGAATCTCTTTACCGCATAGCAACTTCTTTCAATGCTGTCTCTTCCTACGAGGGGATTATTGAAATACTTCGCACTCAAACCCCCATGGGGAATCATGCCACCAACATTTCCCTCAACGTTTTTGACCACCCCTGGGAGGAACCGGAAAACGTTCCCGAATGGAGCATCGTAAAGGCACGATGGTCACGACTTTCACAAAGCGTCCTTCAAGACCGCTACCCGTTAAAACACTTCCCGGCAGCAAAATTATTGAGAAGCACCACTAAACCTCTCATCATCCCCAACTTGGCCAACGATGAGCGAATAGACGAACGCACAAAGCAGCTTTACATTGACAGATTTGGGGCCGTAAGCACCATTTTCTACCCCCTTGTCATCGGCTCCCACCAGTGGTTAGGATACATCAACGTCATCTACGACGCGCCAATTCTCTTCGACGCAGACGAATTAAAACTCATGGAAATCGCCACAGCCCAGGCCGCTGTGGCCTACCAGAACCTGCACCGCTACGAAACCACCCAAAAATACGCCCAAGACCTGGAAACCGCCGCCCTCACCGCCAGCGAAATCGCGGCTGCCAGCCAGGATATGGAAACCCTGCTCAGCCGCTCGGTGGAACTCATTCGAGAACGCTTTGGGTTCTACCACGCATCGGTGTTCCTCCTCGACGAAAGCGGCTCCTACGCCGTGGTACGGGCTTCCACAGGCAAGGCAGGCGAAGAAATGCTCCAACGCCACCATCGCCTGGCCATTGGCCACCGCTCGACCGTAGGCCAAGCCGCAGCCCGACGCGAACCGGTCATCCTCAACGACGTCCTCCAAAGCGACATCCACCGCCCCAACCCTCTCCTGCCCGACACGCGGGCCGAGGCCGCCATCCCCCTGATTGCCGGTGAACGGCTCATCGGCGTGTTGGACGTCCAAGCCACCGAAATCAACGCCTTCACCGAAGACAGCGTCCGCATGCTCCAACTGCTGGCCACCCAACTGGCCGTCGCCATCGAAAATGCCCAAGCCTACGAGCTGGAACGCCAAGCATTGGAAGAAATGCGCCGTGCCGACGAGCTCAAGAGCCAGTTCCTCGCCAACATGAGCCACGAACTGCGCACCCCGCTCAACTCGATCATCGGCTTCTCGCGGGTCATCCTCAAAGGCATCGACGGCCCCATCACCGACCTACAACAACAAGACCTGACGGCCATCTACAACGCCGGCCAACACCTGCTCGGCCTGATCAACGACATCCTCGACCTTTCCAAAATCGAAGCCGGCAAAATGGAACTCGCCTTCGAGGAAGTCGACATCGGCGACCTGGTCAACAGCGTCATGTCCACGGCTGTGGGCTTGGTCAAAGACAAGCCGGTGGAACTGGTCAAAGAAATTCAACCCGATCTCCCCATCATCCACGCCGACCCCATCCGCGTGCGCCAGGTCCTTCTCAACCTGGTCTCCAACGCTGCCAAATTCACCGAAAACGGCCACATCAAAGTCTTCGCTCGGTTGCAAAAAGGGCCTCACGGGCTGGAAGAAGTGCTCATCGGCGTAGAAGACACGGGGCCTGGCATCTCCAAAGAAGACCAAGAGAAGCTCTTCAAACCCTTCTCCCAAGTCAATGCTTCCCTCACCCGCAAAACCGGCGGCACGGGGCTGGGGCTGTCGATTTCCCGCAACCTGGTCGAAATGCACGGCGGGCGCATTTGGGTCGAATCTGAAGTCGGCAAAGGGTCCACCTTCTACTTCACCCTGCCGCTCATCCAGACCAGCGCTGCCGACGAAGAAAACGAGCGCATCATCCTCGCCATCGACGACGACACCAACGTCATCCACCTCTACCAGCGCTACCTCACACCGGAAGGCTACCGCGTCGTGCCGCTCACCGACCCCAACATGGCCGTTGCCCGCGCGCGCGAGCTCAAGCCCGCCGCTATTTTGCTGGATATTATGATGCCGGGCCGCGACGGCTGGCAAGTGTTACAAGACCTGAAAACCCACGACGCCACCAAACACATCCCCGTCATCATTGCCAGCATTATCGACGAGCGCGAAAAGGGCTTCAGCCTGGGCGCGGCCGAATATCTGGTCAAACCCATTTTGGAAGAAGACCTCAAACGCGCCTTGAAAACCCTCGACCCCGACGGCCAGGTCAAAGAAGTGCTCATCGTGGAAGACGACACCTCAGACCGTTACCTCATCACCCGCCTGCTGGAAGAAATCGGCTCCTACACCATCCGCACGGCCGAAACAGGCCAAGAAGCGTTGGAGCAAATTCAAGAACACCGCCCCGACGCCATCATCCTGGACTTGCTCCTTCCCGAAATGGATGGCTTCTCCGTTCTCGAATCCATCCGCAGCACCGCCGAATGGCAAGACATCCCCGTGGTGATCTTCACAGCCGCCGAGCTCTCGGCTGGCGACCTGGCCCGCCTGCGGGCGGCTTCCCAAGCCTTGCTCAAAAAAGGTGCTCTGGGCACCGACGAATTGCTGCAACAGCTGCGCCAAGCACTTCAGAAAGTGGGCCCCGCCGCACCACCTTCCGAGCAAGATGCGTAACCGTGACCTCACCAAAAACGGCGGCGCACCGCCGTTTTTGGTCTTTATGGACGTTTCGCCATGAACACCGAATTCATCACCGAATGCCTCGACTGCGGCCACCGACAGCCTTTTGCCCCCCTCGACACCCGCTGCGAAAAATGCGGCAGCGAATGGATGGTGGCGCGCTACGATTACGACGCCCTTGCCACCACCTTGCCGGCCGTCTGGCCTTCCCGCCCCTTCGACCTCTGGCGTTACCACGAACTGCTGCCCGTGAAGGCCCCCCGCCCCGAAATCTCCATGGGCGAAGGCGGCACACCTTTGCTCCCCCTCCGCCGCCTGGGGATGATGCTCAAACTGCCCCACATTTATTTCAAAGACGAGCGTCAAAACCCCACCTCTTCGTTCAAAGACCGACAAGCCGCGGTAACCATCGCCGTGCTCAAAGAAGCCGGGCTCACCGAAATGGTGGTCGCCTCGACCGGCAATGTTGCGATTGCCTACGCAGCCTATGCCGCTCGGGCGGGCATCAAACTCTGGGCCTTCGTCACCAGCCTGGTGCCGGCAGAAAAGATGCGCGAAATCGCCATCTACGGCGCGCAGGTCATCAAAGTAGGCGGCACCTACGACGAAACCAAACACGTCGCGGCCGAGTTTGCCAAACAGCGCGGCCTCTATCTGGATAAGGGCGCCCGTTCCTTGCCCACGGTCGAGTCGATGAAAACGCTGGCTTTCGAAATCAGCGAACAGCTCACCGACATCCTCGGTGCGCCGGGCACCGGCTTCCCCTGGCGCACCCCCGACTGGTTCGTGCAATCTGTGAGCGGGGCCTTGGGCCCTTTGGGTGTGTACAAAGCCTACGACGAGCTTCAGCAACTGGCTTTCGTTTCCCGCACCCCTAAAATGGCGCTCATCCAAAGCGAAGGCTGCGCCCCCATGGCGCATGCCTGGCAGCAAAACCGCCCCATCGCCGAGCCCGTCCACCTGCCGCGCACCCACATTGCCACCCTGGCCACCGGCGACCCCGGGCGGGTTTACACCATGATCTACGAGGGCCTCAAAACCCACGGCGGCACCATCACCAGCGTCAGCGACGAAGAAGCCTTCCGCGCCATGCACATCCTCGCCAAAATGGAAGGCCTATCGGTCGAGCCAGCGACGGCAGTAGCCGTTGCGGGGGTCATCCGCCTGGCGCGGGAAGGCGTCATCCACCCCGACGAAGTGGTCGTCATCAACGGCACGGGGCACACCATGCCCATCGAGTCGCACATCCTTGGCAAACGGTGGGTCAAAAACGTCGACCTACCGCACGCCGAAACCTCGGAAGCCGCACCACCTACCGAAGGTCTCGAAGCCGCCCTCAACACGCTGGTTTCTCGGGAAGTTCCCCACATCGCCATTGTAGACGACCATGAACCGGCCCGCATTTTGCTGCGCCGCGTGCTACAATCGTTGGGGGAATTCACCATCTCGGAAGCCAGCAACGGCACCGAGGCCATTGCATTGGCCCGCGAGGAACACCCCGACCTCATCTTGCTCGACCTGATGATGCCGGAAACCGATGGCTTCGAGGTCATCGAAGCCCTGCGCGCCGACCCAGCGACTCACAACATCCCCATCATCGCCGTGACCGCCAAAACCTTGACCCCCGAAGAAAAACGCCGCCTGAGCGGGCAAATCGAAAAGCTCCTCCAAAAGGGGGAGTTCCTGACCGACGAGTTGTTGGATGAAATTCGGGCTTTGTTGGGGTAAATTCCCCTGCCTACGCATCACCACGACCTTAGAGAGCAAGGCCTAACCCATGAAACACACGCAGCGGGGGCTCCGTGCGGCGGTGCTCTCAGCCCTCTTTCTGGGCATGGCACCCATCTTCGGCAAGCAGGCCATCTTGGCCGGCTTGCCTCCCCTCGCGGTGGTAGCCTTACGCACTGTTTTCGCTGCCCTGCTCTTGTTCCTCATTCTCCTGATTTTCAAACGGCCATTTTTGCACATTTACTCCTTGGGGCTCATCGGATGTTTGCTGGCCGGTGCGATCAACGGCATTGGCTCGCTTTTCTACTACAGCGCCCTTGGCAGAATTGACGCCGGCATTGGGCAGTTGCTCTACTCGCTGTATCCACTCTTCGTAGCGCTGTGGCTTTGGCTGGACAAACAACCCCCTACCCGGCTCACCGTGGTGCGCCTCGCGCTGGCGGTGCCCGCCGTAGCACTGCTGACCCTCGGCGGTGCGCACCGCCTCGACCTCATCGGCATGGGAATGATGCTTCTGTCGGCTGCCTTGTACGCGCTGCACATTCCGGTCAACCAGCGCGTGCTGTTCGACGTGCCAGCGCCCACCGTGACCCTTTACACCCTGCTGGCCATGAGCGGCGTGGTCTTCCCGGCGTTCCTGCTTTTAGGGCCGGTGCAAATGCCCCACAGCGCAGCCACGTGGGAACCCGTCATCGGCCTCACGCTGGTGACTTTCTTTTCGCGCCTTACCCTCTTCCTCGGGGTGAAACACATCGGCGGCATGCAAACCGCACTACTGGGGCTGGGAGAGCTGCTGGTCACCCTTGCGCTTTCCCACTGGTGGCTGCACGAAAGCCTCACCCCGACCCAATGGGCTGGCGCCGCCATGCTGGGGGCGATTTTGCTGCTGGCAGGCATAGACAAACCAACGGCCCCCACCCGCGCCCGCCCTGGTGGCGGGTGGCTCAGCTGGCTGCGGCCGCGGGGGCTTATGTAAGCCCCCCTGAACACAGATGACGCGTTTTCCCAGGGGCATGGCGCGCCTCGCCCTGCCCCCCCCTCGCCCGCTGGGCGAAGGGGGACACAAGGGGGTGAGGGCAGGGGAGCGAATTGCGAATGAGGAATTGCGAATTGCGGATGGGGGCGGGGGTGACTTTGGGGACAGTGGTGAGGGAGAACGCAGATGGACGCAGATGGGGGCAGATGAACACAGATAGGGCCACCGATTACACCGATTTGCGCCGATTTTTTTGTAGGGGCGAGGCGGTGCCTCGCCCTATCCCCCTTCGCCCGCTGGGAGAAGGGGGACACAAAGGGGTGAGGGCGAGCGCGGCAATTGCGAATGAGGAATTGCGAATTGCGGAGTGGGGGCGAGGGTGACTTTGGGGACCGGGGTGAGGGGAACGCAGATGAACGCAGATGCGGCAAGATGAACGCAGATAAATCCACCGATTGACACCGATTTTCGCCGATTTTTTGCGTGGGGGCAAGGCGTGCCTTGCCCTATCCCCCTTCGCCCGCTGGGAGAAGGG
>CAYVHG010000090.1:0-9957 GCA_964450875.1 uncultured Anaerolineaceae bacterium | reverse complement strand
GGCATCTGGGTACAGCATCACGGCGCTCCCACATCCACCCACCGCAGCGCGTCGCCTTTGGGAATGTCGCGCAGGGCTTTGGTGCCCACCACGGCGTCCATTTCCCACGATTGAATGGCGCCGAGGACGTTGGGGCGCAGCACATCGAGCATTTCGCGGGTGATGGTTTCGCCCGCCTTGATGTCGCGGGCCGCGCGCACACAGCGGCGCTGCACGAGGTAGGTTTCCTTTTCGTTGCCAGCGACGAATTTGTCGCCCGAACCGAGGGCGCGTTCCAGCTTGCGGGTTTCTTCCACCATCAGCGCCCATTCGTCGGGGTTGGTGGCAAATTTGTGGTCGGGGCCTTCGCGGTCGTTGTCGTCGGTAAAGTGGCGTTCCACCACCCGGGCGCCCAGAGCCACCGCACCCAAAATCACCGCGAGGCCGCGGGTGTGGTCGGAAATGCCCAGCACTGCGTCGGGCCACATCTGGCGGTAGGTTTTCAGCACGTTCAGGTGAATGTGGTCGAAGTTTTCTTCGCTGGCAGTGTAGTTGGTGTTGCACTGCATCAGCACGATTTGGTCGTTGACTTCCCGCACCATGCGCATGGCACGCGCGACGTCGCTAATGTCGGAAGCGCCGGTAGCCATCATGATGGGTTTGCCTTTCTTGGCCATGTAAACCAGCAGCTCCGGCCACGACATCAGCCCCGAACCGGCTTTGTAAACCGGCACGTAGGGCTCGATGTGGTCTACCGAATCGAAATCGTAAGGCGAGGAGAAGAAATCGATGCCTACCTTGTCGCATTCCTCTTTGAGGTAGGGCGTCCAGTCGCGGGGCAGGGATGCCTCTTCGTAGACCTGGTAGACGGATTTCTTCCACGAGGCTTGGTGGGAAAGCTGTTTGCCAAAGGCGCGGAACCCGTAGTCGGAGACGATTTTGGGGGCGAGGAAGTGCTGGAACTTGGCAGCGTCCGCGCCGGCTTCCTTGGCCAGGCGGATGAGCATTTTGGCGCGTTCCAGCGAACCATCGTGGTTGGCGGCGATGTCGGCGATGAAGTAGGTGGGGTGGTTGTCGCCAATCAGGCGGTTGCCGATGCGAATCTGGGGCATGGGGAAACCTCCAAACATGCAAAAGTGGGCGCGGGGGCTCAGGTGCCCCAATCGCGCAGGTAGAGAAAGTCGTAGCCGATGGTGCGGTTGGAAAGCTTGGCAATTGGCGGCATTAGGCGCTTGAAATGGTTGCGGCGCATCCGCTGGACGACCGCGTGCACGAAGGCTTCGTCGAACCCCTCTTCGATGCATTCCTGGGGCGTGTAGCGCCTGTCGACCAGCAGGTAGAGCAGACGGTCGGCTTCCTGGTAGGAGAAGCCGAGCTCTTGCTCGTCGGTTTGGCCAGCCCACAGGTCGGCGGTGGGGGCTTTGCGGACGATGACATCAGGCACGCCCATCGCCTCGGCCAGTTGCCATACCTGCGTTTTGTAAAGGTCGCCGATGGGGTTGATGGCATAGGCCGAATCGCCGTAGAGGGTCGAATAGCCCAGCAGAATTTCGGTTTTGTTGCTGGTGCCGACCACCAACCCGCCGAAGGCCGCCGATTGGTCGTAGAGCACCATCATGCGGCTGCGGGCCATCATGTTGCCCCGGCGGCGTTTGTCCATCTTGGGGAAGCGGGCGAAATAAGGCTCTACCATCTCGGTGATGTCCACTGTGAGGGCGCGCACGCCTGTGGCCTCGATGACCATTTGGGCGTGTTCCAGCGATTCGCGGGATGAGGTGCGGTAAGGCATGCGCACAGCGAGGACGTTTTCCGGGCCCAGGGCCTCGGCGGCCAGGTAGCAGGAAAGCGCCGAGTCTACGCCGCCGGAAAGCCCCACGACGGCGCGTTTCAGGCCGATGCGGCCGATTTCGCTGCGGATGAAGCCGGTCAAGATGCGACGAGCAAGGTCGGTGTTGATGGTCAGGTCGATTTCCATGAGCTTTTCCTCACGGGCTTAGCGCCGGTAGCGGCGCTGGGCCTGGAGCCAGCGCTTTTGTGTGGGGGTGAGACGAACTTTGGGCACCACTTCCGTTCTGGTGGCTTGGTCGTGTAGGGCTATGCCGCCGTTGCGCACGGTGATTGCCAAGGCGAGGAAGAGGCCAAAGGGCATGAGCAACGAGAGCAGTTTGATGAGCTCGCGCGAGAAGGCCTGGCGGAAGGTGGGGGGCAGAGCATGGGCGCCTACGACTTCCAGCCGAAAGAGGAATTTGCCGGGCGTGGTGCCCCAGCGGGCGGTGGGGGCAGCGATCACCGCGGCGAGACCGCCGAGGAAGAACGGAAGGCTGAGGAGGAACAGCAAATTGCCGCCCAGCCGCGGGCTGATGCTCGTGAGTGCACCGCCCAGCAGGGCAAGGGCGTTGCCAACGACCAGAGAGGCCAGGAAAAAATCTATCATGTAGGCAATCGTCCGGCGCAAGATCACGGCGTTTCCCCTTTCGGCGGTTTAGCGCAGGCGGTTGGGTTGGGCCAAGATGCGCCCGAGTTCCCGTTGCACCAGCGCGGTCCGCTCGTCGCGCAACAAAGGCAAGCGGGCGCGCACGCGGTGAAGCTCTCGCAGGTCGACTTTATGGAAAACGAGGGCTTCTTCGTCGTAGGGCGCCTGGGTCAGCAAGTCGCCTGCTGGGTCGAAGAGCGTGCTGCCGCCCCAAAAGTGCAGGCCATCTTCGAAGCCGACGCGGTTGGCATGGGCTACGAACACGGTGAACAGGCTGGCATAAGCCCGGTTGATGTGCTCTACCCAGCGGGCGGATTCCAACTGCGGCGCGTGGGTCAGCCCGCGCCCGGGTGAGGCCGAGGTGAAGAGCAGCATATCTGCGCCGTCGAGCCAGAGGAGGTAAGGGGGTGATGCGTGCCAGAAGTCCTCGCAGATGAGCATACCCATGCGCCCAAAGCGGGTGTCGAAAGCCCGCACCTCATCGCCCCAGGCGAAGAAGCGCCCTTCGTCGAAGAGGCCATAAGTGGGCAGGTAAACCTTGCGGTGGACGTGCACGACTTCCCCCGCGGCGAGGTAGGCATCGGCGATGTAGAAGCGGTGGCGCGGGCCTTCCTCGACGAAGCCGACCACGAGATCCATCTCGCGGCTGGCTTCCAGCAGCGGCATGAACAGCGGGTCGTCGGCGGTGGGGCGGTGGGCGACTTCGGGCGCCAGATCTTGCAGCACGTAGCCGGTGAGCGAAAGCTCGGGAAAGACCAACAAATCGGCGCCTGCGCCTTTGGCTTCCCGAATGAGGTCCAAGTGTTTTTGGAGGTTGGCTTCGGGCGCGCCCAAGCGGGTGTTGATTTGAGCCAATCCTAAGGTGAATTTGCGCATGAGCACCTCGCAGTCAAGGGTGGTTAAATCATACCACTGGTATTGCGCCTCTGGTTGGCGCGATTTTTCCCGGTGTGATTTGTGGAGCGGCCGTTCACGCCGACGAAACCCTTGCCAACCTTTTTTGCCTCTGCTATAATCAAGGCGCTTGGGCGCGTAGCTCAGTTGGTTAGAGCGCATCACTCACATTGATGAGGTCAGGGGTTCAAGTCCCTTCGCGCCCACACTGTTTCGCCCCGGTCGTTACCCGTGCCGGGGTGAAATGCTTTAAGAAACCCTTCTGTCTGGGCTCAAAATCGGGTATGATAAGGCTATGGCTGCCCTGTTCGCTGCGCTTCACCTTTACTTGCCATGGGTTACTGCCGTGGGGGCGGCGCTTGTGGCTTTCTTGTTGGGTTGGGGCGCGCGCGCGTGGACGTTGGGGCGCCGAGAACAGCAAAAAACCAAACGCCTTCAACATGCTGTGTTGAAGCGGTGCCGTGCCGAATATCAAGAGCGGCTGGCTCTGTTGGATGAGCTCTCGCAAACGCTGACGGCAACACTAAATTATCAGCGCGTGCTGGACCTGGCGCTGGACGTGGCCATGCGGGCGCTCAGCCCCAAGGGGGATGCGGCGATTCCGTTGGTGTGCGCCGTTTTGCTCTTCGACGACCGAGGCGTCTTGCGGGTGGGGTCGGCGCGCCGATTTACCCCCGCTGATATGCGGTTGGGGCTGGAGGCGGCTCGAGGCGCTTTGGCGCGCGTCGTGAGGCAGCGCGCTCCGCTCAACGTGCGAGAGCCTTCTCGCGATGCCGAACTGCGCCAAATCATCGCTCTCCATGCCACCCGCTCGGCGCGCCTCTTCCCCCTGACCACCGGCCTCGATGTGTATGGCGTGTTGCTCTATGCCCACCCAGCCCCCGATTTCTTCACCCCCGAGCGCGTCGAACTGCTGGATTTTCTGGGCAAGCAGGCCACCACGGCCATCCAAAACGCGCGCCTCTACCACGACCTGGAACGCGAGAAACAGCGCCTTGCCGAAGTCGAAGAAGAAGCCCGCAAGAAACTGGCGCGCGACCTGCATGATGGGCCTACTCAGACCATCGCGGCGATTGCCATGCGGGCCAACATCGTCCGCCGCTTGGTAGAAAAGAAGCCCCAGGCGGCGGTCGAAGAACTGGCCAAAATCGAAGACCTGGCCCGTCACACCACTACAGAGATTCGTCATCTCTTGTTTACGCTGCGCCCGCTGGTGTTGGAAACCGAGGGGCTGGGCGCAGCGCTCCAGGCTATGGCCAAGAAGGTCAACCAGCTCTACAACCAGAACGTCATCGTCGAGGTAGACCCTCAGGCCGTGGGGAAACTGAATGCCAGCCAGCAGACCACCGTCTTCGCAATCGCCGAAGAAGCGGTCAACAATGCCCGCAAGCACGCCAATGCCCCCCATATTTGGGTGCGTTTGAAACTCATCCGTCCCGATATTGCCCTGCTGGAAATCGAAGACGACGGCGTGGGCTTCGACCTGGGCTCGGTGAGCACCAACTACGAATACCGCGGCAGCCTGGGCATGGTCAACATGCGCGAGCGCGCCGAATTGATCGACGGCCAGGTGGAAATCCACACCGCGCGCGGCAAAGGCACCACCATTCGGTTGTGGATTCCGCTTTCCGCCGAGGCTGCCGAGCGGTTGCGCCAGGGGGAGCTGAGCTGAGCGCGAGCCGGTGCCCCGCCTTTTCGAAAGGCTTGCAGGAGATGGCTCATGCCCCAAGTCGACCACATTTACTACGCCGAAGCCGACCTGCGCGCCGAGCCGGCGCGCGCGCCTTACCCCATTGTGCTCGTGCACGGCGCAGGGGGAACGCACCTCCATTGGCCGCCGCAGGTCCGCCGCCTCCCCGGCTTCCGCACGCTGGCGGTGGATTTGCCCGGTCACGGGCGCAGCGAAGGCGTAGGAGAGCAGGAAATTG
Organism: uncultured Anaerolineaceae bacterium; assembly: GCA_964450875.1. Lineage (GTDB taxonomy): Bacteria > Chloroflexota > Anaerolineae > Anaerolineales > DRMV01 > DRMV01. The sequence continues at coordinate 4,683 of CAYVHG010000090.1, read as the reverse complement.
ACGCGTACGTTCGGCGGCTGGTAAGCTGGGCCGAGGCGGTAGGATTTTCGCAGGCGTTATGGGTGGGGCATAGCATGGGCGGTGCGATTGTGTTGAGCCTCGCCCTGGCCTACCCCGAGAAAGTGCGCGGCCTGGGGCTGGTGGCTACCGGGGCGCGGCTGCCTGTCAACGCTCGGCTGCTGGAAAGCACCGCCCACGCGGAAACCTTCCCCCTCGCGGTGGAAACCATTATGAAGTGGGCGTTCAGCCCCCAGGCCTCGCCCCGACTGCGGAAGCTGGCTGCGCAGCGGATGCAGGAGGTGCGCCACACCGTCGTGCACAACGATTTTGCCGCCTGCAACCGCTTCGATGTCAGCAAGCGCCTGGGCGATATTCGCCCGCCGGCTGTGGTCATCCACGGCACGGCCGACAAAATGACCCCCTACTATTACGGCGAATTCCTTGCCCAAGCCATTCCCCAAGCGCGGCTGGTCACCGTGCCCGATGCCGGCCACATGGTGATGCTGGAACGCCCCGAGGAGGTGGCCAAAGCGCTGCGCGCGTTTGCCGAGCAGGTGTTGGCCGCCTGACGGCTTACCGCTCCGAGGCCCCTTGCCCGGCCGCCAGTGCTTTCAGCACAGGACGAATGGCTGCTGCCGCCCGCCCGCGATGGCTGAGGCGGTTTTTCTCTTCCGGCAGCAGCTCGGCCATCGTGCGTTCCAGCTCGGGCAGCCAAAAGATGGGGTCGCAGCCGAAACCGTGGCTGCCGCGCTCGGTGGGGATGATTTCCCCCTCGCACGTGCCTTCCGCAAAATGCAAGGCGCCTGTGGGGGTCGCCACGGCAATCACGCAGACGAACCGCGCCCGCCACGGGCGCGGTTGGCCTTCCAACTGGCGTAACAAATGACGGCGTCGGTCGGCGTCGGTGGGGGAAGGCCCAGGAGCGTAACGGGCCGAGTACACCCCCGGCGCGCCTCCCAAGGCCTCGACTTCCAGGCCCGAGTCGTCGGCGAGAGCAACCAGCCCTGTGGCCGCTGCCCAGGCACGGGCCTTCAACGCCGCGTTTTCGGCGTACGTCTGCCCGCTTTCCTCGACCGTAAGCGCCGCTGCCACCTCTTCTGGAAATACCAGCCGTAAGGGCAGGTCGGCGAGTAATTGACGATATTCCCGTTGCTTACCGTGGTTGGTGGTCGCAATGAGGATGCTGAATTTATGTCTCATTGTCGTTGACTTCCCTTGGGCGGTGTGTTATACTGTAAATCGCTTTGCGAAAATTCCTGCAGGAGCAGCAGCGTGGCTCACGACAACCCCTTCCGGCTGAATGTGGGCTTTGTCGCCCACGAACAGGTGGGCTACAGCCGGGATTTCCTCTTTGACATCCCAGAAGTGCAGCTTGAAGACCTGCCGTTGCAGCGGGTCACGGGGCATGTACTCGTCACTCGCACGCCCCAAGGCCTGCTCGTGCAGGCGCACCTCGAAGCCGACACCCCTGCGGAATGCGTGCGTTGTCTGGAGCCTTTCGACTTGCACCTGACGACCGATTTTACCGAATTATACGCCTTCACGCGCAAAAACATGGGGGAATCGGGCTTGCTTTACCCCGAAAGCGGACAAATCAACCTCGCGCCGCTGGTGCGCGAGTATATGTGGTTGGCCTTCCCCATCAAGCCGTTGTGTTCGGAAGACTGCAAGGGGCTTTGCCCGGTGTGCGGTGCAAACCGCAATGTAGAAGATTGCGGCCACCGCCCGGAAAGCATCGACCCCCGGCTGGAGATTCTGAAAACCCTTCTTGAGCAGTAAGGCAAGGAGGCAAGTGCATGTCAGCCATGCCTGAGCCACATGCTGCGCTCGACATGTTGTTGGAGCAGGCAGCGGTGCGCGGCTACCTGACCACCGACGATATCGTGGCTTGTTGCCCCGACACCAGCCGTCAGGCGTTCTCGCAGGTGCTGGGCTATCTTCAAAAGCAAGGCGTCGAAGTAATCGAAGAGGGTTCAGCGCCTCCGGCGGCGCTGTATGAAGATGTGGACACGGTGGGGCAATACCTCAAAGAGATGTCGCGCGTGCCCCTGCTGACTGCCGAAGAAGAAGTGCGGCTGGCCAAGCAAATTGCCCGAGGCAAAGCCGCGGCTGCTCGGCTGGAAGCCGCCCACCAGCGGGAACTTCCCCCTGGCGAGCGGGCGCGTTTGCAAGCTGAAGTGGAAGCCGGGCAAGCCGCTCGCGAGCACCTCATCCGCGCCAACACCCGCCTGGTGGTCAGCATCGCGAAGCGCTATGTGGGTCGAGGCGTTCCCTTTGCCGACCTGATTCAAGAAGGCAACTTGGGTTTGATGAAAGCCGTGGAAAAGTTCGATTATCGCCGCGGCTTTCGTTTTTCTACCTATGCCACGTGGTGGATTCGGCAGACCATCAGCCGCGCCATTGCCGACCAGGGGCGCACCATTCGCTTGCCGGTGCACATGCTGGAACGCATTCGGGTGCTCTACCGCGAGCGTCAGAAACTCGAGCAGCGCCTTGGCCGCCCCCCCACGGCCGATGAGCTGGCCCAAACCCTCGATACCACGCCCGACAAAGTGGAGTGGATGCTGCGCATTTCGTGGTATCCGCTCTCGCTGGAAACCCCCATCACCGACGCCGACAACGAAGAGACCGAATTGGGGGCCTTCGTGGAAGACCGCCGCGCCCCGGCCCCGGCCCAACTGGCCTATCAGGAAATCCTACGGGAACGCATCCGCGCGGTGCTCGATACTCTGCCGCCGCGCGAAGCCCAGGTCATCCGCCTGCGCTATGGCCTCGATGGCAGCCCGCCGCTCACCCTCGAAGAAATTGCGGGGAAATTCGGCCTCACCCGCGAGCGCATTCGCCAGATCGAAAACAAAGCCCTGCGCCGCCTGCGGCATCCCAGCCGCACTCGCCAACTGCGAGATTACCTCGAATAACCCACCCCCTGTGCCCATGCGCCTGACCTCTGAAAAACTCCGCCGCTATGCCGAAAAGTTCGTCAGCCAGCAGAAGCGCGACCTGCGCCTGTTGGCCGTTTACCTCAGCGGCTCGCTGTTGCGAGGCCAACCGTTCCTCGGCGGTGCTGCCGATGTGGACTTGGTGCTCATCTACAACGGCGCGCCCGACCGCGAGCGAGAAGTAGCGCCGCTGCCGGGAGAAGCCCACCTCGACATCCGCCGCCACGACCGCAGCCGCTACGAACCGGCGCGCAACTTGCGCACCGAGCCGTTCCTCGGCCCGACCCTCTTTCGCGCAGAGCCCCTCTACGACCCGCAACACTTCTTGGACTTTGCCCAGGCTGCCGTGCGCAGCCGTTTTCGCGCCCCCGAAAGCGCGGCTGCGCGCGCCCGAGCGCTGACCCAGGCCGCGCGCGAGGCGTGGTTCACCCTCGACGACGACCTCACCCCTGCCGCCCTCGAGGCTTATTTGGAGGCCGTCTTCCATGCCGCCAATGCCCCGGCGACGCTGTTGGGCTACACTTTTTCGCGCCGGCGCTTGTTGCTGGATTTCCCCCCCGCGGCGCAGCATTGGGGCTACCCTGCTTTGACGGGCCTGCTCTTTCAAGCCCTCGGCGCACCCCGAGCGACGGCGGAAGCCCTCGAAGCCGCGCTCTCCGCGTGGGAAGCCGCCCTGCGCGCCGCCGCGGCGACCGCCGATGCCCCTGTGGAACTGGCTTCTCCTCGGTTGCCTTACTACCGCCGCGCGGTGGAAGCCTACCTTGCCAGCAGCACCCCCGCCAATGCCCTTTACCCCTTGCTGTTCACCTGGACTTTGGCGGTGCGGCACGCCGGCGAAACGCATCTCTCCCCCTGGCGGCAATTCGTAGAAGCGTTGGGCCTCGCTGCCGCCCGTCGGCAAGCGCTGGATGCGTACCTCGACGCGCTGGAAGAGGCGCTGGAAGCCTGGGCGCGCCAGCGCGGCGTCGAGTAGGGGCGGTTTTGGCCTGAAGGGGTGGGGGCGTCGTCACGCGGGTGAAACTAAAGCGCCGAGAGGGGGAATGCACGCCAGAAATCGTCGGCGTTGACGATGCCCATTTCGATGGCTTCGGCGGGTGTCTTCCCCCAGGCGCGGCGGTAATACCACTGCCGCAAGGGCTTTCCCAACCCCACCGTGCCCAGCAGGGCGAAAGCCATGCGGTGGGCTTCCTGCAACGCGGTGGGAGGGTGCCAGGTCAAGGCGCGCAGGTAACCGCCGAGGGCGTGGGGGTAATCGGCGGCATCCAGCAGGTAGCGGGCGCGAAAGCGATGGGCTGCAGCCCACACGCGCCGCCGCAAGTGGGCATAAGCCTCGGCGAAGGCCGGTTCGACCGCCAGCCAGCGCGCCAGCCGCAGGGCCTCATCGCCGAACTCGGCGGCGCGGGCGGCGTTCTTGGCTTCCGTATGGTAGCGGGCAAAGGCCCACACTGCGGGCACGTAAACCATCTCGGCGCGCGCCGCAATTTTTAGCCAGAGCCGATGATCGAGCAAGAAGTGGAAATCCTCATCCAGGAAGCCCACCGCCGCCGCCACTTCGCGGCGCATGAACACTGCCGGTTGGGTGAGGATGTGGAACGTCATCAGTGCTTCCAGCCCCCACGGCCCGGCCTTGAGCGTGTGGAAGGCGCGGCCGGCGGCGTCGATGGAAAGCGCATCGCCGAAAACCAGCCCGGCTTCTGGGTGCCTTCGAAAGGCTGCCACCGCAGCGCGCACCGCGCCGGGGGCG
>CAYVHG010000089.1:0-4559 GCA_964450875.1 uncultured Anaerolineaceae bacterium | reverse complement strand
ATCTCGGTGCCGCCAGCGACCACGATATCCATATCGCCCGCCAAGATGGCCTGGGCGGCAAAGTGCACGGCCTGCTGGCTGGAGCCGCACATGCGGTTGATGCTCACCGCGGGCACTTCCACGGGGAAGCCGGCCTTGAGCGCGGCCAGCCGCCCCAAATTCGCGCCCTGGTCACGGATGGGGGTGACCACACCCCAAATCACGTCGTCCACCCATTCGGGACGCACGGCAGCGCGGCGCACGGCTTCGGTCAGCACCGCGGCCGCGAGTTCCACTGGCTGGAAGGGATACAGCGCGCCGGTGGGCTTCCCTTTGCCGACCGGCGTGCGCACAGCAGAGATGATGAAGGCTTCGGGCATCGAGGCGCTCCTCAGAGGCAGGGAAGGTCAATCGTCGTCGATATCCGGCATCCATTCCGAAATGTGGTGCTGCACGGCATACGTCGCCAGTTCGATGCGGTTGCGCATGCCCAATTTCTCGATGATGGCGGAAACGTAATTCCGAACGGTGCCCTCGCTCAGGCTGAGTTTGTGGGCGATTTCGCGGTTGCTCTTGCCGCGGGAAATCAGCACCAAGACCTCCATCTCCCGCCGCGAGAGGCCCTTGAAGGCCGATTCCTCGATATGGGCTTCCAGTTTGCGCAAACGGGCGACCATCTGGCTGGCGGTGTGGGGGTCGAAAGCCACCCGCCCTTCGCGGGCGTTGCGGATGGCGTTGACCAGTTCGGTGCCGCCCACTTCTTTGAGCACGTAGCCTGCTGCTCCTGCTCGCAGCGCGTGGGAAACGAACTCTTCGCTCAGGTAAGAAGTCAAGATGACGACCTGGGTGGTGGGGTGTTGTTGGCGAATCAGGCGGCAGGCCTCCAGGCCGCTTTTGCCCGGCAGCCGCACGTCCATCACCACGACGTCGGGGCGATAGCGGGCCACTTTGTCCAACGCTTCGTCGGCGGTGCCGGCTTCGGCCACCACCTCCATGTCGGGCTCGGCCTCCAGCAGGGTGCGCAGCCCCAGCCTCACGACCTCATGGTCGTCTACCAGCAACAAGCGCGTTCGCATTAGCCTCTCTCCTTCCGCACAATGTTGTCGAGGGGCACATCCAGCACCGCACGGGTGCCCTTGCCGTGTTCCGAAACCAGGGAAAGCGTGCCGCCCAGCAAGCGGGCTCGGTCGCGCATGTTCCGCAGGCCGTAGCCCATGTCGGGGTCTTCGGGCAGGCCCACGCCGTGGTCTTTGACCTCCAGGCGCATACGCCGACGGGCGGGCACGTAGGAAAGCCGCACTTCGATCAGCGGGCTGCGGGCGTGGCGGATAGCGTTGGAAAGTGCTTCGCGGGCAAAGGAAATCACATGTGCGGTGGCTTCCGGCGACATCGGAGGCACTTCGTCTACCTGCAGGTAGATTTCCGTGCCCGAGATGCGGCGGGCTTCTTCCACCAGCGATTCCAACGCCGGGCCCAGGTAAAGCGTTTCCTGCTCGCGCAGTTCCGAGAGGAAGCGCCGCAGTTCGGCGATTGCGGCATTGATGCCTTCCATCAAGTGCGCCAGCCCCTCTTGCATGGCCGGGTCTTTGGCCTGCCGTTGGAGCGATTGTGCCAGCAGCCCGGCCGCGTAGACGCGCTGAATCGCGCCGTCGTGCAGGTCGCGCGCGATGCGCTCGCGCTCGATGGCGACCACCTGCGCCTGTTCCATGCGCTCGATCAGCCGCTGGGTTTCGAATTCGAAGACGTCTAACCCCAAAATGACGGCGATCGCCAGCACCAGCCCGTCGGCGCCTTGGAAGACTTCCACGGGGGCCACGAACATCCGCTCGAAGGTCTGAGCATTCAGCACCGCGGCCGGCCAAAAAGATGCCCGCGGTACGACCAGTCCGCCCAGCACCGCGTACCCCAGCAGCGCCACCCCTGCCACACGCAGCAGGTTGTAAATCGAGGGAAATTCCAGCGGCAGCAGCCGCAGTTTGGCCTGCCGCCGCAGCCCCATTGCCGCTACCACCGCACCGGGGAAGCCCAGCCCATATCGCGCCCAGATCTCCGCACTGGTGCGCCATTGATGGACGTCATGCCCCAGCGCCAGGCCGAGGTAGAACGGCCCTACCAGCCACACCAGCAGCAAGACCAATGGCAACGCTTCACCCCACCGAAACTTGGATGGCATGGGCTGGAGCAGCCGCACGCCGAACTGGAAAAGCGCCGCGAACGAAGCGGCCAGCAGCAACAATTGCAGCGCATCGAAGATGGTGTTGACGCTTTCCGGCCCGTGGGCCTGGTGCCAGCGAGCGAAGAGGCTTCCCCACTGATAGAGACCGTGCAAAATACCAAACGCTGCCAGCCACGGCATGCCGCGCGCCAGCGCCAGCCGGGAATAGCGGCGCGTTTGTAATAAAATCGCCATGCCCATGACGAAAAACACCTGCCCGCTGACGAAAAGCACCAACGGGCGGTTGACTTCGAACCACCGATGCACGGCTTCGACCCACATGGGTCTATTGTACCATTGCCTCGTCTCTCTTCGCTCTTTTGGCGTATAATATCGGTACGGCTACATTCCCCACGACGCTTGTAGCCGCAATTCCTTTTTTGGAGAACCGACACCATGTCTGACGACAAATTGCAACGCCTCAAGGAACGTTTAGGGGAGGTGTGGGATATTCACATGGCTGCCGCGGTCCTGGGCTGGGACCAGGAAACCTACATGCCCCCCGGCGGGGCCCAGGCCCGCGGTCAGCAGCTGAGCACGCTCAGTCGCATCGCTCACGAGAAGTTCACCGCCCCCGAAGTGGGCGAACTGCTCGACGACCTGGCGAGCCAAGCCGAGCAGTGGGACCCCGACTCCGACGAGGCGCGGCTGGTCAAGGTCGCCCGTCGAGACTACCTCAAGGCCACCAAAGTGCCTTCCGATTTCGTCGCGGAAAGCAGCAAAGTGGCTTCCCTCGCCATCATGGCCTGGCGAGAGGCCAAGGCCAAGTCCGATTTCAGCATCTTCCAGCCGCACCTGCAGCGCATCGTAGAACTGCGGCAGGAATACGCCAACTTCTTCGCCCCCTACGACCACATTTACGACCCCTTGCTGGACGACTTCGAGCCCGGCTTGAAAACCGCCGACGTCCAGCGCATCTTCGACGCCCTGCGCCCCCAGCAGGTGGAACTCATTCGCGCCATTGCCGAGCGTCCCCAGGTAGATGATGCCTTCCTGCATCAGCCCTTCGACGAGCAAAAGCAATGGGATTTCGGCGTCGAGGTCATCACCAAGTTCGGCTATGACTGGAACCGCGGGCGTCAGGACAAATCGGCGCACCCCTTCACCACCAACTTCAGCGTGAACGACGTCCGCATTACCACCCGCCTCGAGCCCAACTACCTGGGCACCGGCCTCTTTGGCACCATGCACGAATGCGGCCATGCGCTCTACGAGCAGGGCATTGCCCCTGAACTGGAACGCACGCCGCTTGGCCACGGCGCTTCCCTCGCCATCCACGAATCGCAATCCCGCCTGTGGGAAAACCTGGTTGGGCGCTCGCTGCCCTTCTGGGAACATTTCTACCCCCGTCTGCAGGAAGTCTTCCCCCACGAGCTCGGCAACGTCAGCCTTTCGGCCTTCTACAAAGGCATCAACCGTGTGCAACCCTCGCTCATCCGCACCGAAGCCGACGAAGCCACCTACAACCTGCACATCATGCTGCGGCTGGAACTGGAAATCGCCCTGCTGGAAGGCACGGTGGCCGTGGCCGACCTGCCCGAAGTCTGGAACGCCAAAATGCAGGAATACCTGGGCGTGACCCCGCCCGACGACGCCCACGGCGTGTTGCAAGACATCCACTGGTCTATGGGCTCCATCGGCTACTTCTCCACCTACGCGTTGGGCAACCTGATTTCCGCCCAATGGTGGGAACACATTCGTCGAGACATCCCCAACCTGGACGATCAAATCCGTGCTGGGGAATTTGGCGAACTGCTGGCGTGGCTGCGGGAACACGTCCACCGCCACGGGGCGAAATTCGAGCCGCAAGAATTAGTGCAGCGCGTCACCGGCAGCGGCATCGACCCCGCGCCGTACATGCGCTACCTGCGCGAGAAATACGGCGAAATTTACGGGCTGTAGTCGCGCCTTGGCAAGGGCGCGTGAGTTAGAAGTGCAGGCCGCGGTGGCTTCTTCCGCGGCCTGCACTTGTTCGTGAAGCGGATCTGCGAAATGGAGAACGCAGATAAATCCACCGTTCCCCCTTCGCCTGCTGGAGAACGCAGATGCACGCAGATGAGAGGGGATGGACGCAGATAAATCCACCGATGACCACCGATTTTCGCCGATTTTCCGTAGGGGTGAGGGCGATCCCCCTTCGCCCGCTGGGAGAAGGGGGATACAGGGGGATGAGGGCGGGGGAGCAAATTGCGAATGAGGAATTGCGAATTGCGGATGGGGGCAGGGGTGACTTTGGGGCAAGGTGAGCAGAACGCAGATGGACGCAGATGAGAGGGGATGGACGCAGATAGGAGAAAGGGGTGCCCCGATGCCCCGTGGGCGCGCGGCGGCGTTTTCCCGCGGGAGGGCAGAGGGCGCGGCGCCG
>CAYVHG010000088.1:0-37161 GCA_964450875.1 uncultured Anaerolineaceae bacterium | reverse complement strand
AGATGAGCGCAGATGGGAGGGGATGGACGCAGATGGATCCACCGATTGACACCGATTTTCGCCGATTTTTTTGTAGGGGCAAGGCGTGCCATGCCCTATTCCCCTTCGCCCTTTGGGAGAAGGGGGACACAGGGGGATGAGGGCGGGCGCGGGAAATTGCGAATAAGGAATTGCGAATTGCGGGTTGGGGTGGGGGTGGCTTTGGGGACAGTGGTGAGGGGAACGCAGATGGACGCAGATGAGGGGGATGGGCGCAGATGGATCCACCGATTACACCGATTTCCGCCGATTTTTTGTGTAGGGGCAAGGCGTGCCTTGCCCTGCCCCCTTCCGTGCCCTCTGTGGCTCCGTGTGTCTCCCAGCGCGGCCAGCCTGGTTTCGCCGGAAGACGAGGCGGTAGAGGCGGAGCGTTGCTCCGCCCTGAGACGCACACGGAGCCACAGAGGGCACGGAGGGGGAGCAGGGCAAGGCACCGCCTTGCCCCTACGCAAAAAATCGGCGGTAATCGGCGCAAATCGGTGGATTTATCTGCGCCCATCTGCGTTCTGCCCTCACCCCCCTTTGTCCCCCTTCTCCCAGAGGGCGAAGGGGGATAGGGCGAGGCACGCCTCGCCCCTACAAAAAAAATCGGCACACATCGGTGCAATCGGTGGATTTATCTGCGTCCATCTGCCCCCATCGGCGTGCATCTGCGTTCCGCTCTCATCCCCTTGGGTTCCCCCCTCGCCTTTCGCGGGCGAGGGGGGAAGGCCGGGGCTTACCAATCGAAGATGGTGTCGAGGTCTTCTTCGGGCACGTCGAAGACCGCGCCGGTGGGAGGTACGGGTTCGCGCGTCATCCATTCCGGCAGGCGGTCGTCCGCTGGCGTAAAGCCTGCCCGTCGGTTGAATTCCCGCTCTAAGGTGATGGTTTGCTTGCCCAACTCGGCGAGGATGTCGTCGCCGACGTCGTCCCAGCCGTAGCGGGCGCGTAGCAGGCGAGCGATGGTGTCTTTGGGCGCGGCGGCAAAGCCGAAGCCCGCGAAGATGCACGCGCCCAGCGTGTCGTAGCCCGCCATGCTGATTTGGACGTTGCGCGACAGTTCGGCTTGGCCTTCGGGGTTGAGGTGGTCCACCTTGGCGCGGATGGTGAGGCCGGCGGTGTGGTCGGCGCCTTGGGGGCAGGTGGCGTAGGTCACGCCGGTACCTTTGATGACGCGCGGTTCGTAGGCAGGCATCGCCTGGCCTTTGACCACCGGCACCTGTTCCACGCCGAGCACTTTGCCTGCCAGCGCTGCGCCGCTGCCCAGCACCCGACCCAGGGCTGTGCCCCGCCGGATTTCTGCCATCAGTTCGAGGGCTTTGGCGCCATCGCCCCACGGCAGAAGGCCGGCGCGCCCGGCGACCCCCAGGGCCGCGCCGGTGTCGATGGTGTCCAGCCCCAGATCGTTGGCTTCGTGGTTGAGCTGGGCGATGATGTCCAGATCGTCGATGCCCAGGTTGGAGCCCATCAGGCCGATGGTTTCGTATTCCAGCGGCGAGGTGATGATGTTGCCGTCTTCGTCGGCATAGACGTTGGAGCACTGAATCACGCAGCCGCTCATGCAGGCGTGAGTGGGCAGGCTGGGCTTGCCGCGCCGGATGAGGACTTCGCGCAGGTGCTCGCCGCTGATTTTTTCCCAGCCTTCGAAGTAGCCTTCCGAAAAGCCGCGGGTGGGCAAGCTGCCGAAGTGGCTGGTCATGGAAGCCATAGCCGCGGTGCCGTAATCGTGATAGACCTTGGTTTGGGGGTGTTCCATGAGCGCCTTGTTGTAGATTTTTTGGGCTTCCCGGAAGGCTTTGGGGTCGGCGAGGGGTGGTTTGGCGCCTTTGGGCGGGTCGAAGACGATGGCTTTGATGTGTTTGGAACCCATCACTGCGCCGAGGCCGCCGCGCGCGCTGATGCGGGTGGGCATGCCGTCGCGGTCGAGGTTCTGGATGCCCGCGGCGCGCAGCAGCATTTCGCCCGCGGGGCCGATGAGGGAGATCGCGGCTTGTTTGCCGTAGCGGGTTCGAAGTTTCTCTGCGCTGGCATACACCCCCAGGCCTGCGAGGTCGTCGGCTGGTTCGAAGCGCACGCCGTGGCCGTCGATGACGATGACCCACCAGCGGTCGTCGTCGGGGCGGTCTTCCAGCAGCAGGGCTTTGATGCCGAGGCGCGCCACGGCCAGCCCGGTGGAACCGCCGGCGTTGGATTCCTTGACGCCGCCGGTGAGCGGGCTTTTGCCGCCGATGGAGATGCGGTCGCAGGAAGAAAGCATGTGCCCCACCAGCAGTCCGGGCGCCCAAATGAGGGTGTTCTTGGGGCCGAGGGGTTCCGCGTGAGGGGGCACTTCGTCGAGCAGGATGCGGGCGATCAGGCCGCGCCCACCGAGGCGTTCCCACGCGGGCGGCACAGGCTCGGTGCGGGCTTCCTGGGTGCGGGTGTTGATGCGCAGAACGTGCATGGCGACCTCCTTGCGAAAGCGGATGCGGTGCAACGGTTTCCATTTTACCGCGGGTGTGTGTTGCGCAGGGCGCGGTAACCAACCCTTTTGGAAAGGCCGGGCTTCTCTTTCGAAAAACCCCCTTGCTTTTCTTCTCATTTTCTGTTAAAGTAGAGGCAGCCGAAAGGTCAGACGATTGCCCACCGCTTCCTGCACTTTTCCCGTTACTCAGGCGCGCTTTCATGTTGGTTCAACCCAAGTCGCTGGCCGCACAAGTCGAGCACATTTTGCGCAAGCGCCTGCGCGAAGGTGTCTACCCGCCCGGCGCGCGGATGCCTTCCGAGAGCGAACTGGCGGCAGAGTTCGGCGTGAGCCGGGCTACGGTGCGCACCGTGCTCGCCAAACTGGCTGCCCACGGCTTGGTCTTGCGCCGCCAGGGGGATGGCACCTATGTCAACGAGCGGTTGAGCCAAAGCAGCGCCCATTTCGGCAATCTGTGGGATTTCAACTGCTTGATAGAAAGCAGCGGTTTTGCGGCGACCATTCGATTGTTGAAACGTGAAATCCGTGCCGCGAGCGAAGAAGAGGCCCGCGCCCTGGCTTTACGCCCTGGCGCGGGTTTGCTTTTTCTGCAGCGGTTGTTCTTGGCCGATGGCAAGCCGGTCATTCTTGCCGACAATGTCTTTCCCCTCACCTTGTTTCGAGTGCCGCCAGAGGCTGTGGATGGCACGCGCCCCATCCGTCAATTGCTGCGGGAATTCGCAGGGCGCGAGATCTCTTTTGCCATCACCGAGATCCATGCTGTGCCTGCCCCGCAGGAAGCCGCGGCGTTCCTGCGGCGCGAGTTGGGCGCAGCAATGCTCCGTTTGAAGATGTCGTTCTACGGAAAAGATAGCACGCCCCTCGTGATGGGGCAGAGCTATTTCGACGACCAGGTGCTGCACCTGAGCTTGGTGCAGGCGTGGTGAAGTAGTCCGCTTGGGCCGCTTTTCAGGAGGATTGCCGGTGCGTTCACGCTGGGGTGCCCTTTTCGACCTTTCTTTGCCCATCATTGCGACGCTGCTGGCGCTGTTGGTGGGCGCGGTGATGTTGTTGTTTCTCAAAGCCAACCCGCTCAAGGCTTATTGGGCATTGGTGGTCGGCGCGTTTGGAAGCACCAACGCGGTTGCCGAGACGCTGGTCAAGGCCACGCCGCTGTTGTTGGTGGGGCTGGGCATTTGTATTGCCTTCCAGGGGAATGTGATCAACATTGGCGGCGAGGGGCAGATGATCGTGGGGGCGATTTTGGGCACCTGGGTTGGGTTGCACTTTCAGCATTGGCCGGGCTGGCTGATGATCACGTTTGCGCTGGCGATGGGCTTCGTGGGAGGGGCTATTTGGGGCGGTATTGCCGGCGCGTTGAAAGCGTATTTTGGGGTGAACGAGATTTTGAGCACGGTGATGATGAATGCCATTGCGGTGCAGTTGATGAACTATTTGCTGCGGGGGCCGATGATCGACCCTGCGCAAGCGGCGATGGCGTCCAAAATTCCGCAGACGGCGCGGCTGGCGATGGCTTACCGCCTGCCGCGGCTGGCTCCCACTCGCCTGCACCTTGGCGCGCTGATTGCCTTGGTGCTGGCCTTTGTGGTGTACGTTTTCCTGTGGCGCACGGTGTGGGGCTATCGCATCCGCGCGGTAGGGAAGAACCCCCACGCGGCGCGCTACGGCGGCATTCCGGTCAAGCGCTATGTGGTGCTGGCGCTGTTGCTGAGCGGTGCGTTTGCTGGGCTGGCAGGCGTGATTCAGGTTTATGGCGTGAACTATCGCATGATTACCGACGGCTCGGCCACCGGTTTTACCGGCGGTGCGGGCTTCAACGGCATCGTGGCCGCGCTCTTCGGCCATTTGCACCCCATCGGCACGATACCGGCTTCCATTTTGTTTGGGGCGTTGCTGGTAGGGGCGAACAAGATGCAGCGTGTGGCGCAGGTGCCTTCTGCACTGATTACCGCCCTGAACGGGTTGGTGGTGGTGTTCGTGGTGAGCAGCGAAATCTGGCGCATCCGGCGTCAGCGGCGCCGTATGGCCGCAGCCGCCGAAGAGGGCGAGGAACTCCCCGCGAAAGACGCCGATGCGCCAGAGGGGCCGGAATGACCGGCGCGGGCGCGGGTTCCCCATGCACTGGTGACGAGGTAAGCGCATGATAGCCAAACTCTTTTCCGCTTCGGTTCTGATAGGCATTTTGGCTTCGGGCGTGCGGTTGGCCGCGCCGTATCTTTACGCGACCATCGGCGAAACCTTTGGCCAGCGGAGTGGCGTGCTCAACCTGGGGGTGGAAGGGCAGATGTTGCTGGGCGCGTTTTTCGCTTTCTATGTCACCCTGGTCACGGGCAGCCTGTGGTTGGGCGTGCTGGCAGCGGCAGGGGTGGGCGCGCTCATGGGGCTGGCGATGGCCTTCGTGACCGTCAACCTCCAGGCCGAGCAGGGCATTAGCGGCATCGGTTTTTACCTCTTCGGCCTGGGGTTGAGCGATTTGCTCTTCCAAAAACTGGTCGGCACGGTGAAGACCATTCAGGGCTTCCCGTCGATTCACATCCCTGTGCTGAGCGATCTGCCGGTGCTGGGGCCGGTGCTTTTTCAGCACAATCTCTTGGTCTATGCGGCCTACGCGCTGGTGCCCTTGGCCTGGTTCGTACTCAACAAGACCACCATTGGGCTGAAAATCCGCTCGGTGGGCGAAAACCCGCAGGCGGCCGATTCGCTGGGCATCAGCGTCGCCGCGGTGCGCTATTACACCATCATCCAGGGCGGTGTGCTTTCGGGCATTGCGGGGGCTTCGCTTTCCATTGGGCTGCTCAACGTCTTCCAGCAGAACATGACCAGCGGCATGGGCTTCATCGCGGTGGCGCTGGTTTATTTCGGCGCTTGGCGGCCCTTGGGCGTGTTGGGCGGCTCGCTTTTGTTTAGTATGGTCAACGCTTTGCAATTGTGGATGCAGGTGCTGAATGTGCCCATCCCCTCGGATTTGGCGGTCATGATGCCCTACGTGCTGACGATTTTGGTGCTCATGGCGACGGTCTCGAAAGTGCGCGCCCCCTCGGCGCTTGCCAAGCCCTTTGAACGGGAGGCGTGAAGCCGCGGCGGCTCTTGTGCGTTTTTGGCGCCGTTGTGCGCTTTGTGTTCGTTCCCTATCGTTCGCTTTTCCCTATGTAAGGAGGACCCGATGCGCAAGAAACTCTATCTTCTCCTGTCCGTGCTGCTGGTTGCGGCGTTTGTGTTGGCTGCCTGTGGGCAGGCCACGCCTGCGCCCACCAAGACCGAGGCCCCCAAAAAGCCCTTCCGAATTGCCGTCGTGCTGCCCAGTTCCATCAACGACCTGGCGTTCAGCCAGAGCATGTACCAGGCGTTGCTGGCGGTGCAAAAGCAGATGGGCGGGAAGGACGCCATGCAGTTCGTGTATTCCGACGGCATGTACAAGGTCGACGATGCAGCGGCGGCCATCCGCGACTACGCCTCGCAGGGCTACGACCTCATCATTGCCCACGGCTCGCAGTATGGCTCTTCGCTGCAGGAAATCGCCCCCGATTTCCCGAAGACCAGCTTCGCGTGGGGCACCACGGTCGACACCTTCGGCCAGCCCAACGTCTTTGCCTATGAGGCAGCCTCTGAGGAAGGCGGCTACGTCAACGGCGTGATGGCGGCGAAACTCTCCAAGAGCGGCGTGCTCGGCGTGATTGGCCCCATCGAAACCGGTGACGCGCAGCGTTACGTGGAAGGCTTCATTGCCGGCGCGAAGGCCACCAACCCCGACATCAAGGTCAACGTTACCTGGACGGGCTCGTTCTCCGACGTTTCCGCTGCGGCTGAAGCCGCCAACACCCACATCGCCGCCGGCGCCGATGTCCTCACCGGCACCGCCCAAATGGTGGTGGGCGCCATCGGCGTGGCGAAGGAAAAGAACGTCTTGTGGTTCGGCACCCAGGCCGACCAGAGCTCCCTGGCCCCCAACATCGTGGTCGCTAACCAGGTTTACCATTGGGAAGTCGTGCTCACCAAGATGATCGACCTGATTCAGCACGGCACCCTCGGCGGGCAGGCTTTCACCATCAACTTGAAGAACGGTGGTGAGGTCATCGAATACAACCCGCAATACAAGCTGCCGCCTGAGGTCAAGAAAGCCGCCGAAGACGCCATCAAGGGCATCGAAGACGGCACCATCAAGATCGAATTGAAGAAATAACGCCTTGCCTTTCGGTCGGGGCGCAGCAACCCTGCGCCCCGACCGGGGAGAAAATGCTGCGATGACCCAACCCGATGCCTCTGCTCTGCCCCGTCAGCACATCCAGACGCTGGAGATGCGCGGCATTACCAAGCGCTTCCCCGGCGTGCTCGCCAACGACCGGGTGGATTTCGACGTCCACGCGGGCGAGGTGCACGCGCTGCTGGGCGAAAACGGTGCAGGCAAAAGCACCTTGATGAAAATCCTCTACGGCCTTTACCAGCCCGACGAAGGCCAAATTTACATCAACGGCGAGCGCGTGGAAATCCATTCCCCCAGCGACGCCATTGCCCACGGCATCGGCATGGTGCACCAGCATTTCATGTTGGTGGAAACCCTGACCGTGGCCGAAAACGTCGCCTTGGGGTTGCCTTCCTCGCGCGGGGTGCTCACCGATTTGGATGTGGTTTCCCGCCGCATTTTGGAACTGGCCGAGATCTATGGCCTCCGCATCGACCCGACGGCCTACATCTGGCAGCTCTCGGTGGGCCAGCAGCAGCGTGTGGAGATCATCAAGGCGCTCTACCGCGGCGCTTCGCTGCTGGTGCTGGACGAACCGACCGCGGTGCTCACCCCTCAAGAGGTGGACGAACTCTTTGCCATCATGCGCCAGATGCTGCAAGACGGCCATGCTCTGATTTTCATCTCGCACAAGTTGCACGAGGTCATCGAAATCAGCGACCGAGTCACCGTGCTGCGTGACGGCCGCAAAATCGGCACCCGCCCCACCGCGGAGGTCACGAAAGAAACCTTGGCGAACTGGATGGTGGGGCGTGAAGTCTCGCTGGTGCTGGAGCGGGGCGAGAGCAAAATTGGCCCGCCGCGGCTGGTGCTGGAAGGCGTGCACTGCGAAAGCGACCGAGGTACGCCGGGCTTGCAAAACGTCAGCCTGGAAGTGCGCAGCGGCGAGATCCTCGGCATTGCGGGCGTTTCGGGCAACGGCCAACGGGAACTTGCCGAGGTCATTGCCGGCCTGCGCGAGGTGACGGCCGGGCGCGTGCTGTTGGAAGGCGACGACATCACCACCCTCTCGGTGGAAGCCCGCACCGCCCGAATGCTGGCTTACATTCCCGAAGAGCGCATGCGCGACGGCATGATCCAAGACTTCACCGTGGCCGAGAACCTGATTTTGCGTGAGCACCACCGCCCGCCGTTTTCGCGCCACGGCTTCCTCAACCTGCGCTACATTGCCGAGCACAGCGACCGGCTCATCGAAGCCTTCCGCATCAAGACCCCCTCGCGCAACACGCTTGCCAAGAACCTTTCCGGCGGCAACATTCAGAAAATCGTGTTGGCGCGCGAATTGGCGCGCCAGCCGCGCGTCATCATTGCCGCCCAGCCCACCCGCGGCCTGGATATTGGCGCGACCGAATATGTGCGAGAGCAGCTGCTCGCCCAGCGCCGCGCCGGGGTGGCCATTTTGTTGATTTCCGAAGACCTGGACGAGATCTTGGCGCTTTCCGACCGCATCGCCGTGCTCTACGAAGGGCAGGTGATGGATATCGTGCCGCGGGAAGAAGCCTCGGCCGAGCGGCTGGGCTTGCTGATGGCAGGCGTCCGGCCCGAAGCTGCCACCGCGGCCGCGGCTGGTTAGCGCTGCCTTTCGCCGTTGGGGAAGATGCTCGCCCAAGAGCCGCCTCGCCGAGCGAGCGGCTGGTCGTCTTGCCCCTTGCCCTGACTGCCGAGGTAATGAATTGACGCCGATGTGGCAAACCTACCTCCGCCCTAAGACCGTTGACGAGGCCCTGCAGGCGCTGGCCGAAGCAGGGGAAGCCGCCGTGCTGATTGCGGGCGGCACCGATTTGATGCTCGATTTGCAGCAGGGGCGGCACCCGCCCGTGCAAACTTTGGTGGACATCACCGAAATTCCCGAGCTGCGAGCGTTGGAACGCCGCGGCGGCGAGTTGTTCGTCGGGGCGGGGGTGCCGCTCAACCGGGTGGCGGCGTCGCCGCTGGTGCGCGCCCATGCCACGGCCCTGGCCGAAGCCACCGGGCAGATGGCCGGTCACCAGGTGCGCAACGTAGCCACCCTTGGCGGGAACGTCGCCCACGCCTTGCCGGCAGCCGATGGTGCGATTGCCTTGCTGGCGTTGGACGCGCAGGCCGAGGTGGCTTCCCTCGAGGGCCGCCGCCGCGTGCCGTTGGCCGACCTCTACCTCGGCCCCGGCCGCTCCGCACTGCGCCACGGGGAAGTGCTGGTGGGCTTCTGGGTGCCGCTGGCGCAGGGCGTGACGGCCTCGGCCTTCCGCCGCGTGATGCGGCCGCAGGGGGTGGCGCTGCCCATTCTCAACGCGGCCGTGTGGCTGGCGCGGGCCGATGGGCGCATTGCCCACATCCGCATTGCGGTGGGGCCGTTTGGGCCGGTGCCCCGCCGCGCCACCGCGGCCGAAGGGGTGCTGTGCGGCCGCATTCCCGACGATGCCGCCCTCGACGCCGCCCTGGAAGCCCTGTTGCGCGAAGCCCGCTTCCGCACCAGCCGCTATCGCGCCACCGAGACCTACCGCCGCCACCTCGCGGGCATCTTACTGCGCGAAACCGTCCGCCAGGCATGGCAGCGCACCGAACAGGCCGCCGATGCCCGCGGGCGGGCGGCCTCCGACGGTTGAGCCTTCCTCGATCCCCCGCCCTTCCCCCATCGAATGCCTATGCCCACCATTCATCTTACCGTCAACGGAACGCCTCATACCCTCACCGTTTCGCCCGGCGAAACCCTTGCCGACCTCTTGCGCTACCGCCTGGGCCTGACCGGCACGAAAATCGGCTGCCAGGAAGGCGAATGCGGCGCGTGCACCGTCGAGGTGGACGGCGAGGCGGTGCTTTCCTGCATCTACCCTGCCGAGCGCGCCGATGGCAAGCACGTTTTGACCATCGAAGGGCTGGCGCAGCAGCACGAGCATGAGTTCATCTTGCACCCCTTGCAGGAAGCCTTTGTGGAGCACGGCGCGGTGCAGTGCGGCTTTTGCACCCCTGGCCAGATCATGGCCGCCCACGCCTTGCTGGAGCACAACCCCGACCCTCACCCCGAAGAGATTCACCACGCGCTGAAAGACAACCTCTGCCGCTGTGGGGCTTACCCGGCCATCGAGAAGGCCGTTCTGGCCGCTGCGCACAGCCTGCGCACCGGTGAGCCGCCGCCGCGGCCGGAAATTCCCGCCTCGGCTTACGCTGGCAAGGTGGTGGGCAGGCCCCATATCCGCCCCGACGCCCTCGACAAGGTCACCGGCCGGGCCCGCTACACCGACGATTGGGCCTTCCCGAACATGCTGCACGCCGCGGTGCGCCGCGCGGGCATTCCCCACGGCATCTTGCGGCGGCTGGATGTGAGCAAAGCGCGGGCGCTGCCGGGGGTGGTGGCCGTGATGACGGCCGCAGACTTGCCCGCCGCCCGCCTGCACGGTGTGCTCATCGTGGATTGGCCGATTCTGGTTGGGGTGGGGGAGCGCATCCGCTATGTGGGCGATGCCCTGGCGATTGTGGCGGCGGAAACGCGCGCCATCGCTCAGGAAGCTGCCGCGCTCATCGAGGTCGAAATCGAGCCTCTGCCGGTGCTGGCCGACCCGCTGGCCGCCCTCGCCCCCGACGCACCCGCACTGCATCCGAAAGGCAACCTGCTCAAGCACATCAAAGTGCGCAAGGGCGACGTCGAGCAGGGCTTCGCCGAAGCCGACATCGTGCTGGAGCACACTTTTACCACCCCCCATTACGACCATGCCTTCCTGGAGCCGGAAGCCAGCGTGGCCGTGCCCACCGAAGACGGGCGGATGGAGGTGTACGTCGGCTCGCAAATTCCCTATGCCGACCGGCAGCAGGTGGCCGAGGCGCTCGGTTGGCCGGAAGAGCGGGTGCACATTGTCGGCCAGACGATGGGCGGCGGCTTCGGCGGCAAGGAAGACATCGCAGGGCAAATTCACGCCGCGCTGTTGGCATGGAAGACCGGCCGCCCCGTGAAACTGCTCTACGACCGTCAGGAAAGCCTGATTGCCCACCCCAAGCGGCACGCCACGCAAATCCGCGTCCGCATTGGGGCCAAACGCGATGGCCGCCTGACCGCCGTGCAGACCGAGCTCTACGGCGACACCGGCGCCTATGCCTCTCTCGGCGAAAAGGTGATGACCCGCGCCACGACCCATTCCGCCGGGCCTTACGATGTGCCCCACGTGCGCGCCGATTGCTACGCGGTTTACACCAACAACCCGCCTGCGGGAGCGTTCCGGGGCTTTGGGGTGACGCAGTCGAACTTCGCGGTGGAAAGCATGATGGACATGCTGGCCGAGCAGTTGGGGATGGACCCGGTGGCGCTGCGGCGCAAGAACGCCTTGCGGGTGGGCTCGACTACCAGCACGGGGCAGGTGCTGCGCGAAAGTGTGGGGCTGCTGGAATGCATCGACCGAGTGGAAGCCGAAGTGCGGCGTTTGAGCGGTGACGAAGACCCCTTCGCCCCCCACCCCGTGCCCGAAGCGCCGCACAAAGTGCGGGCTTGGGGCTTTGCCGCCGCGTTCAAGAACACCGGCCTGGGCGGCGGCGCGCCCGACGAGGCAACCGCGGAGGTGGAACTGCTCGCCGAAGGCGTGTTCGAGGTCCGTATTTCGTCGGCGGAACTGGGGCAGGGGCTGGTCTCGGTGTTACAATTGATCGCGGCTGAAGAAATTGGCGTGGAGGCCGAGGGCGTGCGCGTGCTGGTGATGGATACCGACCGTGCGCCCGACGGCGGCCCGACCACCGCTTCCCGCCAGACCTTCGTCAGCGGGAACGCGGCGCGCATGGCCGCGCGCGTGCTGCTCGGCGCCCTGCGTTCCACCCTGGCCGAGCGGTATGACCTCGACCCGGAGCGCATTCAGCCCAGCCCTGAGGGGCTGTTGCTGGGCGACCGCTTGCTGCGCTGGCCCGAAGTGACAGCAGAGATGCACGCTTTGGGGCGCGAGCCGCGCATCCGCTACACCTATCATGCCCCCGAAACCCGACCGCTGGGCGAGGGGGGCGACATGCACTTCGCCTACGCCTTCGCAGCCCAGGCCGCGGAGGTAGAGGTGAACACCCTCACCGGTGAGGTGAAGGTGTTGCGCGTGGTCACGGCCACCGATGTGGGCGCGGCCATCAACCCGCTGACGCTGAAAGGCCAGATCGAGGGTGGGGTGATCATGGGCATTGGCACGGCGCTGACCGAGCACTTCATCGTGGAAGAAGGGCGGGTGGTCACCGACCGGCTGGCGCGCTATCGGATGCCCTCCTTCGAGCAGGTGCCGGAAATCATCCCCATCGTCGTCGAGCATCCGGTAGAAGCGGGCCCCTTCGGCGGCAAAGGGATTGGCGAAATCGTCAGCGTGCCCACCGCCCCGGCCATTACCAACGCCATCTATCACGCGGTGGGCGTGCGGTTCGACCGCCTGCCGGTGGACCAAGAGGCGTTGGCAGGGCGTCCGCCGCGCGGGGCTTGAGCGGGCAGCGCGGCGGGCCTTCCGCTGGCGCGGCGCTGGGCAAGGAGGTGTTCTCATGTCGCTGGAAGCCATGCTGAGCGCAGAAGCCCGGGCCTTGCAGGCGCGGGTGCGGGAATTCGTCAAGTCGGTGCCCAGGCAGTTGCTGCTCGATATGGACGCCGAGAAGGTGGTCTATCCGCGCGAATTCCTGCAGGAAGCCGGCGCGCGCGGGCTGCTGGGCCTGCGCTTCGACCGCCGCTGGGGCGGCGCGGGCGTGCCGTGGTCGGCAGAACTGGTGGCGCTGGAAGAGGTCGGCGTGCTGGGCACTGCCCTGGCTTGCTTGTATTCCCTGGTTTCCATCGTGGGGGAAGCCATCCACGTTTTCGGCACCGAAGACCAGAAGGAGCGCTACCTCAAGCCCATGATCGCCGGGAAACTGGCCGTGGCCGAGGGGCTGACCGAGCCGCGCGGCGGGTCGGATTTCTTCGCCGCGACCACCAAAGCCCGCCGTGAGGGCAATGTTTTCTACGTCAGCGGGCAAAAGCGGTTCGTGGTGGGCGCCGAGGGGGCTGATCTGTTCCTGGTGTATGGCAAAGTGGAGGGCATCGAGGACCCCAAGCAGGCCATGACGGCCTTCCTGATCGAGCGCGGCCCGGGGGTGGAGGTGCACCACGTCTATGGCTTGATGGGCACCCGCGGCGGGGGCACCGGCCGGATCGTGTTCAAGAATGTGCCGGTGCCGGTGGAAAACGTCCTCGGTGGGGAAGCCGGTGTGGGCAACGGCACCGCGGTGTTCCACCAGATGATGATTCCCGAGCGGTTGACCTCGGCGGGGGGCGCGGTGGGCATGGGGCGCGCTGCGCTGGAAATCGCCGCTCGCTATGCCGACCGCCGCTATGCCTTTGGCAAGAAGATCCGCCGCTTCGAAGGGGTGAACTTCAAGATTGCGGAAAGCCTCACCTTGTTGGACGCCGCCCGCACCCTGAACTACGCCGCGGGTGTGGCCGCAGAGAGTGGCACGGTCCCGCCGGGGAAGGTGCGCCGCTTGGTTTCCGAAGCCAAGAAGTTCTCTACCGAGGCCGCCTGGCAGGTGGTCAACCATGCCATGCAGATTTTGGGCGGCATTGGGTACACTAACGTCTTCCCGGTGGAACGCCTCTTGCGAGATGTGCGCTTGATTACGATTTGGACGGGCACGAACGAGATTATGAACTTGGTGATTCAGCACGAGTTCTATCGCGAGTTTCTCCATGCCGGGCCGCGGGGGCGTGATGTGGAAGCCGACGCTGCCGAGGCCGACGCGGTGGAGGAAAAGGAATACAACGCCCCGGCAGAAGAGGGCTGAACGAGCGGCCGCGGGGGAAAGCCCCCGCGCGCCTGCGTTTTGCCGCGAGGGTGGCCTCGCGGTTTTTTCCCCTTTCCCCTTGAAAGGAGCCTCTGATGAAATGGGTAACCCGCTCGCATGTGCACGTGGACCGTGTGGCGTGCCCCTGGCTGATCAGCCGCTTTGTCGATTCGGAAGCCGAGTTCCTTTTCGTACCCAAGAGCGAAGTGAACCGAGTGGCCGAGGAAACCGGCGCCATTCCCTTCGACGCCCCCGGCGTGGCGTTGGGACACCACGGCAACAAGTGCTCGTTCGAGACCATCATCGAGCATTACGGCCTCACAGACCCTGCCCTGCTGCGGCTGGCGCGCATCGTCCATAGCGCCGATATTCGCGCCGACCGCGGCGATGACCCGATTGCCGCCGGGCTGGAAGCCTTGGCCGTCGGTTACAGCCTGCGTTTTCCCGATGACTTGGAAAATTTGGAGCGCCAGTTCGATGTTTACGATGCGCTGTATGCCTGGTGCCGCCTGCAGGTTGCTCAAGGTGGGTAGCGGGCTGTTGGGCTTCGCCGCCGTGGCGGCGGAGAGATGAGCGCCTGCCGCCATGCCGGGGCTTCCCCTCGGCGGGAAAGCCCTCGGCGCGCGGGTGGCGCAGCGCGGCGAAGGGGTTTTCCGTTTTGGGGGCTGGTGGCGTTTTGGGGCCTGGTGATGTTGGGTGGCTGTGGCCGGGGAGGTGAGGCTGTCACCTGGCCGCAGGGCCAGGCCCCACGCGGCACGCTCTCTACCCGCACGTTGATGGTGGCAGGTGTTGCGCGGCGCTATGCCCTTTATGTGCCCCCTGCCGAGAAAGCCGGACCGTACGCTCTGGTGTTGGAATTGCACGGCGGGGGCGTGACCATCGAAGACATGACGGGGGAAAGCGGCTACAAGACCCCTTACAAGCTCTGGATGCCCCTCGCCGACACCGAGGGCGTGGTGGTGGTTTATCCTGAAGGGCTCCCTGGCGCGTATGGCAAGCCGACCTGGAACGATTGCCGCGGCGATGCCACGGTGAGCTCGCAGGCCGACGATGTGGGCTTTATTGCCGCACTGTTGAACCACTTGCTGGCGGCCTATCCCATCGATCCGCGGCGGGTATACGTTTCTGGCACTTCCAACGGGGGGCTGATGGCGCTGCGTTTGGCCGTCGCAATGCCGACGCGCCTCGCGGCCGTGGCTGCAGTGGCGGCGGCCATGCCTGCTCGCTCCAAATGCCCCCCTCCAAGGCGCCCCCTTTCGGTGTTGTTCATGAACGGCACGCGAGACGCGCACCTGCCTTATGAGGGCGGCACGGTTTCTCGGCCGCCTAAGCCTTCCTTTGGCACGGTGCAATCGACGGCCGCGTCGGTGGCGTTGTGGGTGCGTGTGGATAGGGCTTCCCCCCGGCCGGTAGTCTATCATTTCCCCGACCGAGACCCGCACGACGGCAGCACGGTGGTGCGCTACACCTATCTCGGCGGGGTGGGCGGCACGCAGGTGGTGTTGTATCGCATCGAAGGCGGCGGGCACGCCGCGCCGAGCATAGACCAGCAATATTCTCGTCTCTTTGAGCGCCGCTTTGGCCGCCAGAACCACGACATCGAGATGGTGCGAGAAGTGTGGCAGTTTTTTCGCAACAAGCGGGTGTGGCAGCCGTAAGCCTCAGGGGCGCTCTACCACAGCCCACAGGGCGGGGTGGTCGGAGGGGCCGGGGGGCAAATAGGCCGCTTGCGCGGCGGTCAGGTCGGGGGTGATGAAGATGTGGTCGATGGGCGCGGGCGGCACCAGGTGCGTGGCCCCGCCGTGGGCACGGGCAACCAGCCACGCATCTTGCAAGGTCTCCACCGTGCGGCGGTATTGCGGTGTGTTGGGGGTGAAGTTGAAATCGCCCATCAGCACCAGCGGCGAAAGCCCTCGAATAGCCTGCAAGACGTCCTCTTCCTGCACCATGGGGCCGCCGTTCCCCAGGTGGGTGACGGCAACGTGCAACGCCTGGCCGTTGACGCTCACGGTGGCTAAGATGATGGCGGTCTGCTCGCCCTGGCTTTCCATGTAGGCCGTGCGGGCTTCGAGGATGGGGTAGCGGGAAAGCAGCGCAATGCCGAACGTGCCGTTCACCGTCGGCGGGCCGTAGTAGGCGTGCATGCCCAGGGCGGTGGCGAAGTAGCCTACCAGGTCGTTGTTCGCCCCGCTGAGGCGTGCCGTGTCGGATTCCTGCAGGCCGATGATGTCGGCGTTCACCTGCCTCATCAGGGCGAGTTGGTCTTCCCACCCTTTTTGGCCGTCGGCGCGATAGCCTTGCTGGATGTTGAACGTCAGCACGCGCGGTCGGAAGCCGGTTGCCGGCGCGGCTTGCGGGTGAGGGGTGCGAGCGTAGCCCAAGCCTGCCAGGGCGAGGGCCAGCAATGCGAGTATGCCCCCGCCTACCCGCCGCTGGCGAGGGGAAGGCGCGGTGCGAGTTGCTTTGAGCGGTAAGAGAAAGGCGCTCAGCGCGCTGACCGCCGCGGGTAGGGCATAGACCAGCCAGAAGCGGTCGCGCCACAGCGGCCCCACTACCGGGATGTAGTCGTAGGTGGTGGTGCAGACGTGGGCGAAGATGAGCACCAGCAGGTACAGGGCTGCCAAGCCGAAGGCAATCCCTGCGGTGCGGGCCGAAGGAGCGGCTTCGTGGAGCCAGGCGCTAAAGCGATGAAAGGCCGCGAAGAGCAGCCCGAAAGCCAGCACGGCTAAGAGCATAGCCCAGCCAGCGCGCGGAGCGGGAGGGGTGTAAGGGTAAGCGGTCGACGCGGTGGGGAAGGAGGCTTCCAGGCTGTAGAGCCCCCCGCTTAGGAGCGCGGCCCACACCACGAGCGCCCAGCGGCCGAGGTCTTTCCGCGCGGGCAACGGCGGTTGGGCCCAGGCCGCTGCTGCGGTCAGGAGCAGGCCCGCGGCGGTCAGGCCGTAGAGCGTGGCGGGCTGCCACCCGCCCCAGCGGGCGATGACCGCTGGCGCGGCAAAGGCGGCCAGCAGCAGAAAGAGCACCGACGCGATGCCCAGGGCGGCGGCGAGGGTCTTCCCCAGGCCCGCGGCGGCCGAGGCAGGGCTGCTTTTTGCCGAGTGGCGGCTGCTTGCCAGCCAACCCGCTGCCCCCAGCGCGGCCACCCCCCACCCGATGGCTTGCCCATGAGGCGTGGTGGCAAGGTCGATGCCCGCGCCTGCAGCCCGCATCAGCCCGGCGGCGGCTACAGCCCACCCGAGCCCCACGGCGTTGGCCGAGGGCGAGAAACGCTTGAGCATCAGCGGCAAGGCCAGCAGGGCCGCCGCGGCTCCCAGGCCGCCTGCCCACAGCACCCCGCGCGTCGGCAGCAGCGGGAGGGCAAGGCGCGCCGCAGTCAACACCGCCAGCAGCACCGGCAGCAGCCAGCTTTTGGCTTCCCGCTGCCAGAGCGCCAACAGGAATGGGCTGAGCAGCAACACCAAAACCCCAATTTCGGGCGGAATTTGGGTGCCCATCAGGCCAAAGGCATACACCGCGGCAAGAAACTCGGTGAGGGTTTCCAGCAGAAAAAGAAAAAAGGCACTGGTCGCCAGAACAGCCAGCATGATGCACCTCCTCCCCTGCGAAAGGCGTTGCGGTACAATGTTGGGGTCATTATAATGCCTGACGCCGAGGGTTACCTTGACCAAGGCCAGGGCGTGCCGACTTGGGCCATGCTTTCGAGCGCGGGGGGCGGCCCACAAAAAGAGGAGGGTTTTCGATGCGTGGGCATCGTTTCAAACAGTGGCTGCACGACCATCCGGCTTGGGTGTTGTTCGTGACGGCGCCGGTGCTGGCCGAGGTGTTTTCCGGCTCGACCCCCCTCAACGAGTTCGTCAACCCCTTGGCGGGCTTCCCGCTGATGATGCTTTACGGCTCAGGGGCGGTGCTTGCCCGCGAGGCCGTGGTGCGCTGGCGCAAGGGCTGGTTCAGCCTGTTGTTGCTGGGCTTTGCTTATGGCATTTACGAAGAGGGGCTGGTGGTGCGTTCTTTTTTCAACCCCCATTGGGTGGATTTGGGGCGGCTGGGGGTCTATGGTCGGGTTGGCGGCGTGAACTGGGTGTGGACGGAGGAACTGGTGATCTTCCATGCCCTGATTAGCATTGCGGCAACGGTGGCTTTTGTGGAAATCATGTTGCCCGAGCACCGTCGCGAGCCGTGGCTACATAGCCGCTGGGCCTGGGCGTTTCATGGCCTCAACCTGGCGCTCATGCTGGCGATTGGGCGGGCGTTTTCGCCTTACGATGCTCCCAACGGCGGGGTGCTGTTGTGCTGGTTGAGCATTGGGGCACTGGTGGGGCTGGCGCGCGTGCTGCCGACGCGCCGCGCGGTCTCTGCTTCACCGCGGCGGGTGCCGCCACCGGCGGCGTTCTTCTTCCTCGGGATGGGCGGCATGTTTTTGATGTTCTTTCTGGTCTCGCAAGGGGCCGATGCCGGACGCTATCCTTACCCCGTGGCGATGGCATTGCTGGCGCTGGAAGCCCTCGCTGTGCTGGCGCTGGCATGGCGGTGGAGCGAGGGCGGCACCGGCTGGGATGACCGGCACCGGTTTGCTTTCCTGGCAGGAGGGTTGAGCTTCTTCCTTGTCTTCATGCCGTTGGTGATAGGCCGAGAGTATCCCGTGATGGTGGTGAGCAACCCCTTCTTTTTGCTGCTGCTGGCGTGGGCTTACCGCCGCGTGGCCCGGCGGGTGGCGGCAGCCGCATAGGAGGCTGTATGTTCGAGCGGCTTTGGGTGGGAAGCCTGGTGGTGTGGGCTTTGCTGCTTGGGGCTTGCGGGAAGGCCGTGGGGCCGCGCGCGGGGGCCTCTCCGGCCGCGCCTATCCCGCCCGCGGTGTATGTGCGGATGATGGGGCGGGGCATGGATGTGGATTGGGCTAAAAGCCGCCGAGGCATGGCGCTTTATTCTCCCGCCGACCCGCTCGCCTTCAAGCAGCGCGGGTTTTCGCACGTCAGAATTCGGGTGAAGGCCGATGCCACGCAGCCCTTTTTGCAGCACCTGGACCGTGTGATCGACGATTGCCTGCGCGCCGGGCTGCTGCCGGTGCTGGCCTATCAGGGGGACGCTTTCGAGCAGCACCCCACCCCGGAAAACATGGACAAAGTGGTGCAGTGGTGGGGCACAGTGGCGCGGCATTATGCCGGCGTTTCCCCCCGCCTCTCGTTCGATATTTTGATCGAGGTGAGCGGCCCCTTGAGCCAACAGCCCCAGACCCTCAACGCGCTTTACGAGCGGGTGGTCGCCGAGATCCGCAAGTTTGACCCGACGCGCCTCATCTTCATCTCTCCGCGGGGGCGTTCGGACCCGTTGCGGCTGGGCGAGTTGAAAATTCCTACCCAGGCCAATGGTTACCTGATGGCCGAGTGGCATTTTTATGCTGCCGGACCTTCCAAGACCAACGCTGCCAAGCTGTGGACGCGCGGCACGCCCGCGGAGAAGCGGCTGGTTACGCAGAAAATTGCCGCTGCGCTGGCTTGGCAGCGCAGCACGGGCGTTTATACTTGGGTGGGGGCGTGGATGCCCGGCGATTACAATCACGGCAATCACTATACCGTGGCCGAGCAGGTGCAGTTTGCTACTTTCGTGGCTTGCCAGTTGGATGCGGCGCACATCCCTTTTGCCATCAATGCCGACGCCCACTTCTACGATCGCGCAGCCCATCGCTGGCTTCCGGCCATGCAACCGGTGTTGGATGCGGTGCTGCACCCGCGCTGTGCGCCGTAGCCTGGCGGCTCTGAGGAACCCGACCGCCCCCGCAGGCTGTGGCCTCGCGGGGGCGGTGGCGCGATGGGGAGGGGGGTCAGGGGGCGATGGTGAGCTGCTCGCCGCTGCTGCGGCCGCTCACATCGGGGAAGAAGACTTCCCCCGCAGTGGCGGGCCGCACCTGATAGCGCCCTGGGACCGCGGCTCGCGCGTAATACACCACGGTGTAAACGCCCGCTGGCAGGGTGTCGGCCGAGAAGACCACCCGCTCGTCGTAGGCTTGCCGGTGGTAGAAGTACCACCCGCCCCAGCCGTAGCGTCGGAAGTCTTCGGGCGAGAAGGCGTCGGTGGCTTCGGGCTTCCAGGTGCGGTTGGGGTCGAGGGCTTCCAGCCCGGCGGGCAGGAAGTCGGTCAGCAGCACTTGGCGCAGGTCGTGGGGTGCGACCACCGTCAGCCGCACTTGCACCAGCGCGCCTACCGGCACGGTGGTGACCGGCGTGTCGAGGTCGCGCAGCAGGTAATAGGCCCGCGAGACCGCCACGCCGTCGGCGCGGGCGGCGGCTTGGCTGGCTGGGAGCACGGTTTCGAGGAAGGCGCTGTAATAGAGCACCCCCGGCCCCGCCGTGCGGCGGATGGCAAGGGTATGGGCCGTGCCGGCGCGCAGGGCGGGGGCTTGCCAGCTGAAACGCTGGGGGGCGAGGTCGCTGGTGGGGGTCATGGTGAAGGCGGCGACCTGCTGGCCGTCGAAGGCGACCGCAGCTCGGTAGTTGGGGCGGTTTTCGCCGCTGAAGCGCACCCAGTGGGCCAGCGCGAGCACGGCTATGGCGGTGTCTTGCCCGGCAGGCCAGCAGCCTTCGGCGCTTCGGGCTTGCATCAGCCAGCGCACGGCTTGCGGCAGGAAGGGCGCGCGAGGGTCGGCTTCCAGCAGGGCGTCGAGGGCGAGGGCTGTGGTGGCGACGTCGGAATGCCACAGCCAGCCCGGTCCGCTTTCGCTATCCCAATGGGCGCCGCTGGCCGAGAGGGCGACGGCGTTTTCCAGCCGGTTGCGGATGGGCGTGGTGATGGCGCTGCCTATGCCGCTGGCCTGCGCGGCGTGGAGCAGCAGCGCCCATCCGGCGAGGCCCATGCCGCGGTCGGCGCTTTCCTGGGCCAGGGCGTAGATGGCGGTGGTCAGCCCGCCGGGGAAACGGAACGGCAGGCGGGCGAGGGCGTCGAGGATGAAGGCGCGGGCTTCGGGCGTCAGGGTCGGGTTGGCTGCATCGTTTGGCTGGCTGCTGGCGCGGTAGAGGTAGTTGGCGGCAGTGTGGAGGGTTCCTTCGTCCACGGTGTAACCGGCGCGTGCGGCTTCGGCGAGGGCAAAGGCGGCGTAAGCGGTAGGCAAGGGCGCGCTATCGCCTTGAGGGCACCAGCCCCAGCCGCCGTTGGGGTGTTGCGTGGCTTCCAGGGCTTGCACGTCGCGCTGAATGGCGGCGTCGAGGGTTTTCTGGTCGGCGGGCGTAGCGCCCAGCGCTTGGAAGGCCTGGGCTGCCGCGGCGTTGGTGAGCAGGTTTTCGGCCCAGGCGTAGGTGCAGCCGCATTTCGGCGGTTTCTCGGCGGCGAGGGCCTGCGCCAGCCCGGCGGTGAGCGAGGCGGCCAGGTCGAGCCGCAGGGTGAAGTCGGCGGCGTTGGCAGGCGGCACGACGATTTCGTGCACCTCGGCCGCTTGTGGCAGCACGCCCGAGGTGCCTACCGTTTCGGTGGTGGTGAACTGATAGACCGGGATGCCGCCGTCGGGCAGAGTGGTGAGGGTGGGGCGGGTGGCGTCGCGGTAGTCGCCGCTACGGGCTTCGACGGCCAGGTCGACGCGGTGTGACGAGAAAGGCACTGTGGCCTGCCACGTCACCACGGCTTGGCCGCGTGCCGGCACCGAGACGGTCTGTACGGCCGGGCTTTCCAGCGTGAGGCCCTCGGCGCGGGTGAGCCGCACGGTGGCTTCCAGCGGCGCATCGGTGGCGTTGTGCACCACGGCTTGGATGCGGGGCTGGTCGCCGCCGGTGAAGAAGGCCGGGGTGTGCAGCCGCACGAAGAAGGGGCGGTTGACGGTGATTTCGGCGGTGGCGGTGCCGACGCGGGTGTCGGCCGTCACGGCGCGGGCGCGCATGACCCACGTCGTCATGTTGTCGGGCAGGTGGATGGCGACGGTGGCGCGGCCTTGCGCGTCGGTCTGGACGTCGGCGCGCCAGTAGGCGGTGTCGCGGAAGGTCTCGCGCACGGGAATCACGCCGCCCAGGTCGGCGCCTTTTTCGCCCCCGCCGCTGCCCATGCCGCCCCCTTCGGGGAGCCACTGGCGGATGCGGGCGTCGTAGGCTTCCAGGTCGTTCACCAGCCCCAGCGCAGTGGCGACGCTCAGGCCGTGCAGCGGGTAGAGCCGCTCGAGCAGGTTGAAGGTGTCGGGTGCCAGGGCGTAGATGGCTTTGTCTACCAGCGCGAGGGAAACCTCGGCCGGTACGGGCTGGCCGTCGGTGGTGCGGGTTTCTACGGTGAAGCGCACGGTTTCGCTCGGCGCGAGGTGGTCGCGGTCGGGGGTGAGGGTGACTTCCAGCTGCTGGGCGTCTAAGGCCACGGGCAGGCGCACGATGCCGCTGCGGAAGTCGGGCGGTCGGTCGGCGGTGGCTGGCCGCAGGGTCACCAGCGAGGCATAGACCACCGGCGCCATCTCCGCGCTGAGGGGAACGCGCAGCAGCGTGTTGGGTTGGTCGAGCCGCACGACCTGGTGGGTGAAGACATGCCCGCGAGCGACGGTAAGCAGGGCGTAAGTGGGTGTGCCGAAGGGCTGGGGCGCCAGCAGGCGGGCGGTTTCCCCTGGGCGGTAGGACGATTTGTCGGGGATGAGGGGGAGGGTGTGTTTGCCCTGCGCCCAGAGGAGGGCTTCTTTGCCTGCGACCCAGAAGCGCAGGGAAGCCTCGCGGCGTCGGCCGTCGTGGTCGCGCGCGGCTGCGGTGAAGCGGTAGGTGCCGCTGTGGTCGGGGGTGAAGGTAACGGCCGCGCGGCCGTGGGCGTCGGTGGTCAAGTCGGTGAAGGCGGCGACCGGGGTGGTTTCCAGCGTATCGTGCCAGCGCAGCATGCCGCTGGCGTCGCGCTGCTGCACGCTGTGCCAGCGCTCTTCTTCCACTTTCAGGGTGAGGGGGTAGTTGGGCAACGGGCGGCCATCGGCGTCGAGCACCACCAGGTGGATGGTGGTGGGCTGGCCTGCGGTGCCCATCCAGCCTTCGGTTTGCAGGCCGACATAGACGTTGCTCTTCCGCACCACGATGGTCGTGTGGCCGTCGGCGGCGTTTCCGCCCGCGTCGGTCACCGAAGCCCACACGGTGAGCTGCTGGTCGCCGCTTTGGAGCGCGATGGGGGCCTCGACGGGAATTTCGGCGCGGCCTTGCGCGTCGGTGGTAGTTTTGCCGCTCTGCGGCGGCTGCTCGGCCGCCTGGGAAGGCGGGGCGTTGCCCAGGAAATAGAAATCCCATGCCCAGGATGCGGTTTGCTGGAAGGTGTAGCCGCTCCAGGCTTTGGGCGGCCGGAAGGTGTAGGGGTGGGTTTCGACCTCATAGTCCACGGCGGCGCGCCCCACGGCATCGCCGGCGTAGTAGGTAGCTTCCAGCTGCACGGTGGTGCGGCCGCCGGGCATGAGGGTGGGGGTGTGGGGGGTGAGCCGCACTTCGAAGACCGGCTTGTGGTACAAGGCTACCCGCACGCTGCCCCAGCCGATGAGAGCGCCCTTGGGAGAAAGGCGGATGGCCCAGCTGTAGGTGCCAGGAGGGGCTTCCTTGGCCAGCAGCACCGAGCCGTGGAAGGTGCCCCATGCCGAGAGGGGCAAACGCTGTTGGTGAATGGTTTTGCCCTCGTGAGAAAAGGTCACCCATACCGCGGTGGCTTCGGGCAGGCTGTAATGCAGGTCGTGGTTACGGCGCACCAGGCCTTTGAAGAAGATCTCTTGGCCGGGACGGTAGAGGGGCCGGTCGGTGTAGATGAGGGCGATGGTATCGCGGGGCTGGGTGTAGGCGGCGTCCCAGTACGAGGCGGCGAGGGGCTGCTGGAGGTTGCCTGCTCCCCATTGGGCGTCGACGAAGGCGAAGCGGTCGGCGGTGTGCACCACGGCGAAGCGGGCGGCGTGGGGCAGGCTGGGCCAGGAAGCCACGCCGTCGGCGTCGGTGCCGACGATGCCAGCATCGCTCAGCCGCGGTGGGTAGTCCTCGGTGTCGGCGGTGAAGAGGTGGACGGGCAAGGCGGGTTGAGGCGCGCCGTGGTCGAGGTCGGTGGCCCACACTAAGGCGTCGCCCGGGCCGGTTTGCAGGGTGAGGTTGTCGGTGGTCACCAGCAGCCAGTAAGTGCGGTCGCTGGTCGTGCGCTTGGCAGGTTGCGGGTGCAGGGTGAGGCAATAGATGCCGGGGGGCAGGGGCTGGCCGCCGTTGAGGGCGCTCAGGGGAAATTGCAGCGTGTGGAAAGCGTCGGCGGCGGCAGAGGCGACGGCTTCCGGCTGCCAGGAGCCCACCGGCGCGCCGGTGGGGGTGCAGGCATCGCCCCTGGCCAAGGCGTGCATCAGCGCCATGTCGCTGGTGACGGCGTACAGGCTGAGGGTGGCGCTGTTCAGGTTGGTATATCGCAGCCAGACGGTTTGGGGGCCATCGGCGCGCACCACCGCGGGCTCGGCGGGCAGCAGCAGCGCGGCGTAAGGTTGCAGGTGGGCGGTGGTGATGTGGAAGGTGTAGGCCTGGGGCAAAGTGTGCCCGAAGAGGTCGGGTAGGCCGGGCAGCAAAGTGATGGTGTAGGTGGTGCCTGCTTCCAGCCCGCCGATGAACAAGCGGCGGTCGTGGATGTTGACCTGCACTTTGGCGGGGCGCGGCGTAATGCGCAGGTAGGGCGCGACGCGTTGGGGGTCGGGGTAGGTGTCGAAGACCACCATCGCCCAGGGCGCGAAGTCTTTCTGGGCTTGGCCGTCGGCGGGGATTGTGCTCAGCACACGCGGCAGGCCCGCGGTGTGGAAGGCAAAGCGATAGGCGCGGCTGAGGGTGCCGCCATCTTGGCTGCGGGCAGAAGCGGCGATGGTGAGGGTGTAAGTGGCGTCGGGCGCGTAGAACCCTTGGGGCACGAGGGTCAGTTGGGTGTCGTCGTCGTTCCAGCGGGCTTCCAGCGGCGGGGTAGGGGCCTGCGCGGCCGTAACCTGCACCGCTTGCTCGGTGGCGGCCCGTTCCATCGGCTGGCTGAAGGTGATTTGCAGGGCGGTGTCGAGGCGCGCGTAGGTCAGAGGAGTGTGCTCGTCCAGGGTTCCGTTGTCGGCCCGCACACGCCGGACGTGCGCGGCGTGGGTGTGGAAACTCCACGTCGTGGGCGCAGTGAGGGTCTCGCCGTTCAGGGTTTGCAGCCCGGCGGGCAGGGTGACGGTGTAGGTGGTGTTGCTGGTGAGCGGGCGGCTGGGGTGGAAGGTGTAGATGGCGGTGCTGACCCACCGGCCTTCGCCTTCCACCGCGGGGGTCACTTTCAGGGGCAGGGGGGCTGCGGCCGCGCTCTCGCGGTTGGTGAGGGGCACCACGGGCTTGTTGAACACCAGGGTGATGTCGGCGTTCAGGGGCACGTCGCGGCTGTCTTCCGCGGGGAAGACGCGCAGCACCGTGAACGCGGCTTCGGTGGTGTAGGCCAGGCGGAGGGGGGCTTCCAGCGTGGTGCCGTCGGCGGCGCGTAGGCCGGTAGCGAACACGACGGTGTAGGCGCTTTCGGGCTTCAACGGCTGGGCAGGCGTGAAGCGCAGGGTGCGCTCGTTAGGGAAATCGACGCGGCCCGCGACCGCCTGCTGGGCGGCGTCGAGCAAGCGGAAGGCGCGGCGCGCACTGGAGCGGTCGAGGGGGCGGCTGAAGGTAAAGGTGAGCGCCCCGCTGAGCGAGAGCGCAGCCCCTTCGGGCGGGGAAGCCTGCACAAGCACCAGCCCGCTGGGAGTGGGCGTGAGAGGGAGCAGGGCGGGCACTGCGGCCGCCGATGTGGGTGTGGCAGAGGCAGAAGGCAAAGGCGTTGCCGGGCCGCAGGCTGCAACGGCGAAGAGCAGAAACGCGAGTACGGCCCCCGTGATAAGCCTGCGGAATATGGACATGGAAACCTCCCAAGAAGCAAAGCGAGCCGTCTGTTCAGATTATAGCATGGGAAAACCGCCAGGTCCCGCCGTGTGCTGTAGGGGCGGGACCTGGGGGATGGAGTGAGGAGGCCGTGGAGGTTTAGTTGGCTGTCGTGATGTCTTCGACGATGGCGCAATCGTCGCCCACGAGCGTGGCGGTGTGGCCGGCGCGGCATTGTGGGCAAGGGACGTTTTGCTTGCGCGAGGCGAAAGTGTGGCCGCAATAGGGGCATCTTTGGATGAAAGGCACCTGGCGATACACGATGTGAGCGCCGTGGCAGACGGTCTCGGGGGCGTATTGGTCCCAGTAGAAGCGGACCAGTTTTTCGTCCAGCCCGGCGCATTTGGCGGCTGCGATTTTGACTTCCAGCACTGGCTTGCCTTTGGCGCGTTGGCAGGCCGTTTCGATGAGCCGCTGGACCAGTGCGATTTCGCGGGTTGGGGTTTGGGTGTTCATAGCTGCACCTCCGGGGTGAAGAGCCGCTGCCCGCGCGGGGCAGAGGGGGTTGTCGTTTCTACGACCAGGATAGCACAGAGGTGCACATTTGACAAGTGACAAACTTCACTAATAGGGCTGGGTTTTCGAATGCCCTGAGCGTTGGGCGTCGGGGCATCATCGTTCGAGGCGCTCTGGGGGGCGGGGGGGCAACAAGCGGCGTCGTTGGGGCGGCCCCTCGGCCAGCAGGGTTTCCAGGGCGCGGGGGTCCTCGGCGGCGAGGGCGCTTTCCAGGGCGTCCAGCGTGGTGCGGAAATGGCGCAGGGCTTCGAGCACCGGGCGGCGGTTGGTGGCGAGGATGTCGGCCATCATGCGGGGCGGGGAAGCGGCCAAGCGGGTGGTAGAGCGGAACCCGGGGCCGGCGATGCGGGCGGCTTCTGGCGGGGTGCTCAAGGTGAGGGCGAGGCTGAGCAGGTAGGGCAGGTGGCTGATGGCCGCGGCGTGGCGGTCGTGGGTGGCGGCGTCGAGCCAGAGGGGGCGGGCGTGCAACGCGCGGGCCAGCGCCAGGGCAAACGCCCGAGCGCGCCGCGTGGTGCGTTGGAGGGGGGTGAGCACGAAGGGGGCGTCGCGGAACAGCCCGGCTTCTGCGTGGGCAAAGCCGCCGTGTTCTTTCCCGGCCATCGGGTGCCCGCCGATGGGGTCGAAGCGGGGCGGCAACTCGGCCATGCGGGCGGTGATCGCGGCCTTCGTCGAGCCGACGTCGAGCACCAGGGCCGGGCCGGGGTGCCAAGAGGGCAGGGCATCGAGCAGCGCCAAGATGGTGCGCACCGGCGCGGCCAGAATGACGGCGTCGGCTGCGGGGAGGAGCGCCGCGGGGTCGTCCGAGACGGCGTCCAGCGCGCCGCTGGCTTGGGCCAGGGCGCGGGCTTCGGGGCTGGGGTCGACCCCCAGCAGGGCGGCGCATTGGCCTTGCAGCGCCAGCGCCAGCGAGCCGCCCATCAGCCCCAGCCCGACGATGGCCACCCGGATGGTGTGGAGGGGAAAGTCGCTCGGAAAGTCGGCTTCCCCATCGTCGGCTTCAGTCGGCGGCCACATGGGGCACCTCGTGCAGCGTTTCCTGCCCCAAGGCTTGCGCGATGGCGCGTGCCTCGGCGACCAGGCGGGCGAAGCGTTCCGGCTTGAGCGACTGCGCCCCGTCGGAAAGGGCCTCCGCAGGGCGGGGGTGCACTTCTACGATGAGCCCATCGGCGCCGGCGGCGATGGCTGCTCGCGCCACGGGTGAGACATACGCCCAGTGGCCGGTGCTGTGGCTGGGGTCCAAAATGACCGGCAGCGAGGTGCGTGCTTTGAGCGCGGGGATGGCGTTGATGTCGGTCGTGTTGCGGGTGGCGGTTTCGTAGGTGCGGATACCGCGTTCGCACAGCACCAGGTTTTCGTTGCCGCTGCTGAGGATGTATTCGGCCGCGAGCAGCAGTTCGTCGAGGGTGGCGCTCATGCCCCGTTTGAGCAAAATGGGCTTGCCGCTGGCCCCGACGGCGCGCAGCAGGGCGTAGTTTTGCATGTTGCGCGCCCCGATTTGCAGCATATCGGCGTAGCGAGCCACCAAGGGCACCAGCTCGGGCGACATCACCTCGGTGACGACCGGCAGCCCGGTGGCCTCGCGGGCTTCGGCCAGCAGTTCCAAGCCGCGCTCGCCCAACCCCTGGAACGAGTAGGGCGAGGTGCGGGGCTTGAAGGCGCCGCCGCGGAGGATCTGTGCGCCGGCTTCCTTGACGGCGTGGGCGGTTTCGAGCAGTTGCGCGCGGCTTTCGACCGAGCACGGCCCGGCAATGAAAACCGGCTCGCCCCCGCCGCCAATGCGCACCCCCCCGACATGCACGGTGCGGTCGGCAGGGTGGAATTCCCGCGAGGCCAACTTGTAGGGGCGGGAAAGCGGCACGACACGCGCCACCCCCGGCAAGCGCAGGAAGGCGTCGGGCTCGGCGCGCCGGGCTTCCCCCACCACGCCGATGACCACGCGCTCTTCACCCTGCGAGATGTGAGGCTGGAAGCCGTGGCGGCGGATGGCCTCAAGGACGGTTTGGACCTCCTCTTCGCTGGCGTG
The DNA here is from genome assembly GCA_964450875.1 of uncultured Anaerolineaceae bacterium. Lineage (GTDB taxonomy): Bacteria > Chloroflexota > Anaerolineae > Anaerolineales > DRMV01 > DRMV01. Next base: position 9,307 of record CAYVHG010000088.1, on the reverse strand, counting down.
GGCGTGCATGACGATCATCATGGGGCACCTCCGAACTGCGGAAATGGGTCGCTTGGTGTTAAAGCAAAAGGGCGAGGCCGTCAGACCTCGCCCGGACGCTCAGGGGTTTTCCCTGCTCACGCGCCACGAACGGCCTGCGGCAGCGGGCCGTTACCCTGGGCATAATAAAAGCCAAACGCGTGAGCGGAAAGAAGAGCCTTCATTGCGCTCAATTTTACGGCAGAAGCGTCATTTGTCAAGGAATTGGCTCCCGACCGCGCCAAAAAGTGCTTGCGCCTTTGGCGCTTTTCATGTATGCTTAGAATAGTCGTATCGGGGGCTTTCCCCCTTTTTCTATCTTGAAGGAGGGTTCGCAATGAGCAAACGAAGACTGTTGGAAGGCATCGTCGGCCTGGCGCTGGGTGTGGCCATGGCGCTGGGGCAAGCGTGGTTTCCGGCGCGGGGCGCGGTGCCCGGCTATGTCGGGTATCCGTATTTTTACATTGCGGCCGTGCAGCGTGATACCAGCGTGACCATTTCCCCTTACAACTTCCCGCCAAACGACACTTTCACGGTGCGGATGAATTACTACGGCACTTATGGCATTGGCGGCTACGTGGTTGGGACGGTGACCACCGACGCGAGCGGCACTTTGAGCAATACGACCTTCAGCGTGCCTTCTCAACTGGCGGGGCAAGTGCGCATTGCCATTCGGCTGGAAAGCCCGACGACGGGCTACTATGCCTACAACTGGTTCTGGAACAATGATGCGCCCGTTACGGCCACGCCGGCCCCGAGCGCGACCCCCGCACCGACGGCCACGCCTGCACCGACGCCGTTGCCCTACCCCGGCTACCCCTACTTCTACATCACCGCCGTGGCGCGCAACAGCAGTGTGACCATCAAACCGCACAATTTCCCGGCCAACGACACCTTTACGGTGCGCATGAACTACTACGGCACGTATGGCGTGGGTGGGTATGTGGTTGGTACTGTGACCACTGATGCCAGCGGCAACCTGAGCACGACGACGTTTAGCATCCCCTCGCAGCTGGCGAACATCGACCGCATTGCCATTCGGTTGGAAAGCGCGGCGACGGGTTACTACGCCTATAACTGGTTCTGGAATTTCGACGCCACGGTACCTGCACCGTAGGCGGTCGTGGGGCCCAGCAAGCGGAGGCCTTTTCCGCCGAGTAGTGTAGGGGCGCAACTTTGCGTCCCTACACTGGGTTGGCGGGCCGCCGCGGCCTGAGGAAGCGGCGCGGCGGGGGTGTCTCTATTCGGTTGCTCGAATTGGGAGAGGCGTGATATGGCGACGACAGCAGATGTGATCATCGTGGGTGGAGGCGTCCACGGTGCAAGTTTGGCTTTTCACCTGGCGCAGCGGGGGCTCAAGCCCCTGGTGCTGGAGCGTAAGTTCGTGGCTGCCGGCGCGACAGGGCGTTCCAGCGGTTTGGTGCGGATGCACTACGACCTGCGGCTGGAATGCGAACTGGTGTGGAAATCGTTCGAGTATTTCCGTAATTGGGATGATATCGTTGGGGGTTCCTGTGGTTTTGTCAGGACCGGCTTCATCCGCATTGTGCCCCCTGCGTATGAAGATGCGTTGCGGGCCAACGTCGCGATGCAGCAGGAGGTGGGCATTCCCACGCTCCTCGTGACGGCCGATGATGTCAAGCGGTTGGTTCCTTACTTTGTCACCGACGATTTTTCGGTCGCGGCCTATGAGCCGGAATCGGGTTATGCCGACCCCCCGGCTACCGCGGCCAGCCTGATGGATGCCGCCCGTCGGCTGGGTGCCCAGTTGAAAACCGGGGTGACGGTGAGCGAAGTGTTGACGACGGAAAGCCGTGTGTTGGGCGTGCGCACTGCCGATGGGGAAACCTACCACGCGCCGTTGGTGGTCAACGCCGCGGGGGCGTGGGCCGATCGCTTGGCGCGCACCGTGGGCGTCACTTTGCCGTTCACCACGTGGAGCCACGATGTCATGTTCATCCGCCGCCCCAAGCGGCTGGGGCCGACGCACCCTTCGGTCATTGACGATACCCAGGAAATGTACTTCCGCCCTGAGCAAGGTGGGCTTACCTTGGTGGGGCTGGAAGTCGGCAACCCTCTCGGAGAGGACCCGGATACCGACACGGAACACCCCCACCCCGGTTTCGTGGACCGCGCGGTGGAACACATTTGCCGTCGGGTGCCTGCAATGGAGGAAGGCTCGCTCCATAGCGCCCATCGCGGCTACGACGGCCTTTCCGACGACCAGCGGGCTATCATTGGCCCCGCGGGGCCGGAAGGCTTCTGGTTGAATTGTGGCCATAGCGGCACGGGGTTCAAAATTTCGCCAGCGGTGGGCCTCAGCATGGCCGAATGGATGCTGGACGGCGCGCCTCGCACCGTGGACATCCGCCCCTTTGGGCTGGAGCGCTTCGCGGCTGGCAAGCTGCTGCGTGGCGAGCACCCCTACGCGGCCATCTGGCGGAGCGAGGAAGGGGACTGACGCCTCGATTGCCCCTTGGTTGATGGGACGATTGAGAAGAGCGCCCCTGCCGCACCAAGTCCGGCGAGGGGGGAGCGGCTGCGCGTGAGAGCAAGTTTGGTGCTGGAGGGCATGCCGGAGGCGTTTTCGAAGGGCGGTGTCTGCCTCGAGCGGCAGGCGGTGGGGGATGAGAGGTGGCGATGGCAGAGTATCGCAAGTGGTGGGAAAAGGCGCTTTTCCTGCTGTTGTGGGTGACGGCAGGAGGAGCGCTCTGGTTTGGGATGCAGCGCGCTCCCAAAGCGGAGACGACTGTGCCTTCGCCTGGGGCGACGGTCTTGGTGCCGGTCATGCCCACTTCGCATCCCACGCCTACGGCTGTACCCACGGCCGCTATCCCCACGGCCACGCCTGCGCCGCGCCCTACCGCGCCGTCGGTACCCACCCCCACGCCCGCGCCTTCCCCTACGACCCCGCCTTCCCCCACGGCCGCGCCTTCCCAGCCTTCGTTGGCTGCTTTCGCCGCGGCGTGCCAGGCCGAACATCGTCCCCCTCACGCCGTGGTTGGGCTTTACATCCCTGGCGTGTTGGCCGCGCGGGTCGTCGAGCAGCCGCCGAGGGAAGACGCTTTCGTGGCTGCCTTGCCCGATACGGTGACGCGCTTTCGGCTGGCCGCCCGCTATTACGGCACCCTGGGGTTCCTGGCTCATAACACGCTGGCGGGGGCAGCTTTCTTTCGCTTGAAGCAGGGGGATGTGTTCTATGTGGTGCGGGGCGATGGCAAGGTGGAGGCCTATTTGGTGACCCAGGTCGTGCGGTATCGAGCCTTGCAACCCGATTCGCCGTATTCCTCTTTTGTCGACCTGACGACGGGCGAGCGCCTGACGGTAGAAGAAGCATTTCGGCGCACGTATGGCGCCGTGCCGGGGGGGGCTGTGTTGCAGACTTGCATCGCTCGGGGACAAAAGCCCACCTGGGGGCGCTGGTTTGTGCTGGCTCGCCCTCTGGGCAAATGGGATATAATCAGCGTGGGAGGTGCACCATGAAGCGGATATGGAGTGTGCTCGTTGGGGTAGGCGCCGTGCTGTTGGGCTACAGCGGCCTGCTGGCGCCGTGGTGGGGCGAGCGGGCTGCGCCGCAGGTGGTGCACGATTTGGCGCTGGCGTTGAGGCGGGGGGGTGATGTAGCGCTGGTAAGCCGCTTGTTGGGGGCGCTGGTCGCGTTGTATGTACTCATGGCGGCATTGGCGGTGTTGTGGAGCGCTTGCCGCCGAGGCCACCTTGGGGCGGGCACCGCGGCGATGGCGCTGAGCGTGGTGGGCATTTTGATGGCGTGGTTCCTTTTGTCTCGAGGCGCGGCGTGGGCTGGGGCCTTCTCGGCGGTGTTGGGCTTTTTGCTGGTGGGTGCGGGTTGTTATGGAGGGCTTGAGCATCGAGCGCTGCCGTGGGCACAGGCGCGGCAAAGGGCTGTGCTTCGATGGGCGTCGCGGACCCACGGCGCGCGGGTTGCCGGTGTGCCGGTGACCGTGGCAGTATGCCGTGACCTTGTGCCCCTCTCCGAGGAATCTCAGCGGCAGCTGGAGGCAAAAATGCGTGCTCGCGATGCCATGATTGCCTTTAGGCAAGGGGCTATTTTCTGGCTGGAAGGCACCCCTTGCGAGGGCGCTCGCGAGGCGGTCAACCGGTTGCGCAAGAGCTTTCCTTTGGAAGGCGCGGCTTGCTGTGGCCTGGCGTGTGCGGTAGGCGAGCAAATCGAGGTTGCTGCATTGGTGGCTCAGGCTGAACAGGCTCAGAGGTTCGCAGCCCTGGTGGGCGCGCCGGTGCAAGTGGCGGCTGAAGCCCGTTTGCCGGAGCCGCTGCGCGCCACAGCAGTGGAAGACCCCACAGACCCGGCCCTGCTTCGCACCGCTGCCGCCACGTGGGAAGCCCACGCGCGGCCCTGTCAGGCGCTGGTCGTCCACTTTGCCCCCGCCGACCTGGGCGCGGCCCTGGAAGCCGAGGCCGAGCACGCCTTGCGTGCTGGCGACCATGTCCTGCCCTTGACCCCGCACCGCTTGTTGGTGTTGCTCCCTTCCACCGATACTGCCGGCAGCGCGCGCGTGCAGATGCGTTTGCACCAACACCTTACGGCTTTTGCCGGAGTGGCCGAAGGCGTGGTGGCTGTCTATCGCCTGCCGGTGGAGGCCTTCTCTGGCGGCGAGGCCTTGGTCGAGGCAGCTTTGCGCCTGCCGGGGGAGAATTGGGAGGCCGGGGTTACTTCTTCTTGAGAAAAGCAGCCCAGGTTATGAAAGTGATCACCAGATGGCGTTGCCCGGCGCCGTCGATGTAATCCGCGTCGATGTGCAGCGCCCCCACGCGCCCTTCGTTGGTGTAGTAACAGAACGACAGCCCCACATAGCGCGAGAGGTTGAGAAGCGCGTTGTTGGCCGGGTCGTAGGGGGCGTTGTAGCAATCGGCGATGTCGGGAGGCCAAAAATAAAGGGGGCCATAGAACGCCACGTGGAAGCCTACATGCCGCAGCTCGTCCACTTGTGAGCCGGAGCGATGGTAGGCGATGTCTTTGCTGCCGTTATCCAGGTTGATGGTTTTGTCGAATACGAAGTCGATTTTCCCTTGCCGGAAGATGGGCGTGCCGGGTGTGGCAGTGGCGGTAGGGGAAGGGGTGAAGGTGGGTGTGGCCGTTGGCGGGATGGGCGTAGGGGTGGGAGAAGGCGTGACGGTGGGCGTGGCCGTCGGTGGAACGGGTGTGGCCGTGGGCGGTGTTGTAGCCGTTGGCGGGGGTGTGGCAGTGGGGGATGGCGTCGGGCGGGGTGCACACGCTGCCGCCAAGAGGGCCAGCAGCGCAAGCCCCAGCCATCCTTGGCGGGCGAAGCGGAAGATAACGGACGAGCGCATGGGGAAAACTCCTCGGGTGGGCGAATCGGAAAAAACACAACGGTGATATTTTACTCTCTCTGCGGCAAAATCGGGTATCATTGAGGCGCTCCGCGTTGCGGCGTCCCTCGGCTGCGGCGGGTGGTGAGGAGGCCATGCTATGATGTCGAAGCGACTGGTGACCTGGAAGGGGTGGGAAAGCCCGTGGCTTACCGCCGTGGGGGTGGGAGGCAGCGCGGCGTTGGCGGCGGCTATTGTGCGCTGGGTTGCCGCCTTTTGGGGCCTGGGGGCCAATTCCGATGGCCTGGCTTATTTGATCTTGACCCGCAGCTTGGTGGCCTGGAAAGGATATGGCTACCCTCTGCCCGCTGGGGCTATCAAGCCTATGACGCATTTCCCGCCTGGCTATCCGCTGACCTTGGCCGCGCTGAGCGCGCTGGGGCTGACACCTGAGAACGCCGCGCTGGTGGTGAGCATGGTCAGTTTTGCGGCCCTCATTGGCTTCGCGGGTTGGGCAATGTATCGCGTGACGCGACATGTGTGGCCGGTGGTGGGGTTGACGGCCTGGCTGGCGGTGGCTTTCGGCACGCTGCGGATTTACGCGTGGGTGCTTTCCGAAACGCTGTTCATGGCCTGGTTGTTCTTCGTGGGGTGGGCGCTGGCGCGCTGGTTGGATGCGCCTTCCCGGCGGCGGGCGTTGCTGGTAGGTCTGGCGGCAGGCTGGCTGGTGTACATCCGCTGGGTGGGGTTGGTAGCCTTGGTTTGGGTCGGGTTGGTGATGCTGTGGGCATGGTGGCGGCGGAAGGCCCTCGCGTGGGGTGAAGCCGCTTTGGCGTTGGCGGGCGGTGCGTTGCCGCCGCTGCTGCTGATGGGCGTCAACCACCTGTGGGCCGGTGCAGCCACCAACCGGCGCATCCTTTGGCACCCGCCGGGGGCTGCCAAATGGCGCGCGGCCTTGCAGACCCTGGCCGAATGGGTTGGCGGGGCTTTTGTTTTTCCCCGGGGCGTGCCGTGGGGGTGGGGGGCGCTGGTGCTGGCGGGAGCGCTGGCAGCGGTTGCCGTGGGCTGGCGGTGGGGCTGGCCGCGGAAAGGCCCCCGCGGCGGGCGGTTCCAGGCCCTCTTGTTCCAGTGGGGCGCTTTCATCGGTGTGTATTTCGTCGCCCTGGTGGCTGCGATTACCCTGGCCGATGCTGCCACGCCGATGGATTGGCGGCTGTTGGCGCCCTTGTTGCCGCCGGCTTCCCTGCTGATCGGCGCTGCCTTGTGGGGCGTGTTGCGTTCCCGGCCGCGCACCGCGCTGGCGGCGACGGCGCTGTGGGCGGTTTTCCTGCTGGCGACCTTGGCGGCCGACCATCACGCCTTTTTCGACGCACGCTGGGGCGGCGTGGCGTTGCGCTCTTTCCGCTGGCAGCAGGCCAAAATTTGGAAAGATGCTCGCGCCCTGCCCCCTGATGCCTTGCTGCTGACCAATGAGCTGGAAGCCACCATCTATTACACCCATCGCCCGGCTCAGCCGTTGGTGGTGCCCCGGCTGAAGGCGGGGCGGCTCGTGGTGGTGGATTCCTCGACCAAGGAAGAGCGAGTGCTGCCTTACCCTGATATGGAAGCCTGGGGGCGGGCGGTGGCCGAAGGGCTGGAAGGCCGCTGTGCGGCGGTGGTGTATGTCACCTTGAAAGCGCCGGAAAACCGGGCTTTGGAAGACGCGTTCCGGTTGGTGAAGCGTGAGAAAAGCGGGCTGTTGCTGGCGCCGCCGGGCTCGGAGGCCTGCCTGGGGCTGCAGCCCTGAGAGGGGGCTTCGTTGGGTTTAGCGCAAGCGCTGCATGCGGGGGAAGGCCACTATGTTGAGTGCAATCAGCCCAACGCACACAGCCCCGGCCAGGAAAGCTGCCGCGGGAGCGCCGATGTGGTCGCCCAGCGCGCCGATGGCCAGCGCGCCGACGGGGTAAAAGCCCCCCAGAGCCCAGGTGTAGGCGCTCATCACCCGCCCGCGTAAGGCATCGGGCACCAACATTTGGATGAGAGTGTTGGTGAGCACCAATTGGGTGGTGAAGGTATAGCCCAACACGACCATCAGGGCCATGCTCAAGAGGGGGTTGCGGCTGAGTGCCACGCCCATCAGCGCGGGGCCGATGAGGATACGGCTCCCAAGCAAGGCGCGCCCTTTGTGCCAGCGTTCCCCCACGAAAATGAGGCTGAGCGCGCCAGCGAGCGCGCCGGCCCCTTGCGCTGCCATCAGGTTGCCAAAGCCCTGCGCGCCGGTGTGTAAGATGTCTTTGGCAAACACGGGCAGCAGGGTGAGCGCCCCGAAGCCGGCCATGCTGAAAAGCGCCACCATGGTCACCAGCCCCAAAATGGTGCGTTCCCCCAACAGATAGCCCAAGCCCTGTTTGAGGTTGCCGAAGGGGTTTTCGGCGCGGGCTTCCAGCACCGGCGGGGGCAAGTGCATTAGCAGCAGCGAGACGATGATTGCGAGAAAGGTGATGGCGTTGATGGCGAAGGCGGGGGCTTCCCCCAGGGCAGCGACGACCATGCCGCCAATGCCCGGCCCGATGATGCGCGCCAGGTTGAAGAGGGTCGAGTTCAGGCTGATGGCATTGAGCAGGTCGTCTTTGTCGTCGTCTACCATCTCGACCACGAAGGCCTGCCGGCCGGGCATGTCGAGGGCGTTCCCCAGCCCCAGCAGCAGGGAGAGCACCAGAATGTGCCAAAATCGGATGACGCCCGCCCAAGTGAGCGCTGCAAGCACCACCGCCAGCACCATGAACCAGGTCTGGGTGAAAAGCAATAGCCGTCGGCGGGGGAAGCGGTCGATGAGCACCCCCATGAACAATGAGAAGAGCAGTACCGGCAGGAAGTTGGCGAAAGTAACCAAGCCGAGGCTGGTCTGGGAGCCGGTAAGGTTATAGACCAGCCACTGGAGGGCGGTGGATTGCATCCACGAGCCGATGAGGGAAACGAGTTGGCCGAAGAAGAAGAGGCGGAAATTGCGGTGACGCAGGGCGCTGAAGGCGCGTCGCCAGGTGGAAACGACGCTGGTCATGGCACCTCGGGGTTGTTAGATAATTATCTATTCTGCGCTCTCAATGATACCACGGAACGACGGCAAGCCAAGGCGCGGGGCTGTTTTTGGGGCGCAGGGGCAGTTTTGGGGTGGGAAGGTGAGGGTGTGGGGGAAGAGGCGGGGGCCTGCTTTGGCTCTCAGAGGACGCTCGTAGGCGTGCGCGGCTTTTCGTTCTCTTTCTCGCGCGATGGGGCGGCTACATTCTAATTGGCTGGTGATTACCCATATCTCTGCAAATGGAAAGGCTCTGCTCCTTATGGTACAAAGAGGACTCAAACCAGACCCTATACCAGGAGCAGAGCCTTGGGAACCCATCACGATCTAGGAACTGATGGAAGTCGTGCTTTGCCAAAGCACGTTCCAGGTGGAAATGCATCGGGGCGGAAAAACATGGCACAAAAGGGTGCGTTTGGGCTGCTGACCGCTGGCGCTGGCGCAGACGCAAGGGGTGTATCAAGATTGACGCTTGTGCCAACGGGTATCGTTTTGTGCAGGAAGCAGGCTTGGACATCGAGCAGGTGATGGTCCATTCGTTGGAAGGGATGCAACGCATGTTTGTAGCGGTGCTTTGGGCCATGCACTTTATCGCCCACATCTTGGCGAGTTGGCCGCAGGAAGTGCTTGTTTGGCTCCAATGGCTCGGCGGCCAGATTCCCCCAACCCGCCGTCGCAACGGTCTCTACCGCTTGCTCTGGGGCCTGGGGAGACTTTGGCTTGCCCTCTCCACCATGCGCCTCCTCACTCACCACCCCCTCCCCGGTTTTGGGTAATCACCAGGTCATCCACCAAGCCGTGGCGAGGGCAGCCAGCACGAAAGCGGCGCTCAAGCCATAGCGGCACCAACGGTTGGCCGTTTTTGGGGAAGGCGCCGAGGGCGCGTGCTCGCTGGCGTGTAGCAGCAGGGCCAAGGCGAGGAAT
>CAYVHG010000087.1:0-4299 GCA_964450875.1 uncultured Anaerolineaceae bacterium | reverse complement strand
GGAGGTATTTCTCCGAAATTTTCGGTTTGCCCCTCGCGGAAGGCACAAAGTCGGGTAAAATAGCCTCAGTTGCGGAGCCACCCGTGCGGCCCAAGCGCAAAGCAAAACGCGGCGGGGTGCAGCAGCCGCAACGGGGCTCGCGCTTCTGTCATCATTCGCCGTGATGCACTTATCAGGAGGCTATCATGAGTGACATGCCAGCCATCAAAGATATTTTCGCCAAGGTCGCCGAGTTTACCGAAGCCAAAGAAGCCATCGAAGGCGGCTATTACCCCTACTTCCTGCCGCTGGACGAAAACGAAGGCACAGAAGTCGATTATCAGGGGCACCGCCTCGTCATGTGCGGCTCCAACAACTACCTGGGGCTGACCACCCACCCCAAGGTGCGGGAAGCCGCCATCGAGGCCATTCGGAAATACGGCACCTCGAACACCGGCTCGCGCTTCCTCAACGGCACGTTGCGGCTGCACAAGGAGTTGGAAGAGGAACTGGCCGATTTCGTAGGCAAGGAAGCCGCGTTGGTGTTCAGCACCGGCTACCAAACCAACCTGGGCACCATCCAGGCGATGGTCAACCGAGAAGACGTCGTGGTGCTCGACCGCGCCGACCATGCCAGCATCGTAGACGGCGCCATTCTCTCGCAGGGGCGCATTGCGCGCTTCAAACACAACGACTTGGAAGACCTCGCCCGTGTGTTGAGCAAAATCGACCCCAGCCGCGGGCGCATGGTGGTGGTTGATGGCGTTTACAGCATGGACGGCGACATTGCCCCCTTGCCAGAGATGATCGAAGTATGCCGCCGCTACGGCGCCCGCCTGATGGTGGACGATGCCCACAGCATGGGTGTGCTCGGCCCGCAGGGCAACGGCACCGCGGCTCACTTTGGCGTCACCGATGGGGTCGATCTGATCATGAGCACGTTCAGCAAATCGTTCGCCTCGCTGGGCGGCTTCATCGCCGGTGACGCCGACACGGTGCAATACATCCAGCACTTCGGGCGCTCGATGATCTTCAGTGCGAGCATCCCGGCAGCCAACGCCGCAGCAGCCCGCGCAGCGCTCAAAATCATGAAAGAAGAGCCGGAACGCCGTGAGCGCCTGTGGGCGATTGCCAAGCGGGTGAAGCGGGAACTCACCAACATGGGCTACGACACCGGCACCAGCGAAACCCCCATCATCCCCATCATCATCGGCGACCACATGAAGACCATCTTCGTGTGGAAACGGCTGTTCGAGGAAGGCGTCTTCGTCAACCCGGTGCTGCCGCCCGCCGTGCCCCCCAACCGGTCGCTGTTGCGCACCTCTTACATGGCAACGCACACCGACGAGCAAATCGACCGCGTACTGGAAGCCTACTACAAAGTGGGCAAGGAAACCGGCGTCATCTAACCCCTTCGAATTTGGCAAACCAACACGCCCTCGACGCAATCCGTCGAGGGCGTGTGCGCGGCAAGGCTACGGCCGGCCCAAAGCGACCACGCCGCGCGCCGCCAGGCTGCGGATGGCTTCCTCGTCGTAGCCCAAGCGGCGCAAAATTTCGGCGCTGTGCTGCCCCAAGGCGGGGGCAGGGGCGCGGTTGCGGGAAGGCAAAAACGGGAAGGGCGCGGCAATGCCCGCGGGGCGTCCGCTTTCGTCTTCCAGCACCAGCCCGCGGTGGCGAATTTGGGGATGCCGGAGCGTCTCTTCGTAATCGAGCACTGGTTCCAGGCAAACGTCTGCCTCGTCGGCAAAGGCGAGCCACTCGGCCAGGGTGCGCTGGCGGAACAAGGCAGCCACTTCGGGGATCAGGGTGGCATCCCACTGGCGGGCCTGCCACGCCTCGCGCCCCACGCCGCGGCAGAAGTTGCCCCACAGGTGCGGCTCTACCGGCGCGAGGGAAACGTAGCGCCCATCGGCGGTTTCGTAAACGTTGAAGCAGGGCAAACCGCCCGCGAGGGGCATCTTGCCGCGCTCAGGGCGGATGCCTTCGGCAAACAACGGGCCACCAGCCAGCGGCCCCATCCAGGCTACTACGGCGTCGGCCAGGGCCATGTCCAAATACATGCCCTCGCCGGTGCGCTCACGGCCAATGATGGCCGCGAGGATGGCAATGGCCGCGAACGTCGCGCCGCCGAGGTCGGCCAAGGGGATGGAAGGCGGCACCGGCGGCCCCCCAGCGGCGCCGTTGAGCCCCAGCGAGCCGCCAATGGCCTGGTAATTCAGGTCGTGACCGGCGCGGTCGCGATAGGGGCCGGTTTGGCCGTAACCGGAAAGCGAAAGATACACCAGCCGAGCGTTGATGCCCCGCAGGGTTTCGTAATCCAGCCCCCAGCGCTTCACCGCGCCGGGGCGGAAGCCTTCCACGAACACATCGGCCTCGGCCACCAGCCGATAAAGGATTTCCCGGCCCTCGGGGCGGCGGTGGTTGACCGCAAGGCTCTTCTTGCCGCCGTTGACCGCAGCATACAGCCCGGCGAGGCCGGTTTCCGGCGGGGCCATGCGGGCATAATCGCCCGCCAGCGGGGTTTCCACCTTGACGACCTCCGCGCCCAAATCGGCCAGCAGCTGGGTGAGGTAGGGGCCGGGCAGCAGGCGGCTGAGGTCCACAACCCGAATGCCTTGCAGGGGAAAGGTGGAAGGGGAAGAGATCATGGGAATGTTTCCTTCCTCAGAGGATACGGAGAACACAAACTTGACCCCATTGTAGCACGCCCAAATGCCAAAAAGGCCACCAAGCCCACCACGGGGCCTTTGGAACAGAACAGCGGGGCGTGTCCATCTCCGCAAACAGGGCATTTCGTTGACATTTGCTCGACACAAGATATAATGAAATTACCATTTGCGCGGAACAAAAAGGCTGCCGCGAGGGTTACCAAAATGCGACTTGACTTGCTCATACGGGGAACAGAGGCCGCTCCCCAAAGACTCCCCATAGGGGAGTTGACGGCCATTCTGGAAGATCTGGACAAGGCTTTGGCCGGGCAGGCGAAACAGATCGCTCACCTCCCGGAAGAAGCGGTACATCTGCGTTTGGTAAGCCTGGGAGAAGGTTCCATCGAGGTCGTGTGCCTGCTCCCTGAGCAATACCCACGGCAAGCCCTCGAAGACATCCGCGAGGCGCTAAACGGTCAAGCGGAACGGTTGGCAGAGAGCACCCGTGAGGCTTTGCGCAGGTTGCAAAAAAGGATAACCAAGAAAGCATGGCAGGCGGTCATTCAGGCAAAAGAGGCCGGGTGGCGCCTTACACTCGACAGCACCACAGAAATTCCAACGCCGCCGCAAACGATCGAATACACAACGGTGTATGGTGTGCTGACCAACATCGGGGGCGACGACCCTCCAAGGGCTACCCTGCGCCTGGCAGATGGCACGCGCCTGACCGTGAACCTCACCCGAAGCCAAAACAAGGGGATTTCTTTGGCAAGAGAACTGGCGCACCGGCTGTATCAGGTAGTAGGGGTGCGCGGCGAAGCCACCGTGCGCCTGACCGACCACATGATCACCCACATGCTGGCTACGGAAGTGATCCCTTACGCCCCTTCGAGAACTGCCGAAGAATTGATGGCAAAATTGCAAAAGTTGGGGGAAAGCCTGCCGCCCCCGTCTCAAATTGACCGTTTTTACGCCCGCCTCAATGCGTAGTGAGTAGTACGATGCCTATTGCCCCCGAAAGCATGGTCGCAGTGGACACCAATATCCTCATCTATGCCTCTGCCCAGCCTAAAGCGCCAGACGACGAGTACTGTCTTTGCTTACCCGAGCCCTGTTCGAAAAAATCAAGAACGAGCAGAAAAACATCGCTTTGCCAACGCCCGTTGTCGCCGAGTTCCTTTCAGGGCTGAATGCCGCCGTCACAGAAGCCTTTTACCAAACCCTACTCACCGAATTCGTGCTTTTACCTTTCGACGAAAAATCGGCGCTGGTATATGCTCACATCATGCAAAACCGCCACAAAGACGGTGTTTGGGAAGCCTATAGAGAAAGAGAAAGACTACCAAGGCGTTGCCTTTTGGCCGATATAGCCATTCTCGCGACAGCAGAAGCCCATCATGTGCCCCTGCTCTACACAGGTGAGCGGCACCACTTCGTGGCCTCACTGGCCCAAGCCGCCGGCTTGGCCATTCGGGTGGAGAATCTGCATGATCTCAGCTTCCAGTACCCTCTACCCAACCTGGGCTAAGCGTTGGAATACGACGTAGCGAGCCTGCGCAAGCATTTCCTTTGGATAAGGGGGAAGACAATCAACGAAACAGCCTCAGCGTCGTTTGCATGACCATCGTCACAACCACGACGTAGTATAATTCCCCTGCACCCCGTTAGC
>CAYVHG010000086.1:0-1581 GCA_964450875.1 uncultured Anaerolineaceae bacterium | reverse complement strand
GACCAGGTGGTGGTGGTGACCAACCCCGAGGTGTCGGCCGTGCGCGACGCCGACCGCATCATCGGCCTGATCGAAGCCGAAGAAAAAGGCCCCGCGCGCCTGCTGCTCAACCGCCTGAACCCGCAGATGGTGCGCGACGGCAACATGCTGGATGCCGACGACGTGCTGGAATTGCTCGCTATCGAGCTGCTGGGCGTGGTGCCGGAAGACGAACGCGTGGTGGTGAGCGCCAACCAGGGCACCCCTGTGGCATTGGACGAGAAAAGCCGCGCCGGGCAGGCCTTCCGCAACATCGCTCGGCGTCTGCTGGGCGAAGAAGTGCCGCTCATGCCGCTGGAAGACGACGGCGGCCTGTGGCAGCGGCTGGGGCGGCTGTTCGGCAAAGGAGACTGACATGGGCTGGCTCGACCGCCTGCGCAACAACAAAAAAAGCGCCCGCCAGGCCAAAGACCGGCTGCAGCTGGTGTTGGTGCACGACCGCACCGACCTCACGCCCGGCCAACTCGGCGCGCTGAAAGACGAGCTCATCGAGGTCATTTCCCGCTACGTGGAAATCGAACCGCAGGCGGTCGAAATCCAACTCTCGCAAAGCGGGCGCGAACAATACCTGGTGGCCAACATTCCCCTTCGCCCTGCGCGCCGCGCCCGCCGTTAACGCCATGCGCCGTTCGTATTGGGAGCACTTTGACTTCATCCTGCTGGGGCTGGTTGCCACCCTTGTAATTTTTGGCGTGGCGGTGATTCGCTCGGCCATCGCCGGCAATGTCGTGCTTGCCGGGCTGGTCAAGCGGCAAATTGTCTTCGCGGCGATTGGCTTTGGTGTGCTGTTCGCCACCGCAGCCATCGATTACCACTACTGGGCAACGTTCGGGAAGTACCTCTACATCGCCACGGCCCTGCTGCTGGCAGCCCTGGGCATCATCGGCAAAGCCGCTTTTGGCTCAGCCCGTTGGATCGACATCGGCATCTTCTTCATCCAGCCTTCGGAAATCGCCAAAATCGTGGTGATTTTGGTGCTGGCTTCGTTTTTCGAGCAGCACCGCCACCAACTGCACGAATTCCGCTGGGTTGCCATCAGCGGCCTGTTGACCGCGGCCATCGTGGTGCCCATTTTGCTGCAACCCGACCTGAGCACCTCGATTACCATCCTGGTCATCTGGTTCGGGATGTTGTGGGCTGCCGGGCTCACATGGAAGCACCTTGCCATTTTCGCGGCGGCGGGGGCGGTTTCCCCCTTTTTGGCATGGCCCTTTTTGGCCAACTACCAAAAAGCCCGGGTCGTCAACTTCCTCTTCCCCGACCCCAACGCCCGCCACGGCGCGATTTACAACGTCCAACAGGCGCTCATCAGCCTGGGCTCCGGCGGGTTGTTTGGCCAAGGCTATGGCCACGGCACCCAGGTGCAACTGCGCTTCCTCAAAGTGCGCCACACCGACTTCATCTTTTCGGTCATCGGCGAGGAATTCGGCTTCGTGGGCACGGTGTTCGTCATCGTGATGCTTGCGCTGGTGTTGTGGCGCATCTTCCGCATTGCCCGCACCGCGCACGACACCTTTGGGGCGCTCATGCCTACGGCATCGG
>CAYVHG010000085.1:0-1636 GCA_964450875.1 uncultured Anaerolineaceae bacterium | reverse complement strand
AAGCCGGCCATTTCTGCGGCAAAGGCCCGCGCCCGGGCTTCGTCCACATCATACACCCACAACCTTTCGATGGGGCGCACGGTGCAGACGGCTTCGGCCTGGGTGCGGCCTTGGGTGCCCGCGCCAAACACGGCCAAGACGCGGCTGTCGGGGCGGGCCAGCACATCGGTGGCCGCGCCCGAGGCCGCACCGGTGCGCAACGCGGTCAGGGTGCCGCCTTCCAGCAGGGCGAGGGGACGGCCGGTGTCGGGTTCCAACACCAGCACCGCGGCGTAAATGGTCGGCATGCCGCGCTCGGGGTTGTGGGGAAAGACCGACACCACTTTTACGGTGAGGGCCTCGGCCGCGCTTTCCCCGCCTACATAGGCAGGCATGAACAGGCTCACGCCCTCGTGGGGCGCCACCGGCAGCGAGAGGCGCAGGGGCACCTCGGCTTCCCCCGCCGAGAGGGCGCGATAGGCGTCTTTTACGGCTGTAATTGCCGTTTGCATGGGCAGCGCCCGTCGCACATCGTCAGCGGTCAAAACAAGCATGGCTTCCTCCCAACGGTCATGGGGCCGCGCCCCCCCACGGCCGCTCGGCCAACCGGTTGAGGATGGCAAAAGTGCCTGCCAGGCTGGTTTCCGGGTCGGCCAGGCCAATGGCCAGGGCGCGATCGCACAGGGCTTCGAAGGCGTAGGCGTCCCACCAGTTGGAATGCATCAGGGCAATGTCGCCGCGGTGCAAGGAACCGGTGGATTTCTTGATGGCCGTCACGATTTTGCCGAACAGCGGCTGTTTGAGGGCTTCTTCCGGCTGATCGATGGCGTGGTACTCGGTCAAGAGCGCGCCGTCGTCCCATGTCCAATCGACCAGCTTGTAACCCAGGCTGGTGACCACCCGATGGACGCGGGGCGTGTTCTTTCCGGCGCCGAAGGGAATGCGGAAATAGGGAAAACGGTCTTTCATCATGCGCAGGTAGTCGGTGCCCAAGGCATTGGCAAGGGCTTTTTCCCAGTTGAGCAGTTCTTCCGCAATTTGTTTGTCGTTCAGGTGCGTGAAATAGGGGTGGGAATACGAATGGTTGCCGATGATGCAGCCGCTCTCGACCAGGGTCTCCAGCAGGTTTTCGCCGTCGAGGTCGGCCAAGATGTGCAGCATCCGCCCCATGGGGAAGAAGGCAATGGGGCACTTTTTGCGGCGGATGACCGCAGCAATGCGGGAAAAGGTTTCCGAATAGCCGTCATCCACACTGAGCAGCACCCCGAAGCGCGGGTCGATGGTGCGGATGTGATACACCCCTTCCGGCAAGCCATCACCGGCGGCGCGGGCTGTGAGGCGGGGGCGGGGCAGCGCCCAGGCTGCAACGCCGACGGTGCTGAGTTTGAGGAAATCACGACGCGAGAGAGACATGGCGGCTCCAAGCGAGTTGGGTTGTTGCGGGGTGGCCGCCCTGGGGGAAGGCATCCCCGTCGGGCAGGCCGGGGCGGCGAAGGGGCTTCCAGGGCTGGGCTCCGCGAGCGGCGCGCTCAGGAAGCCCGGGCCCGCGCGCCGATGGCTTGCGCCAGGCGTTGGGCCTCGGCCGCGCTCAGCGCCCACGGCGGCCGAATCAAAGGGCAGCCCAGGGGCCAGCCCCGCAGCCGCAGCCGGAGGGTGG
>CAYVHG010000084.1:0-2582 GCA_964450875.1 uncultured Anaerolineaceae bacterium | reverse complement strand
GCATAATAGCGTAGGTGTAAATCAAAATCGGGTCGGGGATGAACGGCGTCACCCATGGAAGTTTCAAACGCTGGTGGTAATGGTAAAACACCTCTACCACCACCAGCCCCGTGCTGGGGGCATTCAAATCAAGGCGGCTGTTGATATCCGCGTTGCTCAACTGGGAAGTAAAATGCCCATACAAAGACCACCCATTGGCGTCAGGGAACCGCGCGGTAACCCCGACTCCATGCTCTACCGATACGGCGGAAACCACAATGTCATCGGCCGTCTTATCCAGCGTGACGCGGGGGCGTTCCTGCTTCAATTCCAGCAACAGCGCACAGGCCGTCTGCCGATAGAAGTCGTGGGTGGTCTGGCAATCGGTATCACTATCGCGGACGTAGTAATAACTGTCGCTCGAAAAGCGCGCCGCATTGCGCGTCGCGTCGATCAACGACAGGTAATCCACCAGCCAAAACCCCACCTCGATGAGCGACGAAAAGATGATGAGCAAAATCGGGAAGAACAAAGCCGTTTCCACCAGGCTTTGCGCCCGCTTCCGTCGTCGTTTCTGGGTAGGGTGAAGTTCTCGAGAAAGGAAAGACATGCAACGCTCCCAACAGGCTCAAATGCGCATTTTGCCGCTACGTACATTATACCCAACTTTTCCCAAACTTTTTCCCCACCTTTTGTCCCCCAAAAGTACCAAGGGGGCGAACGCTTCACACCAGGGAGCGCGGCCGCAAGTCAAAAGCGTTTCCTTGCCATACACCGCCCAGCGGCGCGGCCTGCAAAGCCATCACTCGGCCATTCGCGAAGTAAGGGAAGTCAAAAGTCAGCGGGTCGCCGGCCTGCTTGCCGGGCACGGGCATCAAGCGCGCAGTGAGCGGCTTGCGCAAACGGCGAGAGAGCGCAGCGACATCCCACAACACAGCCGCGAGCTGGGCCGGGGTGGTATCGCCGGGCAAGGGCACGGTATCGAGCCCCGTACCACACACCGCGCTGTAAGCCAACAAATCTTTCACCGTCAACAGCCCCTCCGCCGCCCGCGCGGCCAGCACGGCGTCTTCCAACACCGGCAGCATCAAGCCATTGAAGCCGGTGCGCGGAAAAGCCGCTCGGTCGAGGGCATCGGCCAGGAAGGCCGCCGCGGCCAGGGAGCCCTGGGCGCCCAGCGCGGGCACGCCCAAGCGCTCCAGCGCCGCCCCAATCGAAACGGCTTCATCGGGAAACGGTGCCAGGGAAAAGTCCAGCCCCAGGAAATGCGCCCCGTGCGCGGCGGCGCTGCGTGCGGTGAGATTGGCCAGACGCCGTCCGCCGGTTTCCAGACGCTCCACCAACGCCGCGCGCGCCGTCAGGGCATCCGTGGCTTCGGCAAAGGCATCCACCGCCAAATCGGCGGCTTCCAACGCCAGCGCCACCAACACCTGGCCGCGCGGCAGCAGAGGCGGGGCATACGCTGCGGGGAAGAACGGCGCCCCCGCGGGTACCGACGCCAACGCCGCAAAGCGCAAGTTGGCAAAGCCGTTCGGCTCCAGCGGCGCCAGCTCGGCCACCACGGCCGCGCAAGCCCGGACCGCCCCTGGCGTCATGCCATCCTCGTCATCCGCCATCACACCGCCGCAAAAAACCGTCGGCGCTTCGGCCAGCATCGCCGGCACCCAGCGATAAGTTTCAGGGCGGGCAGGCAGCGCCGGGCCCAAGGAAACGTAATCCAGCCCATGCGTTTGCGCCGCTGCCCCTACCCGGCGGGCCAAAGCCACCGCCTCGCTTTCGTCGGCTGCCAGCAACGGAAAGGGCGGCAACGCCCAGCGGGTCGTCTGCACCGTTTCGCCCGCGGCTTCCAGCGCCAGCCGCACCGTTGCAGCCACCTTCGCCGCGGCCTCCAAATCTTCCGGTCGCGAAAACACTGTCACGGCTCGAATTTGCATTCCGCATCCCTCCTGGTGCTCTTCCACTGCTTAGTGGGTGCTTAGTGGACTTGCCGGGCTTCCCAAGCCCGCAGCCTAAAATGCCTAATGCGAGAGGGGAACTGGGCCGGTAAGCGCGCCAAAAACGGGTCGGCCAGGGCATAGCGATCGACGATGATCTTATCGGTCCCGGCCCAATAGCCAAAATAACCCATATTGGAAGCCACGATCACGGTGCGCGATCCCTGCCGGAACTTCAACCCCTCTTCCGTCCAGTCGGTGGGGGGAAAGGGGCGGCCCGAAGTCGCAAAATGCCCGTGCAAATACATGAACAAGCTGGCCTCCTCGTAGAAGCCCCGCTCGTCCGAAATCCCTTTCCACATGCGAGGATTGGTGTAAGGCAAAGGGGAATTGAGCGCCGTGTTGGGATACAACACCACATAGAGCGCCCCGACCACCGCCAACGCCAAGAAGGGCCACAAAGCGCGCTGCCGGGAAACCCACCAAACCACCAGCATCACCGCCCACAACACATCGAAAGCCGCAAAGCGCCCGGCCATGAAATCGCCCCCCACCCACCCGATGTAGAGCAAGTGCAACACCATACCCGCGCCGAGTAAAACGGGCACCACCACCTCGGCCCGGCCGCGCACCTCACGCCGCTGCCAAAGCTGCCACGCAGCCCACACC
>CAYVHG010000083.1:0-7884 GCA_964450875.1 uncultured Anaerolineaceae bacterium | reverse complement strand
CGGCGCGCGGGCGGCAGTTGTTGGCAGGGCTGAAGGCCGTGCAGGCGCAGTATGGCGTGATAGGCGAGGTGCGCGGTTTGGGCTTGATGGTGGCGACGGAATTCGCCGATGCAGCCACTGCGAAGGCGGTGCAGCGGGCGTGCCTGGACGAAAACCTGTTGTTGTTGACATGCGGCACGTATGGCAATGTCATTCGCTGGATTCCGCCGCTGGTGGTGAGTGCCGAGGAAATCGACGCCGCGCTGGCCATCTTCGAGCGCGCAGTGGCCGCGGTGGCTTAGCCTCTCGGCGGCTTGCCTGCCCGCGAGGGCTGCCTTTACGCTGCCTCGTCGCCGTCGGCGTCGGCCATGAGCCCTTTTTTCCAGGCGTAAACGGCGGCTTGGGTGCGGTCGGAAAGGTGCAGTTTGCTTAGAATGTTGCTGACGTGGCTTTTGACCGTGCGTTCGCTAATGACCAGCGCCTCGGCGATGGCCGCGTTGCTCATGCCTTGAGCTACCAGCCGCAGCACCTCCAGCTCCCGTTCGGTTAGCTCGGCAAAAGGGGATGGGGCCGTGGGGGAAGGCGTTTCGCGGGCCGCGTGGAGTTCCTGAATTAGACGTGCGGCCACGCGTGGATGTAGCACCGCTTCCCCGCGGGCGGCTTTGCGCACCGCGTCGGCCAGGTCTTCTGGCGCGACGTCTTTGAGCAAGTACGAAATGGCGCCGGCGCGGATGGCGGGGAAGATGTGCTCGTCTTCATGGTATGAGGTGAGCACGATAATCTGCGTGCGGGGGCTGACGCGCTTGACCGCCCGGGTGGCCTCGACGCCATCCATGCCGGGCATCACGAGGTCCATGAGCATCACGTCGGGGGCATGGTGGGCGGCGAGGTGCGTGGCTTCCTGGCCTGAGGTGGCTTCGGCAACGACGGTGATGTCGGGGTAGGTTTCCAGGAAGGCCCGCACCCCCTGGCGTACCACGCGGTGGTCGTCGACGATGACAACGGTGATGGGGTCGGGCATCGGTGTTCTCCTCTTGGGGGTTCGTATAGCCACTGAGTAGCGGTTGTTGCGCAGTTGTTGCGCCGGGGTGTTGCACGCTTGCGTGGCAAGGTGAGGTAGGGGGGCGAAGCCGACGGCGTGGGTCGTGGACTCTGGATTTTTGAGCCCTGGCACTTTCGAGGCGCCCTCAGCGCGGCAGGGGGATGGTGGCTTCGATGCGTGTGCCGCGGCCGGGTGCGGCGATGATTTCCAGGCGCCCGCCGAGGGACTGGACGCGTTCCGCCATGCTGGTCAACCCCAGCCCGTGCCCGCGCGCGGTGGCAGGGTCGAAACCCTGCCCGTCGTCTTCGATTGTCAGCTGTACACTTTCGCCGCGCCAACGCAAGCATACCCGTACTTGTCGGGCTTGGCTGTGTTTGGCGGTGTTGGCCAGGGCTTCTTGGGCCACCCGCAGCAGCGCCTGGGCGGTTTCCAGCGGAAGGCGCTGTTCGCCTTGCACTCGGAAGTCAGCGGCGATGCCGGTCTGGCGGGACCAGGCTTCCAGATGCTCTCGCAAGGTGGCGGCCAGCCCTTTGTTTTGCAGCGCGGCTGGGCGCAGCTCTTGAATCAGCGCGGTGAGTTCCTGCTGGGCCTGGCGGATGAGGGTGTCGGCTTGGGCTACCGCGTCTTGGGCGGCTTCAGGCTGTTGGGGCAACAGGCGGCGGGCCGCGGCCAGCTGCATGCCCGCGGCGAAGACCTGTTGTTTGACGGCATCGTGAAGGTCGCGCGCCAGGCGGTTGCGTTCTTCCAGCGCGGCCAGCGCCTGCCGGCTGTGGAGAAGGTTTTCCAGCTGCTCGGCCATGCGGTTGAGCCGTCGCGCCAGCACGCCGAGTTCGTCGGGTGAGGGGTCGCGCACCTGGGCGGAGAAGTCGCCGCGGCTCCACGCGTCGGCTGCGGCGGTGAGGGCGGTGAGGCGGCGGGTTAGGCCGCGGGCAGTGAGGAAGCCGAACAGCGTGCCGATGAGCGCGGCGAACAGGGTAATGAGCGCGGCGCTGGGCCCCAGGGTGCTTACTACTTCGCGCGGCCATTGCCGCAGCGAGGCAGGCCAAGCGATGCGCAACAAGAGCGCACCGCTCACGTGCCCTGCGGCGTCGGTGATGGGGGCGGCGGCGTATAGCCCTTGTTCGTCCACAAAGCTGAGCTGGCCGCTGTTCCGTTCCCCTGCCAGGGCGCGCCCTGTGAGTGCCAGGGCTTCCGCAGGCAGGCAGGCGGCTAACGCTTTCTGCACGCCGCAGGGGGGGTGGGGGTAGGCGGCGATGACTTCCCCCTGCGCACCGGCAACTACGGCCCATTGCAGGCTCGCGGGGCTCAGGTTGAGTTTGATGCCATTTTGGTCCGAGCGCTGCAGGCGGCCTTCTTTGACCAGAATTTCCAGCCAGGTTTTCAGCGCGGCGCGGTCGGGCGGCGTGGTTTCCAGGGCAGGGGCCAGCTCTGCCGTTGCATCGCTCAAAATGGGGACCAAAATGCGCGGCAGGGCGTTGGCGCGAGTCAGCAGAAAGGCGGCTGCGGCCAGCAGCCCGATTTCGATCAGCAGGATGGCGCCGGCGGTGACCAGGGTGTATGAGAGGGTGAGTTTCCAGCGTAGTCGCATGGGGGCGGCCTGATGGCGAGAAAGGGGGAAGTGGGGGCGGAAGGGCGGCGCTCACGCTTGTGAGTTCATTGTACCCTACAGTGGCGCTGCTCAGGCGCTGATATCCTGTCTGCGGAAGGCCCACCACGCCAGCGCGAGGGCGGCGAGGGCGTAAGCGGTCAGCAGCAGCGCGGCGGCAGTGGGGGAGAGCAAAACCAAATCCCCCGCCTGCCCGGCGACGCCGACGCTTACTTCGGTGCCTGGGGCGATGCTTTGCAGCAGGCTTTGCCCCAACATGGCGGGCAGATAGCGGGCAATGCGCGCTGCGTGAGGTGAGACCAGCATGAGCACTTTGGCGGCCATGTTTTCCATCAGCAGGTTGTAGCCTATGCCGAAGCCCATGGCCGCGAGGGTGGAGCGGGTGAGGATGGCAATCAGCAGCGTTAGGGCGGCGTAAGGAGCCAGGCTTAGGGTTGCGGCCAGAACGCCGAGCGCGGCTTTGCTCCAGGGCAGGGCATGCCACGGCAGCGCACCGTGGGCGTGCAAGGTGTAGGTGCCGGTTGCCGCCGCACCGGCGAGGAAAGCGGTCAATGCCAGCAAGAGCAGCGCTGCGCTTAAGACCACCCCTTTGCTCAGCAGGTAGGCGCCGCGCCCAACGCCGCGGCTGAGCCAGAGATGCACCGTCCGCCAGGTGTATTCTTGGCCGGCCAGGGCGGCCGTGAGCACCACGGCGAACAGGCCGCCTAAGCCGCTGCCTCCGGCGAACGCCAGGCCGCCGAGGAAGCCCCGCGGCCATTGCAGGGAAGCCTGGAGGGCTGCCAGGGCTTCCGGCGGTAGGCTTTGCTGCTGGGGCGTTGCCAGCGCGGCGATGAGGGCCAGGTGCAGCCCGGCGACCAGCAGCGCGAAGATACCGACTTCGACCCACAGCAGGGCGCGGCCCGTGAGCTTGCGGCTTTCGGCACTGGTTAGGTGAATGAAGGTGTGTAAGGCGGTCATGGTGTCCTCTCACGCAGGGGAATGGGGGGTGATCGTTGCCATGAAAAAGGCTTCCAGGTCTTGGTGGCCGTGGAGCAAATCGGCCACCGGGCCTTGGGCCAGCAGGCGGCCGCGGTTCAGCACGGCCACACGATCGCATACTTGCTCCACTTCGTGCAGTAGATGGCTGCTGAGGAAGACGGTCACGCCGTCTTGGGTGAGTTCCTGCAGCAGCTGCCGCATTTCGGCCATGCCGACGGGGTCGAGGCCGTTGGTGGGTTCATCGAGGATGAGCAGGCGAGGGCGGTGCAACAAGGCCGCAGCCAGCCCCAAGCGTTGCTTCATGCCTGTGGAATAGGTTTTGACTTTGCGATGGGCGGCTTTTTCCAACCCCACCTGAGCCAGCACGGCTTCCACGCGGGATTTGTCAACGGTGGGGTAAAGGCGCGCCAGCAGGTGCAAGTTGACGCGCCCCGAAAGGTAAGGGTAAAATCCGGGCGTGCCGACCAGCGCGCCGACTTCTTGCAGAGGGGCCAGGTGCGTTGGGGTCACTGGACGGCCGAGAACTTCCACCTGCCCGCTTGTGGGGTGCAGCAGCCCTAAGATCATGCTGATGGTGGTGGTTTTCCCCGCCCCGTTGGGGCCTAAAAAGCCGAAGCATTCCCCAGGGTGGACGTCCAGCGTCAGGTTTTCCACCGCGCTGACGTCTTTGAAGCGTTTGCTCAGCCGGTGGAGTCGAAGCACAGGTTCTTTCATTGCGACAATCTCCTTTTGGTAGGCGACGGGCGCTTGCTGTGCTTCCATTGTGGCACCTTTTGGGCGGGAGCACATCGGCCTGTGGACGGGTTCGTCCCTGTCCTGGAGGAGGATTGAGGGTTGTGGGGCAATTCATCCTTCCGACGGAAGACAACGGCCGCGAAATGCGATATGCTTGTAGCAGTGTGAGTCGAGCCGCTTACTTGAATCGAGAAGGAGGAGATCATGTCACCCTACGAACCGGAATTGGAAGCCGTGGCGCGTGAACTGGAAGCCGCGCTGGGCGAGGAAGATTTGGCCAAGGCGCGCTATCAGCTGCGTATGCGCCTGACGCGGTTCGTCATTGGTTTGCTGATGCCGTTCGTCCTCGTGCTGCTCTGGCTGCCGACGGGCTGGGCGGTGGCGTTGCGCGACGCCCTGGACGCGAACGCGACCTGGTGGGCTACTTGGTTGGCGTTGCTGGTTTTCATGTTGGTTTCGGCGGTGGTAGATTTGCCCGTGGCGTGGTATTTCGGCTTCCGGTTGGAAGAGCGCCTGGGCACCAACCGCCAGTCCTTGGGCGGCTGGTTGTGGGATGAAGTCAAAGAGACGGCGTTGAACATCCCGTTGCAGAGTGCGCTCTTTTTGGGGCTATACTTTGTTTTTCGGCGCTGGCCCGAGCGTTGGCTGCTGGGGTTGATTGCGCTGGTGGTCGTCTTCATGGCGGTGTTTTACTTGCTTTCCCCGGTTTTCCTGCGGATGCGTTACAAGACCGCACCGTTGGACGACCCTGATTTGGAAGCGCGGCTGAGGGAGCTGTTCGCGCGAGCAGGGGTGCGGTTTGGAGGGTTGGCAGTGCTCAAGGCTGCCGAGAAAAGCAGCCGTGGGAATGCCGCGGTGGTGCCCAAAGGGGCGGGCAACGAGGTGGTCATTTCCGATACCTTGCTGGAAGCCACGGACCCCGCGGGCGTGGAGGTGGTCATCGCGCATGAGCTGGGGCACAAGGTGCACCGCGACTTGCCCAAGTTGATGTTCTTGTTGGGTGTGGGGTTCGTGGTGGCGTTGGCGGTGGGCTACGGGGTGTTGCAGACCGTGGGAAGGTGGGGTGGCCTCGGCGGGCCCGCCGATGTGGCGACTTTCCCCCTGCTGGCGCTGACGGTGGCTTGGCTGTTCGGCGCTTTGCAAGTGGCGTTGAATGTCTATAGCCGACGGATCGAACGGGCTGCCGACGCCTACGCTTTGCAAATGACGAACGCCCCCCAAGCGTTCGAAAAGGTGATGGTGCTCTTGGCGCAGCAGAACAAAAGCCTGCCGCTGCCGCCGCGGGAGGTGGAGTTCTTTTTCTACAACCACCCCAGCATAGCCCGCCGAGTGCTGATGGCGCGGCGCTGGCAACGCACGGCCGCGTGAGAGCGGGAAGTGACCAAGGCACGGCAAGGAACGCTGCCGTGCCTTGATTGTGTTGGGGGCGGAAGGCCGGTTTGGCGCTTTCCTGTTATAGCCCTAAATAGGCCCCCGTGGCGACGCTCAGGATGACCAGAACCGTAAACAAGGCCCCCTTCTTCACGAAATCCAGCGGTTTGTATTCGCCGGGCCCCATGAGGAAGACGTTGACCTGATAGGTGGGGGAACTGAAGACGTTCGAGGCGCCCAGCGCGGCTACCACTGCCGCGGCGCGGGGGTCGGCGCCCAAGTGCACTGCGGTTTGCAGCGCCAGGGGAATGGTGACGACCGCGGCAGTCACATTGGACGTCAAATGACCAATCACTGTGGCGGCAACCGCAATGAGCAGGTAGAGCCAGAGGGTGCTGTGCCCTCCCAGCAGACGGCCCAGCATGTGGCCGATGGCTTCCGAAGTGCCGCTGTGCATCATGGCCGCGCCCAGGGGCAACATGCCGCTGATGAAGATGAGCACTTTCCACGAGATGGCGCGGTAAGCCTCTTCCATGGTGAGGACGCCGAACAGCAGCAAGAGCGTTGCCCCGCCCACGGAAGCCGCGCCCAAGGGCAGCAGGTGGAACCCTACGGCTGCCAAAGCCAGCACGGTGACCCCGGCGGTGATGAGGGCTTTGGAAGGGGAAAGCGCGTTGCCTGCTTCGTCGGGGGAGGTCTTTTCGAGTACGATGAAGTTGTCGTCTTCTTCCAGCGCGCTCAGGCGGTCGGCGCGGCCGTGCACCAGCAGGGTGTCGCCGAATTCCAGCTTGTGCTCGGCGAGGTGGTGGTGCAGCGGATGCCCTTGGTGGTCGATAGCCAGGATGCGCAGGCCGTAGCGGTTGAAGAAGTCGGCTTCGGCGACGGTTTTGCCCTGCAGCCACGCGCGCGGGGCCAGCGTGACTTCGGCCATCTGGAAGCCTTCGCGCAGCAGGTTAGGGGGGAAGGCCTCGACTTCGGGCAAGACCTCCAGGCCGCAAGATTCGGCCGCGGCGCGCACGGCTTGGCTATCGCCGCGTAGCAGCAGACGGTCGCCCGCGAGCAACACCGTGTCGGCAGTGGGGGGCGGCAGGAACTGCCCCTCGCGACGAATGCCGATCACGTACACCCCGTGGCGGGCGCGCAAGCCGCATTGCCGCAGGCTCAGCCCAGCCAGCGGCGAGCCGGGCCTCACGATGGCTTCGTGGAGCACTTTATCCAGCAAGTAAGTGCGGATGAGAGCGTCGCTCTTTTGCAGCAGATCTTCGTATGCTGGTGGGTGGTGGGGGAGGAGGAGATTCTTGAGGAGCACCATCAGGGCGATTGCCAGTACCGTGGCTGGCAGCACCAGGGGGGCTTGTTCGAAGATTTTGAAGGGGCGTAGGGAAGCCGCCCCCAAGAACTCGTTCATGATGATGGTGGGCGTAGCTCCGATGAGCGTGAGCATTCCGCCGATGATGGTGCCGACGCCCAGAGGGAAGACCAAGCGGCTGGGCGGAATTTTGGTTTTGCGGCTGGCGCTCATCGCGGCGGGTAGCAGCACTGCGGCAGTGCCGATGTTGACCATGATGGCCGAAAGCGCTGCCGCAGTGCCCATGAGGATGGCAATCAGGGCAGATTCGTTCCCTCTGGCGAGGCCGACGAGCCGGTCGCCGAGCCAACCGGCAGCGCCGCTGCGCTGCAGCGCCCCCCCGATGATGAACAAGCCGAACATCGCCATGACGGCATTGCTGCTGAAGCCGGCAAAGGCCTCTTTCCACGAGACGAGGCCCGTCGCACCCAAGGTGAACAGCACCCCCAGCCCGATGATTTCAGGGCGCAGCGCGTTGGTGAGCAGCAGCGCCATGGTGACCAGAACGATGAGTGAAAAGAGGAGAATTTGCATGGAAAGCCTCAAAAAAGCCCCCGCGCAGCCGTTGGCGCAAGGGTGTGTGAGGGGTTTGGCGACACGTTTAGATTCTACCACGGTGGGGTGGCGTTTGCGTTTGCATGGCGGGCGAGGTGAGGCTTTCCAGAGGGGCGCTCAAGTGCGGCGGCACACCGCGCACCCCACGGAGGATGGTATAATGCCGTGGGGTACTTTTTCCACAAGGTGTGGTTATGGAGATTTTTGGCATTGGTCTCCCCGAGTTGGTGTTGATTTTCATCATCATCATGTTGGTGATGGGCCCTGACG
>CAYVHG010000082.1:0-41667 GCA_964450875.1 uncultured Anaerolineaceae bacterium | reverse complement strand
GGCCGAGGTCATCTACCGCGCCTGGCAGCGCGGCGCCAAGTTCGACGCTTGGCGCGAACATTTCGTTTACGAGCACTGGCTGGAAGCCTTCCGGGAAGTGGGCCTTTCGCCGTGGGAAGTGGTGCATCGTCCCATCCCGCTAGAAGCCCCCCTGCCGTGGGAACACATCAACCCGGCAGTGAGCAAACGCTTCCTCGCGCTGGATTACCGCTGGAGCGAAGAAGGCCGCACCCGCGACGACTGCCGCAATCAGTGCTATGCGTGCGGCATCTTACCGACGTTCAACGACATCCGCCGGGCCCACCCTGGCGACGTGTGGAAGTGCCCTGAAGTCAAATCGCGGCCGCGCAAGGCCGCGAAAGCCAAGCCGAAGTTCGTGATGCCGCCCGCCGACTGAACGCCGCGGGCACCTCGCCCTTTCGGAGCCTGCCATGCCCTCTCGCGCGCATCGCTTCCTGGTCATCGCCGCCTTGCTGCTGGCCGTTATGCTGAGCGGCTGCACCCCGGCCGCGCTGGAAGCCCCGCCGCTGCCCACGCCCCTCCCTGCCGACGCCCTGCCCACCGTCATCGCCTTGACCGCCCGGGCGCTGGCTTCCCCGACCCCTCCGGCCACCGCCACCGCAGCCGCGCCTTCCCCCACCGCCTCACCCTCGCCCACGCCCCCCCTGCCCGCAGGCAGCCCCACCCCCACCCCCTGCCCCTTCGAACTGCCGACCATCACCCCCACGCCCCAGCCTCTGCCCAGCATCCCAGGCACAGGCTACGGCATCCTCCAGATCCTCTACCCCGGCGCCAACTCGCGAGTGACCTCGCCCATCCGGCTGCGGCTGGCCGTGCAGACCAACCACACCGACGCCGTGCGGGTCGAACTGCTGGGCGAAGATGGCCGCCTGCTTTACCGCCGCCTGCTGCGCTTGGGCGAAGAGCAACCGCCCCACGGACTGCTCACTTTTGCCCTCGAAATTCCCTTCGAAGTGCGGGGCGAAGCCGAAACAGGCCGCCTGCAAGTGCTCGCCAACGACGCTTATGGCCGTCCGCTCTTCCAAAACGCCATCCAGCTGACCCTGCTCAAAGAAGGGCAGCCACAAATCAACTATCACGCCGCCGACCGCAGCCCCATCTTGTTCCAAACCCCGATTTCACACCAAACCATCGCGGGGGGGCAAGTAGCGGTGGTCGGCAAAGCGTTGCGGGGCGCCAACGCGGTGGAAGCCTTGCTGGTCAACACGGCCGGTAAAGTGCTCGCCTACCAAGCAGCGCCCTTGGGCACCGCCGACGCCGACGGCTATGCCCCCTTCGCCTTCCACATCTCCTACCACGTGACCGAGACCACACGCGTGCGGCTGGTGGTGCGCGAAAACGCCACCACGCCTTCCGGCGTGCTCTATCTCAACAGCATCCCGCTGACCCTCACCCCCTAAGCGGGCCTGCGCAGCCCGTGCGGCGGGGGGCTTTCCCCTCGCCGAGCGGTTTCCCCTGCCCCACCCCTGACGAACATCGGAGCGCCCCATGCCCTCACTTTCCCCCGACAACACCCCTGCCGAAGAAACCTGGCGCGCGCTGGACGCCGACGCCGCGTTGCGCCACCTTGCCACTTCGCCCCAAGGCCTGACCACCGACGAAGCCCGCCAACGCCTGGAACGCTACGGCCCCAACCAGCTTGCCGAAGCCCCGCCGTCCTCGTTCTGGGCCAAACTGTGGGATCAGTTCAACAACTTCGTGGTCTGGCTGCTCATCGTGGCAGCGGTGGTTTCCGCTGCCCTGGGCGACTGGGTGGAAGCCGCCGCAATCATGGCCATCGTCATCCTCAACGCGGTGCTGGGGCTGGTGCAGGAATCGCGCGCCGAGCAAGCGCTGGCCAAACTGCGGCAAATGGCCGCACCCGAAGCCCACGTGATGCGCGACGGACGTCGGCAAGTGGTGCCGGCGCGCGACATCGTCCCCGGCGACATCGTGCTGCTGGAAGCGGGCAACTACGTTCCGGCCGACGTGCGCCTGCTGGAATCCATCAACCTGCGCATCGACGAATCCGCGCTCACGGGCGAATCTTCCCCCGTCACCAAAGACGCCACCATCGTCATCCGCGACAACGTGCCCGTGGGCGACCAGAAGAACATGGCCTTCATGGGCACCGTGGTTTCCTACGGCCGAGGGCGCGGGGTGGTGGTGAGCACCGGCATGCGCACCCAGTTGGGCATGATCGCCCAGATGCTCCACGCGGTCGAAATCGAACCCACCCCGCTGCAAAAACGCCTCGACGAGTTAGGGCGGACGTTGGGCTGGGGCGCGCTGGCCGTGTGCGGGCTGGTGTTCGTCGTTGGGTGGGCACGCGGCTTCAACCCGCTGGATATGTTCCTAATTGCCGTCAGCCTGGCCATCGCCGCCGTGCCCGAAGGCCTGCCCGCGGTGGTGACCATCAGCCTGGCGCTGGGGATGCGCGAAATGGTCAAGCGCCACGCGCTCATCCGCCGCTTGGCCTCGGTGGAAACCTTGGGCTCCACCACGGTCATCTGCTCCGACAAAACCGGCACCCTTACCCAAAACGAAATGACCGCCACCCGCCTTTGGGTGGATGGCCGCACGTTCGAAATCACCGGCCACGGCTACGCCCCCGAAGGCGAGTTCCTCCTGGAAGGCAAACCCGTCGCGCCGTGGGAATACCCAGCCCTGACCACCGCGCTGTGGATCGCCGCGCTGAACAACGACGCCCTGCTGGAAACCTCCGGCGCTTCCGACATGCGCCAGACCTTTCGGGTGGTCGGCGACCCCACCGAAGGCGCGCTGGTGGTCGCAGCGGCCAAGGCAGGGGCCTTCAAGGAAGCCCTCGAAGAAGACTACCCGCGCGTCCAGGAAATCCCCTTCGACTCCGCGCGCAAACGCATGGTCACCATCCACGCCATCCGCGACCCCCACCCCGAAGACGCCTCGCCCTTCACAGACGCAGAAGTCCACGGCTACGCGGTCACCGTCAAAGGTGCGCCCGATGTGGTGTTGGAACTCTGCAGCCGCTACCAGCGGCTGGACGACGTTTCCGAACCCCTCACCGCGCCGATGCGGGAAGCCATTCTCCGCGCGAACGACGCGCTCACCGGCGAAGCGCTGCGGGTGCTGGCCGTGGCTTACAAAGTCATCCCCGAGCTGCCGGAAGACCTCGACCCCGACGCCATCGAACGCGACCTCATTTTCGTCGGCTTGTTTGGGATGATCGACCCGCCGCGCCCCGAAGTGATTCCGGCGCTGGCAAAGGCGCAACACGCGGGCATCCGCACGGTGATGATCACCGGCGACTACCCCAACACCGCCCGCGCCATCGCCGAGCGCATCGGCCTGCTGCGCCCCGGCCACAAAGTGCTCACCGGCGCCCAGCTCGACGCCCTGCCTGCCGAAGCCTGGCCGCAAGCCGTAGAAGAAACCGACGTCTTCGCCCGCGTTTCGCCTGAGCACAAGCTCCGGCTGGTGGAAGCCCTGCAAGCCGACGGCGAAGTGGTGGCCATGACAGGCGACGGCGTCAACGACGCCCCGGCCATCAAGAAGGCCGACATCGGCATCGCGATGGGCATCACCGGCACCGACGTAGCCAAAGAAACCGCCGACATGGTGCTCACCGACGACAACTACGCCAGCATCGTGGCCGCCATCGAGCAAGGGCGGGTGATTTACAGCAACATCCGCAAATTCGTGTATTATTTGCTCTCGTGCAATCTGGCCGAAATCGCGGTCATCTTCCTCGCCACGCTGGCCGGGCTGCCTTCCCCGCTGACCGCAATTCAACTGCTCTGGCTCAACCTGATTACCGACGGCGCGCCCGCCTTGGCCTTGGGCGTGGAAAAGGGCGACCCCGACACTATGGACCGCCCGCCCCGCCCGCCCGATGAGCCCATCATCAACAAGTCCATGTGGCTGGGCATCACCATCCAAACCATCGCCATCACCGCGGTCACTTTGGGCGCTTATGCCATCGGGTTGCACGTCCACCCCCACCAGCCCGAATTCGCCGAAACGATGGCCTTTGCCACCCTCTCGTTCTCGGAGCTGCTGCGGGCCTTCACTGCCCGCTCGGAACGCTACCCCATCCTCAAAATCGGGCTGTTCAGCAACCGCTCGATGAACTTGGCCTTCCTGACCTCGGCGCTGTTGCTGCTGGCGGTCATCTACGTGCCCGGTCTGAACACCGTGTTCAATGCCGTGCCGCTGGGGTGGGCGCAGTGGCGGTGGATGCTGCCGCTGCTGGCGCTGCCTGCGATTGCCGCGGAGCTCACCAAAACCTACCTGCGGTGGCGAGAAAAGCATTGACCACTGCCCCGCTTCCGACGCTGCTCTGCCTGCACGGTTTCCTGGGCACCGGCCGCGATTGGGCCGCCGTCGCGGCCGCGCTGGAAGGCCACGCCCGCTGCCTCACCCCCGACTTGCCCGGCCACGGCGGAACGCCCCTCACTGCCGGCGTCCAATCTTACGCCGCCTGGGTGCAGTGGCTGGCCGACTGGCTGGATGCCCGCCACATCGCAACGGGGGCGGTGGTGGGCTATTCCCTCGGCGGGCGGGTGGCGCTGGCCTTCGCAGCGGCCTTTCCCCAACGGGTGCGCGCCCTCGCGCTGGTTTCGGCCCATCCGGGGCTCACCAACGCAGCCCAACGCCAGGCGCGCCGCCGCGAAGATAGCGCGCGCGCCGAGGCCATCCGCAGCCGCGGGTTGGCGGCCTTCCTGGAAACGTGGTATCGGCTGCCGTTGTTCGGCGTGACCGCCGAAGCCCAACGCCAGGCGCTCGTTGCCCGCCGCAGCCAGCAGCAGGCCGAGGCCATGGCCCGCGTGGTCGCCGAAATGAGCCCCGGGCGGCAGCCGCCGCTTTGGGAAGCCCTCGCCCGCTTGCCCTTTCCCGTGGCCTACATTGCCGGGGCTGCCGACGCCAAATATGCCGCGCTGGCAGCTACCGTCGCCCAGCGCGCGCCGCAGGTGCAGCGCTTCCTCATCCCCCAGGCCGCCCACATGGTGCCGCTGGATGCCCCCCAAGCGCTGGCCGACATCCTGGCCGCTTTCCTGGCCGCTTTCCTGCCCCTTCCCCCCCACGCCCCCAAAAGCCCATGAGCCCGCGCGCCAAAGGCTACCTCGCCGCCCTCACCGCCATCACCCTCTGGGCCACGACGGGCATCCTCATCCGCTACCTCGTGGCCGACGAAGCCATGCCGCCCATGCTGCTGGCTTGGTGGCGAAACTTGCTGATTTCGGCAGGGTTGGGGGTCGGGCTGGCCGTTTTTGCTCCGGAACGGCTGCGCTTTCCCGCGGGGCATGGGGGCTTCCTGGCAGGCTACGGGCTGGTGTTGGCACTATTCAACGCGGTGTGGATTTTTTCGGTACAGGCCAACGGCGCCGCGGTAGCCACGGTGCTGCTTTACAGTTCGGCCGGCTTCACCGCCTTGCTGGGCCGTTGGCTTTTTCACGAAAGCCTGGGCATCCCCAAAATGCTGGCGGTGGTCCTCAGCCTGGGGGGCTGCGTGCTGGTATCGGGCGCTTACACGCCTGCGCAGTGGCATCTTTACGCCGGGGGGTTGGCGTTGGGGCTGGCTTCCGGGCTGATGTTCGCGGCATACAGTTTGGGCGGGCGTGCAGCCTCTCGCCGCGGGCTCGACCCGTGGGGCACGCTCTTTTGGGCTTTTGGGGTGGCGTCGGTGCTGTTAGGGGGCTTCAATGCAGCCCTCGAAAGCGCCATCTGGGTGCCCCACATTTCCCTCCTCGGCTGGGGGCTGTTGGTAGTGCTGGCGCTCTTTCCCACGTTGTTGGGGTTCGTGGCCTACAACGCGGCGCTCGCCTTTTTGGAAGCGAGCGTGGTCAACCTGCTGGCGACGTTGGAACCCGTGATGACCGCGGCCATGGCTGCCGTGCTGTTGGGGGAACACCTCACAGGGGTGCAGGTGGGCGGCAGCGCCCTGATTCTGCTGGGCATGGTGCTGGTGCAATTGGAACGCCCCGCAGCCGCGCCGCCTACGGCTGCAGCAGCACCTTGAACACCCCCCGCCGCGCGGCGTGGGCAAAGGCCTCCAGGCCGTCGGCGAGGGGGTAACGGGCGTCGATGAGCGGCCGGGGGTCCAGGCAGCCGCTCGCCAGCAACCGCAGCGCGGGGGCAAAGGGGCCGCAGCGGGAACCCACGACGTGCACCTCGTCCACCACCAACGCCGACATGGGAATGCGCGGCGTGCCGGCGTAGGTGCTCTTGAGCACCAACGTGCCGCGCGGGTGAACGGCTTCCTTGGCCAACGCAAAGCCTTGGGGCGAGCCGGTGGCTTCCACCACCACGTCCATGCCCCAATGCGGCACCTCGTCTTCCCGCAAGGGGGTGACGCCGTAAGGCTGCAGCAGCGCCCGCTGGCGCTCGTGGCGCACCACCGCGAACACTGCCGCGCCGGTGCGCGCCAAAGTCCAGGCAACCAACTGCCCCAACCGCCCTGCGCCGACCACCAGCACGCTATCGTCGGGGCGAATGTGCACTTGCTGCTGAACTTCGAGCGCGGCCGCCAGGGGTTCGGTGAACACCGCCATTTCATCGGGCACTTCGTCGGGCACAGGGTGCAGGTTGGCAACCGGCAGGGTGGTATATTCGGCAAACACGCCATCACGTCCCAAAATACCCAAGACCGTGCGGTTTTCGCAGTGGGTGGGACGGCCAGCGAGGCACTGGGCGCAATGGCCGCACACCGCATTGATTTCGCCCACCACGCGGCGGCCTTCCCACGCGGGGGCATCGGGGGCCCGCACCACCTCGGCCACGAACTCATGCCCCGGCACGCCGGTGAAGGGATAGTAACCTTTCACCATCTCCAGGTCTGTGGCGCAAATCCCTGCCAGCCGCACCCGCAACAAAGCCTCGCCGGGCGGCGGGTCGGGCAGAGGCAAATCAGAGCGATAAGTCAGCGTTCGGTCTTCCAGCCACAGGCCGCGCATAGGCACCTCCTGGAGCACAAGCCCCTCAAAGTCGGGTCAAAGCCAACGCACTCCCCAAAGCCAGGAGCGCCAACCCCGCGAAAGCCATCAGCGGGGAATTCAACAAACTGGCAATCACCGAAAGGAAAATCAGCCCGCCGGGCAACATCATCGGGACGCCGAGCACCTTCTGCAAATCATACAACACCAGGCTAAACCCGGCCAGCGCCAGCGCCTGAAAGGCCGCGCCCAAAAAAGGCGAAGGGGGCACAAAAGTAAACACCGCACTCATCGCCAGCACCGCGGCCACCGCGCCCCAACGAGCCGCCCGCTGGCGGCGGTAAAGGCAAAACACCCCATACGCCAGCACGGCCTGAGCCGCACCCCACACCACCAGCGCCCCTTGGCCTAAACCTCCCCACCCCCACACCGTGATGCTCATCATCAACACCGCGTACACCACCGCCAGCACCAAGCCAGCCGCCAACCCACCGCGGCAAGCGGCAAGGCGAGGACGGCGGGCAACAGCCGCTTTCCTGCGTTTCTTGGCCATCCTGACCTCCTTCCCAGAGATATGCTAATTGTACCCGCAACAACGCGTGAGGGGCGGGAGAATCTCCCGCCCCCACGCAAGGCTTCCCGTCCTGGCATCGTCAGGCAGCCTACTTCTGAGCCATCTCGTAGAGTTCCTTCTCCAGCCGGTCGATTTCTTCCATTCGGCCTTCGGCTTCCAGCTTCTCCAACCGAGAGAGGCACATGTCCTCCGAGGACATCTTGACGATCTCGCTGGGCTTCACGCCGACGTTGCGGGCGCCGCGGCGCACGGCCCAGAAGAACATGTAGAGCCAAAACGCCAGATACAGCGCATAGATTAGCACCTGCAACGCGTGGCTGTGCGGCGCCAGCAGCGCGGGCACGAAGGTGGTCGGCGCATAGGGCATGCTCGCCATCAGGCCATCCCAGAAATTGCGCGCCAGCGTGTAGGGCAAATAGCCCACATAGAAGAACGGCCAAATCAACAAGCCCGTGATGTAAAGCAGGCCGGTGCGGCCGTAGTTGCGGAATTCGCACCCAATCATGAAAATCGTGCCCAGCCCCAGCAACAAGCCGCCGAAAATATCCATCGGCAGCGTGGTCTGGACCCGGATGCTGTGAGCGCTAATGCCCACAGTGTGGAACTCAGGGCCAACGTAAGTGGCAGCAAAGGCCTCGGTCGCCCAGTGGTGGCCTTCCATGATGCCGAAGAAGGCAAAAGCGATGAACATCACCAAGCCGGTGAGGAAGATGTGCAAACTCAGCGCCGAGAAAGGCTGGAACGAAACGAACACTGTGCGCAGCGAGTAGGGAATGCGCCAGCGGCGGGCCGATTGTATTTCGCCCTTTTCCACTTCCCGCCCCAGCTCGGGGTTGATCAGGCCGCACTCGGTGCCGAAACCGGTCTTGGCAACCGAAGTACCCAGCAGCATCCCGACCACCACCAGCATGAAAATGTTGCCCAAATTCTTGCCAATGAGCATGCTGCCGTAGATCTTGGTCTTCTCGATGCTGTCGGCCCAGCCCATCTTCAAGGCATAGCCGTTGCCGGCAAAGGCGTTGTAGAGCACGACCACCACGATGACGCCCAAAATGACATAGAGCGCATAGCGCAGGCCCTTGGAATCTTTCACGTCTTCAGAAGCCGTCAAGCCATCGGCCCAGCCCCGCTTGGCGGCCTCCAAAGTGAACCAAAGGGTTTCCTGGCTCTTGAAATATTGCGAGAGGTTGAGGTTGCGCAACACCACAAACCCTACCAGGGCGCCAACGGTGGCCGAGGTCATCACGACCCAGCTTTTGAGGTTCATTGCAGCAAAGCCGCCCAACAGGTGATGCAGCGTGCAGCCGCCAGCCACGCGAGTGCCCCACGCAAACAGAAAAGCGCCCAACGCGACGAAAAAGAGCCCCTTCTTGGGGTACTTCGCCCACGAGCGGAACTCGCCTTCCAGCCAGGCAAAAGCCAGCGCCGCGACCATCGCACCGATGATCACCCACTGAATGGAGGGTTGATAATCGGGCTTGGTCGCAATCAGGCTACCGCCAAAGAGGGTGCTTTCCACCCCTGCCAACATGCGGGCCATACCACTGGTAACCCCCACGAACTTGTGCTTGGGATGCCCCAAAGGCAAAAAGAGAAAGTTGATGATTTCAGCAGTGGCCGTGAGCACACCTGCTGTCCACCACGGCCATTGGCGCTTCAACCACGCCACCCCTTCATAACCGTTCTTGAACTTCGCCATCTTCCGAACCTCCTCCTTGAATCTTGGGCAAAAATGAGGCAAAATAAGGATGAGCGATGCCAGGCTCTCATATTGCTTTCAGATTATAGAAGGGAAGCCCCCAAAAGCGTCATCCCCAACTGCTTACAGATGCTATAATTGGAACTTATACCCCGCCCCCTGCGAGGCTCCCATGTCCCTCCTAACCCCGTCTTGGCTGCGGGTCTTCCTGGCCGTTGCCGAGCACGGCAGTTTCAACAAAGCCGCCGAAGCGCTGCTGCTGACCCAGCCAGCCGTAAGCCAAAAAGTGCGCCAGCTGGAAGCCCTGCTGGGCGTCAAGCTATTCGAACGCACGCCCCACGGCGCCCGGCTAACCAGCGAGGGGCAGACCCTCCAGCGATACGCCCACGCAGTGCACTGGCTGCTGCTGGCAGCGGAAGACGCGCTGGCCGCGGGGCTGCACAACGCACCGCTCACCCGCCACCTGCACCTCGGCAACACCCCTTCCCTTTCGGCCTACTGCTTCCCGGCATGGCTGAAAACCTTCGTGGCCCAACATCCTCACATCATGGTGCACCTGCACACCGCCACCACTTCCGAAATCGTGGCCGCGGTAGCCCGCCACACCCTCCACCTGGGCATCATCGAAGGGGAACTGCCCGACGAAAAAGCCGTCGCCTACACCGTGCTCGAGGAAAGCCCCTTCGTCCTCATCACCCCACCCACGGAGCCGTGGGTAACCCACCAAACCCTGCCCCTCCACAGCCTCGACCGGCAGCCCTTCATCGCACGCCCGCCCCAGGCGCAAACCCGCCGCTGGATGGAAAACCTCTTCGCCCAACACCACACCCACCCCCGCATCATCGCCGAACTCGACCAGCCCGACGCCATCAAAAAAGCGGTCTCCCACGGCATTGGCGTTTCACTGCTGCCCGAATGTATGCTCACCCCCGAAGACGCTCACCGCCTGCACATCATCACCCTCACCGACGCGCCCCTCAAGCGCTACCTCAAAGCCATCTGGCCGCAAGACATGCCCTTGCACCCCGCCGCCCTGGCCTTCCTGGAAACCCTGACCTCCGAATTCCCCCACCTGAGCGAAGTCATCCACCAGGCCCGCCACCCCGACCTCAAAGCCCTCTACCACTTGTTGGAACAAGACAAAGCCTAAATGCAACTGACCGTCTTTCCTGCCAGCCGCCCCTTGCGCGGCGACCTGACCCTGCCAGGCGACAAATCACTCTCCCACCGCGGCGCTCTCTTTGCTGCCCTGGCCCACGGCGAAAGCCGCATTGCCAACTTCCTGAATGCGGGCGTCACCCGCCCCTTGCTGGAAGCCCTGCGCGCGCTGGGCATCCCCTGGTCTCTGGAAGACGGCACCCTGCATGTGGAAGGCCGCGGGCTGGCAGGTCTGCCCCGACCGGAGAAAGCGCCCATCCTGCACTGCGGCCATTCGGCCACCACCATGCGCCTGTTGGCAGGCTTCCTGGCCGCGGCGGGGGCACCTGCCGTGCTGGATGGCTCCGCCGGCCTGCGCCGCCGCCCCATGCGGCGCGTCACAGCCCCTTTGCAGCTCATGGGCGTGCCCATTCGCGACACCGACGGCCACGCCCCGCTGCTCTTGGAAGCCCGCCCCGCCAACCAGCCGCTGCGCGGCCTCACCTACCGCCTGCCTGTGGCCTCGGCGCAAGTCAAAACCGCGCTCTTGCTGGCAGCCCTGGCCGCCAACACCCCCACCACCCTGAGCGAACCCGCCCTCTCGCGCGACCACACCGAGCGCATGTTCGCCGCCCTGGGGCTGCCCCTGGAACGCCCAACACCGCTGAGCGTCCGCCTTACCCCGCCCCCACCGGCCTACATCCCGCCCTTGGAACTCACCCTGCCGGGCGACATTTCCTCCGCCGCCTTCCCCCTCGCAGCCGCGGCCATCACCCCCGGCAGCCGCATCACCCTGAGGCGGGTGCTCCTCAACCCCGGCCGCACCGGCTTCCTGGAAGCCCTGCAGCAGATGGGCGCCGCGCTGGAAATCACCCCCCGCGGCGAAACCTACGGCGAACCGTACGGCGACATCACCCTCGCCTACACCCCCCACTTGCACGGCATCCTGGTCACCGGCGAATTGGTCGTGCGGATGGTGGATGAATTCCCCGCCTTTGCCATCGTGGCGGCGTTTGCCGAGGGCGAAACCGTCGTCCACGACGCCGCCGAACTGCGGCACAAGGAAAGCGACCGCATCGCCGCCATTGTCGAGCGCCTGCAAGCGCTGGGGGTGAACGCAGAAGCTCTGCCCGACGGCTTCCGCATTCAGGGGGGGCAACGGTGGCAGGGCGGCCTGCTGGATGGCGGCGGCGACCACCGCATTGCAATGGCTTTTGCCGTGGCCGGGCTGGCCGCCGACGCACCCATCACCATTCGAGGGGCCGAAATCATCGCGCAATCGTTCCCCGCTTTCACCGAAAGCCTGCGCGCCTTGGGCGCCCGCCTGACACCCGACACCTGACACCCGCCCCCGTCCCCACTGCCCATGCCTTCCGCCCGCACCTTCTACGCCCTGGGCCTTCTCGGCTACCCGCTGAGCCACAGCCGCTCACCGGCGCTGCACCGCGGCTTCCTGAAGCAGTGCGGCCTTGCGGGGGAATATCGGCTATACGAAGAGCCGCCAGACCGCCCCCAAGCGCTGCGCGCCCGCTTGGAAGCCCTCCGCCGCGGGGAAATCCACGGGCTGAACGTCACCATCCCCCACAAGCAGCGCGTGCTGCCGTGGCTCGACGCCCTCACCCCGGCCGCGGCGGCCATCGGCGCGGTCAACACCCTCTGGGCCGAAAACGGCCGCCTGTGGGGCGACAACACCGACGCGCCGGGCTTTCTGCACGACCTGCGGGCGCACTTCGGCGCGTGGGCTACCCGCCCCCACCGAGCGCTGGTGCTCGGCGCAGGCGGTGCGGCGCGGGCGGTCGCGTATGCACTGCTGCAAGGCGGCTGGGCAGTGACCATCGCCGCCCGGCGGCTG
The DNA here is from genome assembly GCA_964450875.1 of uncultured Anaerolineaceae bacterium. GTDB lineage: Bacteria > Chloroflexota > Anaerolineae > Anaerolineales > DRMV01 > DRMV01. Next base: position 29,494 of record CAYVHG010000082.1, on the reverse strand, counting down.
GCGCAAGCCCAAGCCCTGTGCGCCGACCTGCGAGCAGCCGGAAGCCGCCCCTCAAGCCCCGCGTGCCGACCTTTGCCGTGGGCGCGCCGCGCGGCGCTCGTTCCTCCCCCCGACCTCATCGTGAACGCCACCCCTCTGGGCATGGCGCCGCACCTCGAAACCAGCCCCTGGCCTTCCGAAGCCGCCTTCCCGCCCCTCGCGCGAGTGTACGACCTGGTATACAACCCCGCCGAAACCCGCCTGCTGCAAGAGGCTCGTGCAGCCGGCCTCGCGGCGGCCAACGGCTGGGGCATGCTGGTCGCCCAGGCCGCCCTCGCCTTTCAGCGCTGGACCGGCTGCGCCCCACCGGTTGACAACCTTCCCCAAAAGCCTTAAGATTACAGCGGAAGCCTTGGGGCGGCCGGGTGGTCGCGGCAGCCGAAGGGCTGTCGAGGAAAGTCCGCACTCCATAGGGCATGGCGCCGGGTAACGCCCGGGAGGGGGCAACCCCTCGGATAGGGCCACAGAAACAGACCGCCAGCGGCCTGCGCTGCGGCGCAGGTGCGGGCAAGGGTGAAAAGGTGGGGTAAGAGCCCACCGGCGCGTCGGGTAACCGGCGCGGCCAGGCAACCCCCGCCAGGAGCAAGGCCAAGCAGGGGCAAAGGCGGCCGCGCGCCGCCGGGGTGTGGCCCGCACCCCTCGAGCCCCGGGTAGGCCGCACCGAGCCGAGGCGGTAACGCCCCGGCCCAGACAGATGACCACCCAGGCAGGTTCCCCTGCCGGACAGAATGCGGCTTACAGGCCGCCCCAAGGCTTCTCCCCACGCTGATGCGCGAGGCACTCCCATGACTTCATCGCCCGAAGACCTGCTTTTCATGCTCATTGCCCAAGGCGGCCCGCTGGACGGCATGCGTTGGACGGTCGAGCGCCCCATCATCATCGGCCGCGACCCGGCCTGCGACATCGTCATTCCCGACCGGCAGGTCTCGCGCCGCCACGCCCGCCTCACCCCCACACCTCGCGGGCTGCTGCTGGAAGACCTGCGCAGTAAAAACGGCACTTACCGCAACGGAGAACGGGTCGCCGCGCCTGTGCGCCTGGAAGACGGTGACGTCGTGCAAATCGCCCTCGCCCAGCGCTTCCTGGTCGCCAGTTCCGATGCCACATTGCCCTTGGATGCAATCACCAGCGCTTCGCCGCCCACCCACAAAGCCCTGCACCTCGACCCCGCCACCCATCAGGTGTGGCTGCGCGGGCAGGAAATCTTCCCCCCGCTTTCGGCAGCCCAGTTTCGCCTGCTGACCATCCTCTACCAGCGGGAAGGCGAGGTCGTGACGCGCGAAGAAATCATCCGCGCCGTGTGGGGCGAAGAAGCCATCGGCATCTCCAACCAGGCATTGGATGCCCTGGTGCGCCGCCTGCGCGATCGCCTGGCCGCTGTGGACCCCGCTCACGCCTACATCGTCACCGTGCGCGGGCACGGCCTGCGCTTAGACAACCCCGAAATCCCCTAAAGCCGCCAGCAGCCGCGCCGCGCAGGGGGAAAGCCCGCCGCTGCCCGGCCAGCCACGCGCCCCGCCGTCCTGCCCACGCCAGCCCTGCCCCCTGCCCAAAAATGCAGCCCCTCTGGACGAGGGGCTGGTTTCATGCTTGTTCGGGTTGGTCTGCCCCGTCTTCCGGCGGGGCATCTGCCTCGGGGGGCGTCTCTTCGGCGGGCAGCTGCTCTTCCATGCGAATTTGCCCACGCAGAAAAGCGCCTTCCTCGGTGGCAAACGCGGTCGTCACGACATCGCCCCACACCCGGCCGGTCTTGCGGATTTCCACCCGCTCGGCCACGATGTTGCCTTTGAAAATGCCCGCCACCACGATCGTCTTGGCGCGGGCCTCTTCGCACGTCACGCGCCCGCTCTCGGCCACCACCAGCAAACCGTCGAAATCGATCTCGCCCTCGAACGAGCCTTCCACACGAATGCCGCCGCGGCCGGTGATGCGGCCTTTGACTTGCACCTCAGGCCCCACCACCGAAGTGACGCGCCCCAACGGCGCGGCCGGGGGCGGCGCAGCAGCGGCTTCTTCACTTGCAGGAATGCGACGTCCACCACGGCGGAACATGCTCAGTCACTCACCTTTTCCACGAGTTTCTCGAGGGCGTCCGGGTCGGGAAAGCCCATCACATTATACCCCGCATCCACATACAGCACCTCGCCGGTAATGCGACGCGCCATATCGGAAGCCAAGAACACCGCCGCGTGGCCGATGTCTTCGGTGGTGATGTCTTCCTTGAGGGGCGAGAGTTCCAAAATGGTCTTGTAAAGCGAGCGGAAACCCGCAATGCCCGCGGCCGAAAGCGTGCGGATAGGCCCGGCCGAGATGGCGTTCACCCGAATGCCCATCTTGCCCAAGTCATAGGCCAGGTAACGCACGCTGGCTTCCAGAGCTGCTTTGGCCACGCCCATCACGTTGTAATGAGGCACCACCTTGACCCCGCCATAGTAGGTCATGGTCAGCAACGAGCCGCCCGGGGGCATCAAAGGCTGGAAAGCCCGCGCCAGCGCGGTGAGGGAATACACGCTCACATCCATCGCGGTGTGGAAGCCCTTGCGGCTGGTCTGGTAATACGGCCGGGCAAGGTCTTCCCGCTCGGCGTAAGCCACCGCATGGACGAGAATATCGATATGGCCAAAATAAGCCTTGGCCTTCTCGACCAGGGCCTCGATTTGGTCGTCTTGGGTGACGTCGCACGGTTCGACGAACGCGCAGTCGATCTCGTCGGCCAGTTTACGCACCCGCCGCTCCAAGGCGGGCCCGGCATAGCTCAGGCCAATGTGCGCGCCTTCCCGCTGGAACGCCTGGGTGATGCCCCAGGCAATGGAACGGTTGTTTGCGACGCCGAAAATCAAGGCATTTTTGCCTTCCAGTAAACCCATCTTTGCCTCCTTGTTTCGTCAGGGCTGGGTGATATGCACGCGAAACCGCCAGGGGATGCTCTTCCACGGCTCCGGCACTGTGTTTAAACCCACGCGCGGGCCAATGGTCACGCTCTCGTCGGGGAAAGTGCGGTCGAATTCCAAAAAGAGGTCGGCATGGGGGGCGCAGAGGTCTGCGCCGTGGTAGCGCCCGTCGATGGCGAGGGCCTGGCAGAGCTTAGCGGGCCCATCGGTCCACTCGCGGCGCGGGCGGCCGCGGCGGCGGGCGGCGATGAGGTCCAGCCCTTCCACCGGCCACAAAGCGCGCACCAGCACCGCCCCAGGAGAACCCTCCCCCTCCGTGACGACGTTGAACAACCAGTGCATGCCATAAGTGAAGTAAACATAAGCATGGCCTGGGGGGCCATACATCACCGCGGTGCGGGGCGTGCGCCCTGCCCGACAATGGCATCCCTGGTCTTCTTCGCCCACGTAGGCTTCGGTCTCGACGATCACGCCCGCGACCCGCCGCCCATCGGCTTCCCGATGCACCAGCCGCACGCCCAAAAGGTCGCGCGCCACCTCCAAGGTGGGGCGGGCGAAAAAAGCCCTGGGAACGCGTGCACCCATTCAGTGCGCCTCCAGCACGCGCGGCAGCTCGCCAATTCGGCGGATGACCGGATTTTGCGCCTCGGGGAACAGCCCCAGCGGGTCGAGCAACACCGGCAACAAACCGGCGCGGCGTGCACCCACAATGTCGGCGTAGTAGTTGTCGCCCACGTAGGCTGCTCGGTGAGGCGGCACCCCGGCCGCTTCGGCGGCCTTCAGGAAGGCCTCCGGCGCTGGCTTCCACACCCCCACTTCGCCCGCCACCAGGGCAAAATCGAGATAATCGGCCAGGCCGATCTCTTCCAGGTAACCGTTGAGGGGCTCGCGGCGGTTGGTGAACAACCCCAACCGATAGCCCTGCTGCCGCAGCTTTTGCAGCGTGGGCGGGACGTCGTCGGGCACGACATCCCGCACGGTTTCCTGCAAGTGGTTGAGGCGGTGGAACAGCGGCTCGGCCAACTGCTCTGCGCACGCGGGGTCGCAGCCCAAGCGCAGCAGCCGCTCACGATTATAGCCAATCCAAAACCGCTCGCTTTCCCCATAGGTGCGCAGCAACCGGCGGAGATCGTCGGAACTCGCCCAAAAGTAATGCGCCCAGCGCTGCACCTTCCACTCGTCTTCGGGCGTGGGGCGCACCCCCAGCGCCTTGGCCTCGCGGATGAAAATCTCCTCCCAACGCGGGCGGGACACGCGCAAAGTGCCATCCAGGTCGAAAATTACGGCTTGGATACTCAAGAAAAAACCTCCCAACAGCGGCTTCAGCCGCCAATCTGGCTCATGGTACGGTCCTGCGGGGCTTCCCCTTGGGCCAGGCCATGCCCCCAAGGTTTACGCCAAGCTGCAGCGGCGATCAAGCGGCGCAGGGCCTCGTCGGAAGCGCCTTCCCGCAAGGGGGTGAGAAGGTCGACCTCGTCTTCCCGCAAGAGGCAAAGGCGCAGGTGGCCGTCGGCGGTCAGGCGCAAGCGGGTGCAGGCCGCGCAAAACGGCTGGCTGACCGAAGCGATGAACCCCACCTGCCCCCGCGCGCCAGGCAGCCGGAAGAGGCGGGCTTCCCCATCCAGCCGCCCGCCATCTACCGGTTCGAGGGGCCCCAGCGCCGCCTCGATGCGGGCTTTCATCTGCTCGGCCGTCACCAACATCAACCGCTGGAAGTCGGTAGCGCCGGCAAACGGCATCATTTCGATGAAGCGCACCTGCCACGGGTGTTCCATCGTGAGGCGCGCCATTTCGACGACGTCTTCCTCGTTGTAGCCGCGCACCACCACGGCGTTGATTTTGACCGGCTGCAGCCCGGCTTCTTCGGCAGCGTGGATGCCGTCGAGGACGTCTTCGATGTCGCCCCAGCGGGTCAAACGGCGGAACTTCCCGGCGTGCAGGGTGTCGAGGCTGACGTTGACGCGCTTCAACCCTGCCTCGGCCAGCGGTTGCGCCAAACGGCTCAGCAAGATGCCGTTGGTGGTCATGGTGATTTCGCGAATGCCGGGCGTCTGCCGAATGCCGCGCACCAGCGCCACGATGTTGGGGCGCACGGTAGGCTCGCCGCCCGTGAGGCGGATTTTATCCACGCCCAGCGAGGCAAAAACCCGCACCAGGCGCAAGATTTCGTCATCCTGCATCAGCGCGGCGCTGGGCATGAAGGTCATATCTTCGGGCATGCAATACACGCAGCGCAGGTTGCAGCGGTCGGTCAGGCTAATGCGAAGGTAATGTAAACGGCGTCCAAAGCGGTCGTAGGGCATGGGGGTCTATTCGGCCAGAGGGGATGGCGCGGGTTTCAGGCGCTCTCGGCGGCAGCGGCGGCGATGGCAACGAACTGGTCGGCTTTCAGGCTGGCGCCCCCCACCAGCGCGCCGTCGATGTCGGGCTGGGCAAAGAAAGCGGCCGCGTTGTGAGGCTTCACCGACCCGCCATAGAGCACCCGCACGGCCTCGGCGGTTTCGGCCCCAAACAAGTCAGCCAGCGTGGCGCGAATGATATCTTTGACCACTCGGTTGGCCTCTTCGGGCGTGGCGGCTTTGCCCGTGCCGATGGCCCACACAGGCTCATAAGCCAACACCATCGCGGCCACCGCCTCGGCAGGAAAGCCCGCCAGCGCGCCGCGCACTTGCCGCGTGATGACCGCTTCGGTCTCACCGGCCTCGCGCTCGGCCAAGGTTTCGCCCACGCACACGATGGGCGTCAGGTCGTGCTTCAAGGCTGCGGCTACCTTGCGGTGCACGGTCTCGTCGGTTTCCCCAAAATAGGCACGGCGCTCGGAATGCCCCAGGATGACGAAGCGGGCAAATTCGGCCACCATCCGCGGGGAAACCTCCCCGGTGAACGCGCCCTCCTCTTCCCAATGCATGTTCTGCGCCCCCAAGCCAATCTCGGTGCCCGCCAGCATGGCAGCCACCGGCAACAGCGCGGGGAAGGGCGGGCAGAGCACCTTCTCCACACCCTCGACCGCCTGCAGGCCATCCAGCATTTCGGCCACCAGCAGGCGAGCCTCTTCCACGGTCTTGTGCATCTTCCAGTTTCCGGCGACAAAGGGCTTACGCATCACAACCTCCTGAAAAGGGAACGCGAGGGGCTTCAAGGCCGCTTGGAAAACAGCGCTTTGTCTTCACGAGCGACCTTGAGCGCCCACGCGGGCATCTGTTCGGCACGGTCGAACGTCTTTTGCAGCAAAGCCAAGGCTTTGCGGCTATCGTGTTCCACGAAGAAAGCCCGCTCGGCATCGACCAGCAGCACTTCGGGCAAGTCGGGGTAGGCCTTCCTCAAAGGCAAGAAAAAGCGGTCGCCGCTTTCGACGTCGCCCGCGACCAGGTAATTGTAACGGGCATAGGCTGCCGCCGCCAGCTGCGGGTTGACCGCTTTCAAGGTCTGGAACGAAAGGTGCTGGGGGAAATCGTGGGTGAGGGCAGCGGCAAAGACCAGGCCGCGAAGCGCTTCTTCGCGCCCCTGCCGTTCCTTGGGGGGCGAAGCCGTGTAAGCCGCCAACCCCAGCCGGGCCGCCGGCAAGAGGTAGCCATCGTTCGCCAGCGCCTCGGCCGCATCGGCCAAGGCTTGCCAACGGCGCTGCTGGCGGGCCAGCACGATGCCCTGCTCCAGCGTGTCCCAGGCGGGGTGGTCGTGTTCCCAGGCCACTGCTGCCAGGGCGAGCCACGCCTCGGGCGAGCGGGGGGCGTCTTTCACTGCCTGCACGGCGTCTGCGAGGGCGGGGTCGTCGAGCACCGCCGCGGGGATTGCGCCCACCGCGGCCGAAGGGGAAAGGGTTGCCGTCGCGTGGCGAGCGCCCTCGGCGGAAGTGCCGACGGCGCGGGAAGCCCCGCTCCCCCACCCCAGCGCGGCCGCGGCCACCAAGCCCAGCAACACCAACAGGCCCACCCCCGCCCCCGCCATCAGCCAGCGGCGGCCGCGGTGCGAGGAAGGCGGCGGCTCCGGCGGCGCTTCGGCAGCCGGGCGGCCTTCGGAAGGGCCACCCGCCGCGGCCTCTGGTAAAGCCACCGCGGTAGGAGCAAGGGAGGCTTCCGGAGCAGCAGGCGCCGCCGCAACAGCCGGGGCATTCCCAAGGGTGTTCACCAGGCCGCGAGGCGGCTCTGCCGGCGCGGCTCGAAAACCTTCCGCCTCGGCCAAAGCCTGACGCAGGGCTTCCATCAAAGCCGGCACATCGGCAAAGCGGTCTTCGGGCTGCTTGGCCAGCGCCTTGAGCAACACCCGCTCGAGAGCAAGCGGCAGGTTGGGGTCGAGATCGCGCGGCCGCGGCAGCGGGGCGTAGATGTGGTCGTGAATGATGGCATAGGGCGTATCGGCGTTGTAAGGCACCCGCCCCAGCAACATTTCGTAGAGCATCACCCCAAAAGCATAGATGTCGGTGCGGGCGTCGAGGTCGCCCTTGCCCAACGCCTGCTCAGGGGAAATGTATTGCGGCGTGCCCAGCAACCGATCGCTGGAAAGGGTGGATTCCCCAGCCTGGGCGATGCGTGCCAGGCCAAAGTCGGTGAGGTAAATGCGGCCATCGGTGCCCAGGAGCACATTGGAAGGCTTGACATCCCGATGGAGCACCCCCTGCTCATGGGCATACGCCAAAGCCGCGCCCACCGCCTCGGCAATGCGACCGATTTCCGCCAGCGTGAGCGCGCCGCGCTGCAAGCGCGCCTTCAGCGTCTCGCCTTCCACAAACTTCATCACCAGGTAAGGGCGGCCTTCGTGCTCGCTGAAGTCGTACACCGGCACAATGTTGGGATGATCGAGGCGCGCCACCACCCGCGCCTCACGCCGGAAGCGCTCCAGAAAATTGGGGTCTTCCAAAAAGGCAGGGTGCAACGCCTTCAGCGCGACATAGCGGTCCAACGCCGGATGATACGCCTTGTACACCGTCGCCATGCCGCCCTGCCCCAACTGTTCCAAAATCTGATAAGGGCCGACTTGAGCACCGGGCATGAAAGCCATCGCCATCTCCTTTTGCCGTTGCGGCTACGGCTGCACGAAAGTCAGCGTCCAGCCGCCCCAAAAGCGCTCGCCTTCCTCGGTCTGGCACTCGCGAGGGCGCAAATCGGTCACCGCCACGCCATAAGCCGGGCGCGCCTGATACACCTCGTCCTGCGCCATGAGGAAATCGGCATAGCCGGGGTCGATTTCGGGCTTGAGGCCGGTGTAAATGCGCTCGTCGCCGCCCAGCCAGTGGATGTTGATTTCCACGCCGGGCAAGGGGTTACCGGCGGCGTCGCGCACGAAAATGCGCAACAGCGGGCCAGCGTCGGGGTTGCAATACGGCTTGAGCGCCCGCAGCACCAAAGGCGCACCCGCCGTGCCGAGGGGTTGCGGGGTGCGGGTGGGCAAGGGGGTGGGCGTGGGGGGCAGGGTGGGGAAGCCCGAGGGCACAGGGGAAGGCGTTGCGCCGCGGGTGGGGGAAGCCATCGCCACGCGGGTTGGCGTGGCTGCGGGGGGCGCCGTCGCCGAGGGGGCTTTGGCCGCGGGGGAAGCCGTTGCCGACGGACGCGCCCCCGCCGGCGCCTGCCCCAACGCCGCCGCCAGTTCGCCCAAAGCGCGCACCTCCGCCGCGGGCCTTCCAGCCGCCAGGGCGCGCTGCGCCTGGGCTGCCAGCGCCTCGGCAGGGTCGTTTTCCCCTAACAGCCGCAAGCGGGCACGCGCTCGCGGCAGGTTGTGGTCATAAGCATAAGCGCGGGCTATCAACGCCCGATAGGCCTCCTTGAAATCCGGCCGCAGGGTATCAGGGGCGGTTTCGGTGTAGCGTACCGGGAACACCACCCACGCCAGCAGCAACCCCACCCCCAGCCCCAGCAGCAAGCCGGTCAGCAAGAACCACGGCCGACGCCGGTTCATGGGCTGCTCCCTTCCACCGGCTGCGATTGCAACGCAGCCAGCAATTGCTGCAAAGCGTAGAGATCCTGCGAGGCATAACCATGCGCCGTGCCAAAGGTAATGGCCGCCTGCACCGAGGCAGCCGGGGTGTTTCCCAACAAAGCCAGCGCTCGGCGGGCAGCGGGCAAATCACCATCGGCCTGATAGGCCTCTGCCACCATCAGGACGTAATCGGCCTTGTAGTCGGCACGCAGCGTATTGGGCGCGGTATCCACATACGCCACCGGGCTGACCACCCAGCCGTAATACAGCCCCAGCCCCAGCCCCACCGCTATCGCAAGCAGAAAAGCCAACCAGCGCGCACTTCGGGATTGCATCTCACCTATCCTTCACGACGACCACCTTGACCTCGCTGTGGGCTTCGTCCTCATCTCTGACAAACAGCCCCAACACAATGGCCACCACGCTGGTGACCACGCTACCCCAAAAGGCGGCCCAAAAGCCGTCGACCGTAAAGCCCACGCCAAAGTGCGCGCCAATCCAGCCCGCCAGGGCGAACATCGAAGCGTTGATGAGCAGCGTAAACAAGCCAAGGGTCAAGATGATCAGCGGGCAGGTCAACAGTTTGAGCACCGGCCGCAGCAAAGCATTGACGACCCCGAAAATCAACGCCAGCCACAGGTAAGCGTACCAGTGAGCGCTCTGCGGGTGCACCCCCGGCACGATCTTGACCGCGGCATAGAGGGCAATCGCGTTGACGACCAAACGAAGGAGAAAGCGCTTCATGAACGGCCTCCGTCACGAAAGCGGAGCGAGGAAGAGAAAATCGCAAGACGCAAAATGCAAGTTAGCGGTAAAGACGCCATTCTCGAATGAGCGCGTAAACCGCCTCCGGCAGGTAGTAGCGAATGGGTGCGCCTTTGGCAGCGCGTTCCCGCAGTTCGCGGGCAGCAATTTGCAGCAGCGGTGCGTTGACGAAACGCACCTTGCTCACCACGCCCGGAAGGCAAGATTCCACAATCGTCAAGTCAATCTCGTCGCCGGGGCGGCGCATGATGCCGAGCTCATCGCACAGGTCCAGGAATTCCCGCACACGATGCCAAGTCGGCAGGCCGTGGAGGGAATCGCCGCCCATCAAATATACCCACTGAGCGTGAGGCTGGGAAGTCCGCAGCAAGCGCATGGTATCGACGGCATAGTGAGGGCCAGGGCGCTCGATATCGACCGTGCTGAGTTCAAAGGCTGCATTGTCGCCAATGGCCGCCAGCACCATCGCTGCGCGCTGCGGCCAGGGAGTATGCGGCAGGTTGCGTTTATGGGGCGGGTCGGGCGTGAGCACCCAGAGCACTTTATCCAGCCCCAGCTGGAAATGCGCCTCGGCGGCCAGAATCAGGTGTCCAAGATGTGGAGGGTCGAAGGTGCCGCCGAACACACCGATCCGCATCGGTCGGCTCATAGGGAAACCTCCTCGCGCCACTCCAGCTCATAGTCGCCGATGAAGACGGTATCGCCTTCCTGCACGCCTGCGGCGCGCAGCGCCTCTTCGATGCCCAGCGCCGCCAAAATGCGGTGGAAGCGGCGCACCGACTGGTCGTATTCCCAATAAGTCATCGCCGCGGCGCGTTCCAGCGCGGGGCAATGCACTCGGAAGCCTTCCGGCAGGCGCTCGATGGTGAAAGCCCGCGGGTCTTCTTCCGGGCGATAGACCGGCACCTCTTCGGTTTCGGCGGCGGGCAAAGGCGGCAGGCTTTCCAAAATTTCGGCCGCCCGCCACAGCACCCGCTGCACCCCTTCGCCCGTCACTGCCGAAACAGGGAAGGCCTGATAGCCGCGCGCCTTCAGCGCGGCTTCCACCTCAGGCCAGCGGGCGGCGACTTCCGGCAAGTCCATCTTGTTGAAAGCCACCACCTGGGGTTTCTCGGCCAAGTCGGGGTCGAACAAAGCCAGCTCGGTGTTGATCTGCGCGAAATCCACCAACGGGTCGGTCGAAAGGCCATCGAGCAAGTGAATGAGCACCCGCGTGCGCTGCACGTGGCGCAAGAAATCGTGCCCCAACCCAATGCCCTGATGGGCACCTTCGATGAGGCCGGGGATGTCGGCCAACACCAGCGTTTTGTCCACGTCCAGCTGGGCCACCCCAAGATTGGGGGTAATGGTCGTGAACGGGTAAGGGGCAATTTTGGGCTTGGCGTTGGTCACTCGGCTGAGGAAAGTGGACTTACCGGCGTTCGGCACACCCACCAAGCCGACATCGGCGATGAGTTTGAGTTCCAGGCGCAAACGGCGCTCCTGCCCCGGTTCGCCGCGCTCGGCCAACCGAGGCACTCGGTTGCGGGAAGACGCGAAATGGACGTTCCCACGGCCGCCACGCCCCCCTTTGGCCACGACCAGCCGCTGGCCGGGGGCAGTCAAATCGCCCAGCAGTTCGCCGGTGTCGGCGTCGTACACCACCGTGCCAGGGGGCACAGGCACCACCAACGGCGGCGCCGACTTGCCACTCATGCGCGCCGGGCCACCGCGGCCGCCATCCTTGGCGATGAAGCGCTTCTGAAAGCGGAAATGCGCCAACGTATTGAGGTGAGGGTTGACCTCCAGCACGACGTCGCCGCCGCGCCCCCCGTCGCCGCCATCGGGGCCGCCTTTGGGCACGTACTTCTCTCGGCGAAAATGCACCATCCCGTCGCCGCCTTTCCCAGAGCGCACGAGAATCTGTGCTTCATCGATGAACTGCGTCATAACAGCCGAAACCTTCCAGAGCGTAAGCGGTTGCCATCTGCGCCCACCGGTGGTGGACGCACGGCAAAATTGCGGGCATCTTGCTATGCTTTCGGCGAGGTTGGGCGAATACGCACCTGCACCGGCTCATCGGGCTTGAGGCGGAAGCGGAAACCCACCCGCCCCAGGTGCACCAAGTCGCCCTCCTGCACACGGGCGCCCTCGGGCGAAACCGGGGCGTAATTCACCCACGTGCCGGCAGCCGAGCGCTGGTCGGCGATGAAGAAAACCCCTTCGTCGGTGCGCCACAGCCGCGCGTGCAGCGGCTCCACCGACGGGTCGGAAATCACCACATCGGCTTGAGCAGGGTCAGAGCCGAGGGTCACCTCGGCGGTTTCGATGCGCAGCGTCGTCAGTTCCGGCAGCTCGGCCACCGTTGCGGCCAAAGGCACCAAATAAGCCAAAGCGCGGCTCGCGGGGGCTGGCGCAGCAGCCTGCCGTCGGGGCACCCAAGACAACCAGCGGGCTCGGCCGCCAGGGGCCACATGCGCCTCTGCCGGGGAAGGCGCTGCAGGGGACGCCGCGGCCCGGCGCGGCCGCCGTCGGCCGCCCCACCACAGCACCGAAAGCAACACCAGCCCAGCCAACACCACAATGGCAATGGTCAACGGCTGCCGATAAGCCGCCAAGGTAACCGTCAGCGTCGTGGCAGGCTGCGGCACCGAAATCTGCACCGTAACCGGCTGGCTACGGGCTACCAGCCCGTACATATCCTCCACCTCGGCCTGCAAGGTGTGCGCCCCTCCATGCTGGTATGCCGTCAAATCCCATCGCAAAGCATCATAAGGCGGCTCGGTGCGCACGTCGACGGGCTTTCCATCGACCAGCAGCGTTGCCCGTTGCAGGCTGCGGGGATGCTCATCGGGAAAGCTCACGCCCACCCGCACCGTCACCGCGGCCGGGCGGCGCTTCGCGGGGTCGGTTTCGCCTTCCGGTAACAGGCGCGTGATTTCCTGAGGCGGGTCGAGCAAGGCCACTTCAGGCGGCTTCAACGCAAAGTGAAAATTCAACGGCTTGGCCGTAAGGGTTTCGCCTTGCGGCGTATGCACGGTCAAGCGCAGGGTGTGGCTCTCGCCCCGCACAGCCTCGCTGATGTAGGTCAGGCGGTAAATGTGAGTCAAGGGCGCGAAAAGGTCCTTCAGCAGCGGCAAGGTCTCGGCGCCGGAAAAGAAATACAACCGTCCCAAAGTGTCGTGAGCAAACTCGGCCAACTGCTGGGCTTCAGGGTCCTGCTGCAACGCCGGCGGCCCCACCAACCAGATATACACCCGCACACGCGACTGCTGTGCGAGGGAAAGATATTGCGGCAAATCTTCGAGGGCCTGCTTGGTCGGCAGGGGTGTAATCCACAACAAGGCGCGCCCCATCCCGGGATGAGGCGTGGGGTCCACCGCCAGTTTCAAACCGGCGGAAAGCGCCTTGAGGCCGGTTTCGTCGGCTTCCGTGTCGGGCTTGTAGGCATCCAACGCTTGCTCGAAAGCGGGGAAATCGGCCAGGTGAGCCGTCTGCGTGCCGTCGGAAGTCACCAGACTGAGGTCGTAAGGGACGTCGTGGGGTTGGTCAGCCCAAGAGCGGACCTGGTTGTAGATGTACTGGTAACGGCTGACGCCGAGGTCATCGCGAACGCCGAGGGGGCGTCCGGCTTCCACCGCAATCACCACCTGGGCGCCGGGCTGCTGCTCTTGCCATGCCGCCAAAGCCCGCGGGTGGCCATCTTCGCTCACCTGGACGTCGGCGGGGCGAATGTGGGCAATGAACTGCCCTTGGGCATCCCAAGCCTCGACCCAAGCACTCACCCGCGGGAAATCGGCGGTATCGAGGCCAAAGACGGCAATCCAAGCCTGGGGCTGCGCGGCGGTCGCCCGCGCTGCGGTCACCGCGGCCATCAGCCCAACGGCCAGCCAGAGGAAAATTTTGCGCATGGCCTCATTTTAGCACGAATTGGCGGGGGAAACGCGCCTGGTTCTCGGCAAGCGCAGAGGAAGCCCTTACTCATCGTCCTTGGAAGGCGGCGTCGGCGCATCCTCTTCGTCGTCATCCTCCTCGCCGTCTTCACGCTTCAACGCGTCGGCAAAGGCTTCCAAGCCATCCTGCACGGCGCGGTTGAAGGTGCCCTCGGGGAAATTGCCTTCCGCATCTGCCTCACCGGCGGGCATATCGGTCAAGAGAGCAATGGCTTCATCCACCGTGCGCACAGCCCAAACGTGAAAACGCCCGGCTTCCACCGCCTGCCGCACTTCCTCGCGCAACATCAAATGGCGCACGTTGGCCTCGGGAATGATCACCCCCTGTTCGCCGGTGAGCCCTTTGGCCTTGCAAGTGGCAAAAAAGCCCTCGATTTTCTCGTTGACGCCGCCGATGGCCTGAATTTGGCCGTGTTGGTTGATGGAACCCGTAATCGCGCGGTCTTGCCGCAGAGGCACCTGCCCGATGGCGGAAAGCAAGGCGATCAACTCGGCCGCCGAAGCGCTATCACCTTCCACGCCGCCATAAGACTGCTCGAACGTCAGCCGCGCCGAAAGGTTGAGGGGATGCCGACGGCCATAACGCCAACCCAAAAAGCCGCCCAAAATGAGCACGCCCTTGGTGTGAATCGGACCGCCAAGCTCGGCACGGCGCTCGATGTCCATGACGTCGCCTTCCCGCGAGGGGTAAGCCGTCGCGCTGACGCGCGTTGGGTGGCCAAAAGCGTAGTCGCCCAACATGACCACCGAAAGAGCGTTGATGCGCCCCACCGCCTTGCCTTCCACATCGATGAGCAACACGCCGTGGGCAATTTCTTCCTGAATGCGCTCTTCCAGCAGGTTGGCGCGATACACCTGCTCGCGGATCGCACGAGAGACATCCTCAGCGGCAACCTGGGCGCGCCCTGCCTGCTGGGCCCAATAGGCCGCCTCGTGGAGCAAATCGACGATGTGGCCAAAACGGGTCGAGAGCTTGGTTTGGTCTTCCGCCAGGCGTGCGCCGTGCTCGATGATGCGCGCTACCGCGTCGCTGCGGAAATGAGGCAACCCTTCCCGCTCGACCACCGTGCGGACGAAGAGGGCATATTCCCGCTCGCTGGCTTCGGTGCGGGGCATGGTGTCGGCAAATTCGGCCCGCACCTTGAACAGGCGGCCAAAATCTTCGTCGTAGGCCCGCAGCAGGTAATACATCATGGGCGTGCCAATGAGCACGACTTTGAGCGCCAGGGGCACGGGTTCGGGGTCCAGCGTGACCGTGCTCACCCACCCCATCTGTGCGCCGAGTTCCAGAATGCGGATTTTGCCGGTATGCAAGGCGCGCTTGAGGCCATCCCAAGCGTAGGGGTGCACCAACAGGTCGTAAATCGGCAACAGCAGGAAGCCGCCGTTGGCGCGGTGCAGTGCGCCGGGGCGGATCAGCGTGTGGTCGGTGCGGGTAGCGCCCATGATCACTTCATGCTCGATGCGCCCCAGCAGGTTGTAATACGAGGGGTGGGTCTCCAACACCACCGGCGCGCCTTTCTGACCGCCGTTGTCGACCAAGACGTTGACGCGATAGCGCCGCGCCCACATTTCCCACGCCGGGCCGTCGTTCTCGTCGTCTTTGAGAAAGCGTTGAGCATTGGCAACGATGTCGTTTCGCACGGCGTCCAGGTGCTCGGCGACGCCCGGGTAGGGGAATTCGGCTTTGAGCTTCTCGACCAAATGCCCCACCACGAATTCGGTGGTACGGCGGTTGAGCTCCGCCAGCCGCTCGCGGGCTTCCTGCTCCATCTGACGAAGGCGCTCCAAAGTCTTCTCGACCTCGCCCTGCAGCGCCGCGCGGATTTTCTCGAGCTTGGCTTTCTTCCCCTCATCCAGCTTTTCCAATTCCTCGGGCGAAAGCGGCTTGCCTTCCACCGCAGGCACCAACGCAAGGCCGAAAGGCGTTTGCACGATGGCGAAGTTGAGCTTAGAAGCCTTGATCTGCAGCTGGGTGAGGGCGTCTTCCTGCTGCTTTTGCAGTTGCGTAGCCAAGCGGTCGCGCTCGCGGCGATAAGCATCGGCCGAGAAAGCCCGCCGCATTTCCTGCCGCACCGTGGCGACGAAATCTTCCAAAGCGGCGCGCAGGCGGCTGCCTTGCCCGGCTGGCAGCCGCAACATGTGCGGATGGTCGGGGGCTTCGAAATTGTGAAGGTAGCACAAGTCGTCGGGCGTAGGCATGTCGGCAGCCTTGCGGGCGAGGTAATCTTGCACCAGGGTGGTGCGCCCGCTGGAAGGCAAACCGAGGACGAAGATATTGAAACCCTCGCCGCGCACGGAGGTGCCAAGTTCCAGGGCTCGGAAAGCCCGCGGCTGCCCGACCACACCTTCCAGCGGCGGCAGCGCAGCAGTGCTTTCCGCTCCCACCACACGCGGGTCGGTCGGGCGGTAAAGGTCGGCTACGGTGAGTTCACGGCCAAAAGAAACGGGGGTCATGGCAGCCTCCTCGAAAGGTCGGAAAAGCGCTCAGGCGAGGGGATTTTCGCTCCCCGGCAGCAGAGCCGGCAGAGCCTGGGGCGCATAGCGGGCGACGTCTTCCGTGTCGAGGGCGTTGGCGCGGCAAATCGCGGCATAGAGGGCTGCGCTGGGGCGGGGCGTGCGCCGCTGACTTTCCCGCTCCAGCGCCCAAAGGCCAAAACGCCGCGTCCAACCGCGGTCCCACTCGAAATTGTCCACCAAGGTCCAATGGAAATAGCCCTTGACCGGCCAGTAGAGGTTCGAAGCCCGCCACACCTGCAAAAGGTGCTCGGCGAGGTAGCGGGGGCGCAGCGCGTCCTCGCCATCTTCCACACCGTTCTCGGTCACCACCACGGGAACACCAAACCGCTTTGCCCAGCGGATGCCGCGGAGCATTCCTTCGGGCACGTGGGCAATATCGCCGTGCTCGCTGAGGGGGGCTTCCGGCGGGAAGGCGCGCCGCGCGTAGCCGGGCTGGCGGGGGGCAAAGGCCACGCGGTCGGAGGTGTAGTAATTCAAGCCGAAGAAATCCAGCGAGGGGCCCAGGCGGCGGTCGCGGCGGCTGCCCGCCGGCCACAAACGCCTTCCCAGACCGGCCGCCCAGGCAAAGTAATGGTTGAACCAACGGTGCTGGAGCCGCGCCACGGCCACATCAGGGGGAAACCAGCGGCGGGCAGGCGCCATGGGACGATAGTAAAGCACCAGCCCCACCTGGGCTTCCGGCTGCAGGCGGTGGATGGTTTCATAAGCCGCGGCGTGCCCCAAAGCCAAATGCTCGGCCACCTGCAACGCCAGGCGCACGTCTTGCTTGCCGGGGGGAAAGATGCCTTCGATGTAGCCCAGCGCCGTATAGACGTTCGGCTCGTTGATGGTGCACCAATCGGCAACGTAAGCCTTCAAGGCTTCTACCACGCGGGCGACAAAGCGGGCAAAAAATTGCGGGGCTTCGGGGTTTTCCCACCCCCCCATTTCGGCCAGCCAGAGCGGGTCGGTGAAGTGGTGCAAGGTGACGAAAGGCGTCATCCCCCGTTCGCGCAAGCCGCGCACCATCTGGCGGTAGTGTTCGAGCGCGTCCTCGTCCCAGCGGTCGGGTGTCGGCTGGATGCGGCTCCACTCTACCGAAAGGCGGTGGGCGTTCTGGCCGGCCTCGGCGGCGCGGTCGAAATCTTCGCGCCAGCGGCCGCTCCACCAATCGCAAGCCCTCCCGGCGCGCTGGCCTTCCAGCACGCGGCCCGCCTGCTCCCACGCGTGCCAGGTGTTGCGGGTATTGCCACCCTCGACCTGATGGGCAGCCGTGGCCGTTCCCCACAAGAAGCCCGGCGGGAAAACGTAGCGCGCCCGCATGGCCGCCCTCAAGCCACGACTTCGCCCAGCGCGTCCAGCACGCTGCTGAGGCGGTCGTAATCGTCGCGCAAGAGGGTAATCAGGTGCCGGGTCGCCCGCGCCACCCACTCGGCATCACCGCCTGCCTCGGCGTGGGCTTCCCGCGCCTGGCGAAAATGCACGGCCAGCAGCTCATCGGCGGGCACGTCGGCGCGCAGGATGTGCCGGAAATATCCCAGCCGGCCGGCGCTGGTGAATTCCCGCACCTCGGCGGGCGAGCAGAGGTAAAGGTTGGCAAGGGTCAGCGGCGGCCGCGGCGGCAGCAGGTGCACGATGCGCCCCTCGGGCGTGCGGTAGCCCAACGAAAGCACACCGATTTCCACCGGCAGGTTGCGCTGGTGCTGGTCGGCGTGGATGCTGGGCGGAAGTTCGGGCGCAATGGTCAACTGCCGCACCAGGTTGTCGCCCGGCAGGCGAATTTCGGAGATGATGCCAAAGATTTCAGGGGTCGCGGGGGCTTCGGAAGCGGAAGGCGCCACACGCACCAGCGCGCCGAATGCCAAATGGCTCTCTTGCAGCTGCGGCACTCGGCAGCCTACCAGGAAAGCGGTGGCCGAAGCCTCCAACACACGCCCCACGAATTGCGGCGAGGCAGTCATAAGCACCTCTCAAGAAGGAAGGATGGCGGACAAACAGCGGCCCAGCGCCCCTCGAAAGGGGCTATGCGCGGTCGGCAGCGGCGGGCGGGGCGAGGCGCCGCAGCACGGCCGCCCGCACCGCAGCCTGCACCTCTTCTGCCGAGCGGTCGGCGGCAATTCGCTCCCAGCGGTGCGGTTCCGCGGCGGCCAGGCGAGCATAGCCAGCGTGCACCTTGCGGTGGAAGGCCAAGAGCTCCGCGTCGAGGCGGTTGCGCCGCTCGGGAGCAATGCGCGCCAGCCCCACTTCCACGGGCAAATCGAGCCACAGCGTCAGGTCGGGCCACAGCCCGCCCGTAGCATATTCGATTAGCCAGCGCAGTTTGGCCACGTCTTCGCCGCGGCCGTAGCCCTGGTAAGCCAGGGTGGAGTCGGCGTAACGGTCGCAGATGACGATTTTGCCCGCCCTGAGCGCCGGGCGGATGACGTCTTCGACGTGCTGAGCCCGCGAAGCCTGGAAGAGCAGCACCTCGGTGCGGCGGTGCATGGCCTGGTTGGCGGGGTGGAGCAAAATATGGCGGATCTGGTCGCCGATGGGAGTGCCGCCGGGTTCACGGGTCAGCACTACCGTGTGCCCCTGCTGCTCCAAGAACTCGGCCAGCCAGCGCGCTTGGGTGCTCTTTCCGCCGCCTTCCGGCCCTTCGAAAGTGATGAATAGCCCCCGCGTCATGTCACCCTTCCCGCGTAATCCGCACTCGGCGGAAGGGCTCGCGGCCATAGGAGCGGGAAGCGAGGTGGGCTTCCTCGGCCAGGCGGTGCTGCAAGCGGCGGATGTCGGCGGGGGCGGGGGTCAAATCGACCCAGTCGGCGCCTTCCAGCACCGCCTCGATTGCAGCCTGCGTTTCGGCCAAAATCTGGTCGATGGTCATGCTGTCGGCGCGGGCTTCCAGGTGGAAGAGGTTTTCCAAAAAGGCTTCCATCTGCTTGACCGTGTTGGAACGCAGCACATGGATGGGCAGGCCGCGGTTCTCGGCATCTACGATGACCCGCGGGCGCTTGCGGTAGTAGGAACGCAGCGTGACCAACACCTGGGCCTCGCCGAGGTTGTCAACCACCCGCGCCGGCACGTGAAGGTATTGCGCCGCCTTGCGCAGCCGGTTGCGCGCCACGCCGTGAGGGTAGATGCGGATGGGGCGCAACCCCCGCCCGCCCTGCATGGCTGGCTGGGTGTAGCGTTCCTCTTCTTCAGCCTCGGCGTCGCTGCCAAACGAAGGCACGCCCCGCCGTTTAGGCCCCCGACGGTCGCGGGCGTTTTCCTGCTTGAGGGTCACCTCTTCGATGTGAATTTCGCCGTCTTCGTCGCGGGAACGCAATTCCGCCCGCAGCGGGGCACCGCGCAGCAGGGCGTCGACCGCTTCGGCGACATCTTTGTGCACCAGCAGCCGATCGCGGTCTTGGATTTCCACCAAAATGTCGAAGGTGGGCGGCGAGCGGCGTTCCAGCACGGTTTTTTGGGTGCCTCGGCGGCGGGCTTCCTCGTCGGAAAGGGTGACCGATTCGATGCCGCCGACCAGATCCGAGAGGGTGGGGTTGAGCAGCAGGTTTTCCAGCGCGTTGCCGTGGGCGGTGGCGATGAGCTGCACCCCCCGCTCGGCAATGGTGCGCGCGGCCAGGGCTTCCAGCTCGCGGCCGATTTCGTCGATGACGATGACTTCGGGGTTGTGGTTCTCGACGGCTTCGATCATCACTTCGTGCTGCAAAGAGGGCATGGGCACCTGCATTCGCCGAGCGCGCCCCACCGCCGGATGCGGCACGTCGCCATCGCCGCCGATTTCGTTGGAAGTGTCGACGATGACCACTCGCTTCTTCTCGGCCAAAATGCGCGCCGCTTCGCGCAACAGGGTGGTCTTGCCTACGCCGGGGCGGCCCAGCAAGAGCACACTCTTGCCGCTCTCGATGAGGTCTTGGATGATATCTACCGTGCCGTAAACCGCGCGCCCGACGCGGCAGGTCAAGCCCACGACGTCGCCGCGCCGGTTACGGATGGCTGCGATGCGGTGCAGGGTGCGCTCGATGCCGGCGCGGTTGTCCTCGTCGAAAGCGCCCACCCGCGCCACCACGTGGTCGATTTCCTCGCGGGTGACTTCGCTTTCCCGCAAGACGATTTCGCCGTGGGTAAAGCGCGCCGTGGGCACACGCCCCAGGTCGAGGATGACTTCCAGCAAGTTGTCGCTGTCGTCGGCATCTTCGACGGCGCGCGCAATTTCGGGGGGAAGCACGGCCAAAAGGGCGTGCAGATCGTCGGTGATTTTTCGGGTGGTCATACGACCCTCATTTGGCAAACAGGGTAGGCTGAGGCGCTTCCCGCTGGGCAGCTGCGGGCACGGCCTCGGCGACGGGCTGGGGCTGCACCGCCCAGCGCGCCAGCAAGGCCAGAGGCTCGCTGGGGCGGGCGTCCAGCCTTTCGAGAGGGCCTTCCAGCCACACCTGGGCTTCGCGCACGGCAATGTAGAGGGGCTTTTCGCCTGTGCGCAGGAAGGCCGCCAAGGCGCGCAAAGCCTCGCACGGCGCAGCGATGTCGGGGTCGAGCCAAGGGACGACCCACACCCCGCGCGGACCGGCTTCCCAGCGGGCGACGCCCCGCACTTCGCCGTCTTCCAAATACACCACCGCGGTGGGGGCGGCAGCGGGAGGCGGCAAGAGGTGCCGCACCAGCGGCGGGGTCAGGTTGGTGTAGAGCCTGTCGGCAGCCCAACGCTCGTCGGCGCGCGGCCATCGCCAGCGGCCTTGGCCCGCAGGCGGCCGACCGGCGGGCATTTGCCACAACCGCTGCCGAGCGAACACCCGAAAACCCGCCCGCCGCAACGCGGGCAGCCACGGCGCCTGCTGGGGGGCGTCGGCCAATAGCGCCCGCGCGCCGCGCAGCGCAGGGTGCGCCAACAGCGCTTCCACCAATGGGGCCAGCGAAGGCG
Source organism: uncultured Anaerolineaceae bacterium (assembly GCA_964450875.1). GTDB lineage: Bacteria > Chloroflexota > Anaerolineae > Anaerolineales > DRMV01 > DRMV01. The sequence continues at coordinate 8,549 of CAYVHG010000082.1, read as the reverse complement.
GCGCGCTGAGGGCGCTTTCAGGGGCCAGATACAACCAGCGGGCTATGCCTTCCTGCGGGTTGTGTTCGGCCAGCCCTACCAACGGCGCGCTGCCGTCCGGCTCATCGGCCACCACGGCCATCCCCGTAGCGGCGGAAAACAACGCCACCAGCGCGCCGCCCAGCAACCCCGCCCCGCCAATGACCGCGCGGCGGCTATCCAGGCAAAGCGCCTGTTCGCGGTAACGGTACAACAGCGGCAGGTCGCGCCAGGTCAGCGCACGGGGCAGGGTGCTCACCGGTCAGGTCCCCATCCGGCCAGGTGCAGGAAATAGCGGTGGAAACGGGTGTCGTCGGTAAGTTCGGGGTGGAAGGCCGTCGCCAACAGGTGCCCTTGCCGAGCCGCCACGATGCGGCCGTCTTCCAACGTCGCCAGCACCTCCGCGGGCGGGGTGACGGTTTCGATGAGCGGCGCACGGATGAAAATGGCGTGGAACGGCCGGTCGTCGTCGGGGGCAACGGCCTTGAGCGCGGGCACGGGGATGTCGACCTCGAAGCTGGCCACCTGGCGGCCAAAGGCGTTGCGCTCTACGGTGATATCCATCAGTCCCAAAAGCGGCTGGTCACGGCGGGCGTCTTTCGAGAGGAAAATCGCCCCCGCGCACGTGCCCCAGATGGCATGGTCGCGGCCGAAAGCCCGCAACGGTTCCAGCAGGCCAAATGCCACGGCCAGTTTGCCGATAGTGGTCGATTCACCGCCGGGGATGATCAAGCCCGCCAGCCCTTCCAGGTCGGCAGGGCGGCGCACTTCGCGCACGGCGACGCCGATTTCGCGCAGCACAACTTCGTGCTCCCAAAACGAGCCTTGCAGCGCGAGCACGCCCACGGTGAAATCGGTGCGCGGGGGAGGCACTTTCTCAGGGGGAAGAAGGTTCGGAGCAGGCATGAGTGAGAATGGCGAAGAGCAAATTGCGGACGATGAACGGCGAACGGCAAATTACCACCCGCGGCCAGCCAAACGGGCCTCTGCGGGCAGGTCGGCGACCTGCTGGCCGCGCATCGGTTCGCCCAAGCCCTTGCTCACCTCGGCCAGAATCGCGGGGTCGTTGTAGTGGGTCACCGCCTTGACGATGGCCGCAGCGCGCTTGGGCGGGTCTTCCGACTTGAAGATGCCGGAACCCACGAAGATGCCATCCATGCCAAGTTGCATCATCAGGGCGGCATCGGCGGGGGTGGCAATGCCGCCCGCGGCGAAGTTGACCACGGGCAAGCGCCCAAGTTCCTTGACTTCGCGCACCAAATCCAGCGGCGCGCCGATTTCCTTGGCGTAGGTGTAGAGCTCCTCGTCGGCCATGGTCTGCAAGCGGCGGATTTCACCCAGCACCGCCCGGGCATGCCGCACGGCTTCTACCACGTCGCCGGTGCCGGCCTCGCCTTTGGTGCGAATCATCGCCGCACCTTCGGCAATGCGGCGCAAGGCTTCGCCCAAGTTGCGCGCACCGCACACGAAAGGCACCTTGAACTGGTGTTTGTCGATGTGGTGCTCTTCGTCGGCAGGCGTGAGCACCTCCGATTCGTCGATGTAATCCACGCCCAGGGCTTCCAAAATTTGGGCTTCGACGAAATGGCCAATGCGCACCTTCGCCATCACCGGAATGCTGACCGCATCCATGATCTTGAGGATGAGCTCGGGGTCGCTCATGCGCGCCACGCCGCCCTGCTTCCGAATGTCGGCAGGGACGCGTTCCAGCGCCATCACAGCCACGGCGCCTGCTTCTTCGGCGATCTTGGCCTGTTCGGGCGTCACCACATCCATAATCACGCCGCCTTTGAGCATCTGCGCCAGGCCAACCTTCACTTTGTAAGAACCGGTTTGGGTTTCCATTTTGAACCTCCGAGAGACTGTCCAATCTTCCTTGCGCGTTTATTCTATCACGGGAAGGCAAGGGCGGGGAGTTTCGGCCGGTGCCTGCGGTATAATGAAGGCCATGAACACCAAACAGCAACTTCAAGAGGCCCTGAAAGAGGCCATGCGCCAGCGGGACGACCTGCGGAAGCGGACGTTGCGCCTCGCGCTGGCAGCCATCAAGCTCGCGGAAGTGGAGCACGGCGGCGAGTTGGACGAAAGCGCCGTGCTGGGCGTGCTGCAGAAGGAAATCAAAGCCCGCCGGGAAACCATCGAAGGCGCGCAGCGCGCTGGCCGCGATGACCTGATTGCCGACGCGGAAGCCGAAATTGCCGTGTTGCAGGAATTCCTGCCGCCGCCGCTCACCCCCGAAGCTCTGGAAGCCCTGGCCCGCGAGGTCATCGCCGAAGTGGGCGCCGCCTCGCCCCGCGACATGGGCAAAGTGATGGCCGCGCTCATGCCGCGCCTGCAAGGCCGCGCCACCGGCAAGGAAGCCAGCCAAGTGGTGCGCCGCCTGCTGCAAGGCTCCTGACGCTCCATGTCTGGCCCGACCCCTTCTCCGGCCACTGCGGCTTCTCCTCCCCCCCACCCCTCGGCCAGGGCGTGGCGGCTGCGGCGCGCCCTGCTCGCGCTGCTCATGTTCGCCGCGGTCGCCGGAACCATGTGGCTGAGCACCGCCGAAGACAACCTCGCCCTCCACGCGGGGGAAGTCGCCCCGCGCGACATCCTTGCCCCCTACAGCCACACCTACGAAAGCGCCGTCCTCACCGAAAAGCGCCGCGAAGCCGCCGCGCAGGCGGTCTCCAAGGTCTATGCCCCCCCCGACGCCAGCATCGGCCGCCGCCAGCTGGAACGCCTGCGCGCCGCGCTCACTTTCATCACCGCGGTGCGCGCCGACCCTTACGCCACCCAACAACAAAAACTGGCCGACCTGGCGGCCATCCAGGGGCTGCACCTTTCCGCCAGCGAGGCGCGCTACCTCCTCACCCTCGACGACGAACGCTGGCAAAGCATCCAGCAAGAAGCCCAACGCGTGCTGGAAACCATGATGCGCGCGCCCATCCGTGAAGACCAGCTGGAAGAAGCGCGGCGCAACATTCCCGCCTTCATCACCCTCACCATGCCCGAACGCCAGGCCGACCTGGTGGAACGCCTGGTGGAAGCCTTCCTCGCCCCCAACAGCCTTTACAGCGCCTCGCTCACCGAAGCGGCCCGCGAAAAGGCGCGGGAAGCCGTGCCGCCGGTGGTGCGCGCCTTCCGGCGGGGGGAAACCATCGTGCAGCGCGGGCAAGTGCTGACCCCCGAAGACATCGAAGCGCTGAAGGAATACGGCCTGCTGCAAGGCACGGCGCGCTGGCAGGCCGTCCTCGCGCCGCTGCTGCTGGTGCTGATTGCCTTCCTGGTGCTGGCGGCCTACATCCGCCTGCGCCGCCCCATGTTGGGCGAAAACATCACCGCCCTGACGGTGGCCGGGGGGTTGGGCATCCTCTTCCTGGTCGGCGCCCGCATCATCATCCCCGACCATATCGTGCTGCCCTATGTGTACCCCTTCGCGGCCTATCCGCTGGTGATGTTCCTGCTGTTCGACGCCGAAAGCGCGCTGGTTTTTCTGCTGCCGTTGCTGGCGTTGGGGCTCTATCACCTGCCCCACGGCTTCGAGCTGGTCACCTACCATGCCTTCCTGGGGCTGGCGGGGGTGGTGTTGCTCAGCCAAGTGCAGCGCATGCGCACTTTCTTCCTCGCCAGCGCGGGCATGGCCCTGACGGGGGGCACCGTGCTCCTCGCCACCCGCTTGGCCTCGCCTTCCACCGACTTGCCCGGCATGATCACCCTGCTGGGCGCAGCAGCCACCAACGGGGTGCTGGCTTCCAGCCTGGCCTTGGTGCTGCACTACTTCCTCGCGCCGCCGTTAGGGCAGGTAACGCCCATTCAACTGCTGGAACTTTCCCGCCCCGACCAACCCTTGTTGCAAGAACTGCTGCAAAAAGCGCCAGGCACCTACCAGCACAGCCTGCAGGTAGCCAACCTGGCCGAACAAGCCGCGCGCGCCGTGCATGCCGACGCGCTGCTGGTGCGGGTGGGGGCGCTCTACCACGACATCGGGAAGGTGCTGCGGCCTCAATTTTTCATCGAAAACCAGCCCCCTGGCAGCACCAACCCCCACGAACGCCTCTCGCCCGAAGAGAGCGCCCGCATCATCATCGCCCACGTCGCCGACGGCCTGGCGCTGGCCCGAGAACACCGCCTGCCCCGCCGCATTCAAGATTTCATCGCCGAACACCACGGCACGCTGATCACCCGCTACCAATACGCCCGCGCGGTGCAGGAAGCCGGCGGCGACGCCGACAAGGTGGACATCGAGCGCTTCCGCTACCCCGGCCCGCGTCCCCAAAGCAAGGAAACGGCCCTGGTCATGCTGGCCGACGGCTGCGAAGCCCGCGCTCGCGCCGAACACCCCCCCGACAAACACGAGCTCCGCCGCCTGGTGCACGACACCATCACCTCCCGCATCCGTGAAGGACAACTGAGCGACACCCAACTCACCCTGCACGACCTGAAGACCATCGAAGAGACGTTCGTCGCCGCGCTACAAGGGGTTTACCACCCCCGCATTCAATACCCCCAGGTGCAGGAAGACCGCGGCCAGCCAACCATCCCCGTGGCCGAGGCCCGCGCTTTGGCAAGCGGCGAGACCCCAGAAGCCACCCTCGTGGAAGAGCAGCATGCCGAACATCCATCTGACGATTGAGCCGCCCTATCGAGAAGCGGTCGCAGCCGAGGTGCTGCGCCGCGCCGCCACCGCAGCCCTGCAACACGAGGGCATTTCCTCCGCGGCGCTGAGCCTGCTCATCACCGACAGCGAAACCGTCCGCCGTCTGAACGCCCGCTATCGCGGCATCGACGCGCCGACCGACGTCCTCTCTTTCGAAGACGACAGCACCGACCCCGAAACCGGCGAACGCTACCTCGGCGACATCGTGATTGCCTACCCGCAGGCCGCTGCACAAGCCGAGCGCGGCGGCCATCCCGTCGCCTGGGAACTCTGCCTGCTCACAGTGCACGGCGTGCTCCACTTGCTGGGGCACGACCACGCCGACCCCGACGAAAAAGCCCGCATGTGGGCAGCCCAAGGCCGCATTTTGGAAAGCCTGGGCTGTCCCCTCTCGCCGCCCTAAGCCCGCCCCGGCTTCTGGACGGCTTTCGAGCACCCGCATGGCCAAAACGCCTTCCCGCATTCGGGCTTTCCGCCACGCCTTCGCGGGGCTGGGCTACCTGCTGCGCACCCAGCCCAATGCGCGCATCCACGCCGCGGCCACGGCAAGCGTGGTCGCGCTGGGATTGTGGCTGGGGTTGGGGGCGCTCTCATGGGCCCTGTTGGCCGCTGCCATCACCGTCGTATGGGCGGCCGAAGCGGGCAACACCGCCCTCGAAGCGCTGGTGGACCTGGTCTCGCCCGAAATCCACCCCACAGCCAAAGCCGCCAAAGACACCGCCGCCGCCAGCGTGCTACTGGCCGCGGGCGGGGCGGTGGTCATCGGCCTGCTGGTGCTGGGGCCGCCTCTGTGGCACCGCTTGGCCGCCTTCCTGCCTTGAGAACACCCATGCCTTCCTTGGAGACCCTTCCCCTCGACTATCGCGCTGCCGGCGGCGTCATCGTCCGCCCTTCGCAAGAAGTGCTGGTGCTGGAACGCCCGGCGCGCGGCGAAATCCGCCTGCCGAAAGGCCACATCGACCCAGGCGAAACCCCGCTGCAAACTGCCCTGCGGGAAATCGCCGAAGAAAGCGGCTTCCGACGCCTGCGCTTGCTGGCCGACCTGGGCACCCAGCGGGTGGTCTTTCCCTACCAAGGGCGCACGTGGGCCCGCGAAGAGCACTACTACCTCTTCCTGCGGGAAGGCCCCGCCGAGCCAGATGCCACCCCCGAAAGCCAGTTCGTGCCTCGCTGGGTATCGTGGGACACCGCCGAGCGAGTGCTGAGCTTCGAACCCGAGCGGGAATGGGTGCGCCGCGCCCGCGCGGCATGGCTGGCTTCCGCCATGTGACCCTCACCCCTCACCCCCCGCCTCTTGGAGGTCACCATGTCCCTTTCCTTCCGGTTTGGCACCGTGGGCACGCCCAAGTCGGCGCCGAAAAAGCCCGGCGGCAGCGTCGGCGCAATTTTGCGCCTGCGCGAGCTCGGCCTCGACGCCTTGGAACTCGGCTGGGTGCGCGCCGTGCGCGTGAGCGAGAAAACCTGTGCGGCCATCAAGGCCGCGGCAGCCGAACACGATGTCGCACTGAGCGTCCACGCGCCTTACTTCATCAACCTCAACGCCGACGACGAAGAATGGCCTAAATCGCGCAAGCGGTTGATGGACGCGGCCTATTACGGCTACCTGGCCGGCGCTACCGACATCGTCTTCCACCCCGGCTCGTACTTCGGCCGCCCGGCGGCAGAGGTGCTGCCCAAAGCCATCGCTCGGCTGGAAGCGGTGGCCGCCGAATTGCGCGACATGGGCGTAGAAGTCACCCTGCGCCCTGAAACCATGGGCAAAAGCGCCGTCATCGGCTCGTTGGAAGACACCCTGGCGATGAGCCAAGCCGTGCCCGGCGTAGCCCCCTGCCTGGATTTCGCCCATCTGCACGCCCGCCCCGGCGACGGCAGCATGAATTCCTACGACGAATGGGCCCGAGTGCTGGAAGCCTACGGCAACGCCCTCGGCGACGAGGCCCTGCGGCACCTGCACATCCACCTCTCAGGCATCGAATACGGCCCCAAAGGCGAGCGCAACCACCTCAAATTCGCAGAGGCCGACCTCGACGTGCATGCCATTTTCCGCGCCCTCAAAGATTTCGGCGCAGCCGGCCGCATTTTGTGCGAAAGCCCAGTCTTGGAAGAAGACGCCCTCTTGCTCAAAACATGGTGGCAGGAACTCGCCGCCGCATCCTGACCTGCGCATTGCATCCTGCCAGTGACACCTTGCCCACCTTGCACCCCAACCATTGGAGGCTCCCATGCCCGTCAAACATGCCAATGAAATTCCCTACCAACCCGTGAATGCAGGGAAAGACACCAGCATTCAAATTCTGATTTCCCCCGAAGAAGGGCCGCACTTTGCCATGCGGCGTTTCACCATGAAGCCCGGCGGCGGCATGCCGCGGCACACCAACGCCGTAGAACACGAGCAGTATGTGCTGCAAGGGCAGGCCCGCATCACCATAGGCGACGAAACCTACGAAGTGCGCGCCGGCGACGTGGTGTTCATCCCCGCGGGGGTGCCGCATTCCTACGAAAACATCGGCACCGAAGATTTCGTCTTCCTCTGCCTGGTGCCCAACTTGCCCGACGAAATCAAAATTCTGGCGTAAGGCGCGCCCCGCTGCCCCTATAGCGCCTTCCGCCCCTCACCATTCCCCCAAAAGAAAAGGGAGGTGCCCCGCCATTCAGCCGCCGGGGCACCTCCCTGCTTTGCGTAGTTTGGGCTTCCTCCGCCAAGCCCCACGTGGCTCCTACTGCCCCTGCGGCACGACGGTGGTGGTGATGTCAGTATCCATGTTAAACGGCATTGGAAGGGCATCGGTGTTGTCTTTACTCTTGGGGTCCACCAGCAACACTTGCCCTTCAACATGCTGGGTCACCTGAGATTCGCGCAAAAGCCCCGTGCCGACATCCACCGTCAGCGTGCCCTGCTGGGTGCCGCTGAGGTCGTAGACGACGTCGAAGAGGGGGTTTTGGCCCGTCACCCGCTTGGTGGCGTCCGATTTCAGGGTGGCTTCCATCGCAATCACCGCCTGATTATCCTGCCACGATTTCACAGTGTAAGTGGCGTGCACCTCCAGGGGGAAAGTGACCTTGAGCTGAGAGTCGGCGGTCCAAGTAGTGCCCACTTTGAGAGGGGTGTGGGGATAATCGCCGAAGGCCGTCTTGAACTGCTCAGTAATGGCGTCTTCGCCAAAGGAATCGGTCAGCGCCTTGTAAAATGCGTCGGTAGATTCCTTGTCACCAAAGCCCACGCCCTCGGCCACCTGGCGGAACATCTCATCCAAGCCGTCAATTTTGACAACCTCCCCCTGAGGGGTAAACTCCACACTGAACGACTTACCGACCAACAAATCGAGGCCCTTGAAGAAATCGGGCGGTTCCTGCCCGCTGGCAGAGTCAAAGGCGCGCTTTTGCCCACCTTGGTCCTGCTCCATAGCCACTCGCGTGTAAGTCACCTTGATGGTGGTATTGCCATTGTCGGCAACCTGGGTGACTTCCCAGCGGTACTCCATCGTCATCTTCTGGTCGAGGGACATCTTTTGCCCCATGATTTCCTGAGAAATGTGCTGTTTGGTCACCGTCGTGACTTTGTAAACATCGCCCTGCTTAAGATGCAAACGCAACGTGAAAGTCGAAGGGCCGCAAGCAGCCAAAAGCGCCATGAGCAAGAGGGCCAGCACCCCACCGGCCCACGAACGAAACGAACGCGACATGTGATTTCCTCCGAATCTGAGAAAAGCGGATAGAACGAAAGGGATTATACCGCAACCTGCGGCCTATCCAACACGCGCAGCTCACCCCACACGGCACGCCCTTCGATATGCAGCAAGCCCACCGCCCGCGGCACGTTCGGCAGCGCAGGCACCACAGGCGAGCCCGGGTTGCACAGCAGCTGCAAACCCACCCACCGGCAAACGGGATA
>CAYVHG010000081.1:0-33657 GCA_964450875.1 uncultured Anaerolineaceae bacterium | reverse complement strand
GGAGAAATGGGTGCGGTATTGGCCAAAAAACTATCCCGAGTCTGATCAAATACCAGATGTTATCGAAGAGATCGACTTATATCTCGGCCCACGATATGTAGATGTTTTAGGAGAACGAGAACGAGAGTTTGTGAATATTGTCTGCAGATACAATCCCAAGAATCCCACTTGGAAGGATTGTGAAGCAGGAGCCCTGGTTGACCATCGGTTCGTGTATGGCGGAGAAGGGGTAAATGTGGATCTGAACACGGCCATGGAGATCTTAAGCGAATGGGGTATTACCTACCCATGAGTTGCCTTTGGAGCCGTAGTTGGAGCATCTTCACGCCCCAGCAACCGCCGACCCGGCCTTCGACGCCGAGGTGGGCGGGCTGACGCCGGAGGAGTGGTACCAGGTCCAACAACGTGCCGTGGCGCTGCACATCGAGCAAGTGCAGCAGCAGGCGCAAGCAACCTGTACCCAACACGGCGAAGGCTCGCCGGAATGCGCCCAAGCCTGGGAGCAGGCCAACCAAGCGGTGGAAGCCATTACCCGCGAAGCCGCTTTGCAGCCGCAGGTGCCCTACACCTCGCCGAGTGAACATATCCTTACCTCTTTCCAGGAGAGAAATCCCATGCCCAAGCCTTTTGTTTACCCCGAGCATTTGCCTCCGTTGGAAGCGTGGCCCTCGCTTGCGGTGAGCGAGCGGCGGTGGTTCCCCATGCTTCACCATCCTATAGGGAGTCTGTTCGTGGAATACGGCTACACCATCAGCCGGCAGACAACGGCGAACCCTAAAGGGTGGATTGGGCTTGCCCTGGACAAACAGAAAATCACGGGCAAGTTGGGACCGTGGACGCTGAGTGTGGCCTGGGGGGAACAAGGCGTAGTGTTTCAAGAGGTGGTGCCGCTGCCCTCTTTTCTAGCCGGGGAATCCCCTGTTCCGGGTACGCCCCGGCCCCGGCTGACCTTTGAACTGAGGCCCCAGGGGTTTTTGGGGATCAACACCCTGTATACTATCTACTATGAAGACCAATGGGAAGCAGAGATAGGGGAAGCCGGGCGAATGCGCGGGACCAGCGGCGTGTTTGTAAGCCTGGCTCTTTCACGGATTGCCCTGGCCGGTGCGGCCGTGTACCTTGTTGTGTACCTTGTTGGGACAATATTAGAAGCCATAGGCGGGCCGCTTGGAGCCTTGTTGCCAAAGCCTATTCCCTAAAATGGGGAGAGCACCCTGAGAATTACCTCGGCCAGCCATGTGGGCCGACAGGCGAACTCTGCCCCCCCTCACTGAAGCGCGGACGCCGCCGCATACGGCCCGGAGCGCGCGAAAGCAGTGGTGGATGAAATCATAGCCGAGAAGCGGCTGGGCTACCAAGGCCCGGCTCCGACAAAGGCTGCTGGCCTCTCGGTAGGCCTCGCTGCCCTGGCTGAAGAGCAGGCCGAGGCCGCGTTCGCCGAGCAGATGGGCGTGGGCGGCGGCGCTTCGGGGTTTGGCGCCACGCCCCCGCTGCCGGAAGGCACGCCGGAGTACCACGAGCCCACCTAAGGCCGAATGTGCAGACCGAGGTCGCGCGGGTGCGGGCGAGCAGGAGTAGCCGCGGCCATCCCAAGGCGCCTCAAGAGTCTCCGCCTTCCCCCGAAGAGGCCCTGCAGGCCGGCCAAATCATCGACCCCCACACCGCAGCCAACGCCAAACGCGACTTCAACCTGGCCGCTGACCTCTCCCAACAAAGCACAAGGCCCCCTTGGCCTCGCCCCCCTTTCGAGCGGCCTTCCCCCTTGCGCCCGCGGCGTTTTTTGGGTATCCTAATCTTGCCGCGCCCTTGCGCGCGCCACCATCCCCCCACTCAAAGGAGCGTGCTGTGGATATTCAAGGCAAGCATGTGCTTATCCTCGGCGGCTACGGCCTGGTGGGCCGTGCCGTGGCGCGGGAAATGCTTCCCCACCACCCCGCCCGCCTGGTGATTGCTTCCCTGCGAAAGTTCGAAGCCGAAGAAGCCGTCGCTCAACTGCAAGCCGAATTCCCCGACAGCCCCACGCAGATTTTGCCAGCGTGGGGCGATGTTTTCCTGCGCGTCGAGTGGCAGCGCGAAGATACCCTGCCCCGCAAGGCCGTGCTCGCCAACCCCGAAACCCGCCGCCAGCTGGTAGACGACATCCTCGGCAGCCTCGACGACGAAATTCTGGAAGCCTCCCTGCTCTATCAGCTCATCACCGGCACATGGGGCCACCTCGGCGGCCTGCCGGCCCACATCGTGGTCGATTGCATGAACACCGCCACCGTGGTCGCCTACCAGGATGTGTACACCACCGCCCGCCACCTGAAGGGGCAAATGGAAAAGCCGCAGGAAGCCGTGGACTGGCGCGAGGAAGTGGAACGCCTGCTCGCTTCGCTCTACATCCCCCAGCTGGTGCGGCATGTGCAAATCTTACACGCTGCGATGAAGCGCGCCGGAACGCAGGCCTACATCAAGGTTGGCACCAGCGGCACGGGCGGCATGGGGCTGAACATTCCCTACACCCACGGGGAAGAAAAGCCCTCGCGGGTGCTGATGTCGAAGGCGGCAGTTGCAGGCGCCCAAACCCTGCTCACCTTCCTGATGGCGCGCACCCCCGATGGCCCCACGGTGGTCAAAGAAATCAAGCCCACCGCGATGATCGGCTGGAAGCAAATCGGCTATGGCCCCATCAAGCGTCACGGCAAGCCCTACACCCTCTACGACTGCCCGCCCGACCAAGCCGTAGATGCCACCAACCCCGCCAACCTGGTACGGGAAGGCCCCTTCGGCCAGCGGCAGGAAGGCACGCTGGAAGCCGTTTACATCAACACCGGCGAAAACGGCCTCTTCGCGGCAGGGGAATTTGCCATGATCACCGCGCTGGGGCAAATGGAATCGGTCACCGCCGAGGAGATCGCCCAAAACGTCGTGCTGGAAATTCTGGGCGGCAACACCGGCAAAGACATCGTCGCCGCGTTAGACGCCTCTACGATGGGCCCGACCTACCGCGCCGCCTACCTGCGGGAAGCCGCCCTCAACCGGCTGCACCAGTTGGAAGCCGAGCACGGCGAATCGGTAGCCTTCGAAATTCTCGGCCCGCCGCGGCTTTCCAAGCTGCTCTTCGAAGCCTTCCTGCTCAAACGGGCTTACGGCACCCTCGACAAAGCGTTGGAACCCACCCCCGAAGAAGCCGCCGCCGCGCTGGAAACGCTGATCGGCGCCCACGCCGAGATCCGCCAGAAAATCCTCTCCATCGGCATCCCCATCCTGCTGGCCGACGGCCAACGGCTGCTGCGGGGGCCGGTCATCAAAGCCGAGAGCGCCGAGCAGGGCTGGGTCGATCTCACCCCCGCCAACCTGGCCCACTGGCAAACGCGCCTCCGCCGCCTGCTGGCAGAAATCGGCCAACAGAGCAGCGGCGACACCTCTTCCCGCTACGACCGCATCTACCCCGCGGCGCGCGAATGGCAACCCCACGACCTCACCATCCGCGTTGGCGAATTGGTCGCGTGGGTGCTGAACACCGAAGAACGCGGCTTCCGCTTCAAACGCTAACCCCACTCCGCAGTAGGGGCGAGGGAATCCTCGCCCCTACGCCTCTTGCAACGTGCCGTAGAGAAACCAGAACCGCTCAGGGGGGAATGCGCGCGCCAGCGGGGCTTCCCACACAAAATCGCCTTCCCGGAAAACGCCTCGCAGCAGGCGGTCGAGGGCAGCGAGGTCTGCAGCTACCTCCGGCGGCAAAGCACCGAGGTCTTCGGCCAGCAATTCCAAAATGACGCGCTCGCGCACCTCATAATGATAATAGGGGGCGCGATCGGTGGTTTCCTGCAAATAATTGCGCCACTGCCGCAAGCGGGCCTGCGCCTCACGCGCGGCCTTTTGCCGCCAGTGCGCCCCCCACTGCCCCTTGAACGCCCGCAAGCGCGCGGAAAAATCGCCCACCGCATCGTGGGCTTCCAGCCGCCGCAGCGCCAGCAACACATTTCCGGGGGTCAGCTGCGGGTAAGGCGGCGCGCCCTTGGGCGGTTTGACATCCAGCGGCCAGTAGAGCGCGGGGCTCTTGAGGTAATCTTCCAACACCTCGAAAGCCGCCTCGAGGTAACGGCGGTCGTAAGCTGGCGTGGTCATGGCGTTACCCAATGCGCCCCATCCGCCGGCCGCCCAGCAGGTGCATGTGCAAGTGAGGCACCTCTTGGCCGGCCTCAGGGCCGTTGTTCACCACCAGGCGGAAACCGCTTTCGGCCACGCCCAACTCCTCGGCCACCCGCCGCGCCACGACGAACATATGCCCCAGCAGCGCCTCGTGCTGCGGTTCGGCTGCCGCAGCCGAGGGAAGATGCTCGTTGGGCACGATGAGCACATGCACCGGCGCCACAGGGTTGATGTCGTGAAACGCCGTCACCTGCTCATCACGATACACCTCTTTGGCCGGAATTTCACCGGCTACGATTTTGCAGAAGATGCAATCACGCATGTTTCACCTCCACTTCGAGAAAAAAGGAAGTGCGCTTCACACCGATTCCGCCGCCAAGACGGCAGCGCGCAGATACGGCCCTTCGGCCGCCACAATTTTCACAGGAGTAAGCCGGTTCCACAAGTTCTCGGCGGCGCGTGCCTCTACCCGCAAGCCGTGAGCGCTCATCCCCCGCAGCAGGAAGCCGCCCTCCGGCTGCGGCTCGGCGCTTTCCCACAGCACGGTCAGGGTGCGCCCCACAAAACGGGCGCGATAGCGGGCTGCCGAGGCTTCCAGCACTCGGCGAAGGGCAGCATTGCGCGCCTTCCGCACAGGCAGAGGAACCGGCCGGGGCATCGCAGCCGCAGCCGTGCCCGGCCGCTCAGAGTAGGTGAACACGTGCCCCCCGGCAAAGCCCATCGCTGCCACGAAGGCCAGGGTTTCGGCAAATTCCTGCTCGGTCTCGCCGGGGAAGCCCGCAATGACGTCGGTGGTGATGGCCACGTCGGGGATCATCTGCCGCGCGGTCTCGACCAGGGCGGCGAACGCCTCGGGCGTGGTCTTGCGCGCCATGCGGCGCAGCACCCGCGCGCTGCCCGCTTGCAGCGGCAAATGCAGGTGGGGGGCCAGACGGGGGTCTTCCCACAGGGCAAAGAAGTCCGCGTCCAGGTCCCACGGCTCCAACGAAGAAAGGCGCAGGCGAGGCACGGCGGTTTCCTGCAGCACCGCCTGCACCAGGTGGCGCAGGTGGCTCTTGGGGGTGAAGTCGTGCCCCCAGGAACCCAAATGCACGCCGGTGAGCACCACCTCTTGCGCGCCGCCCCGCAGAGCCGCACGCACATCGGCCAGCACCTCGGCCACCGGACGACTGCGCCCGGGCCCCCGGGCTACCGTGGTGATACAGAAAGTGCAGCGGTTGTCGCAGCCGTCTTGGACTTTGACAAACGCCCGAGTGCGCGCTCGGCTGCCAGGGATAGGCTCGCGAGCGATTGGCTCGAGGTCGAAACGTTCCGGCGGCAGGCCAAGCAAGGTCGGCACGAGGGTATCTTTGCGCAGGTTGGGCACCACCTCGGTCACGGCGGGCAACGCGGCGGCGCGGTCGGGTTCCAGCGTTGCCCAGCACCCCGTGGCCACGATGCGCGGCACCCCCGCCCGCGCCAGCCGCCGGATGCGCTGCCGCGAATCGGCCACCGCAGGGGCGGTGACGGCACAGGTGTTGACCACTGCCAGGTCGGCCTCCGCGGGGGAAGCCACCAATTCGTGGCCCGCAGCGCGGAATTCCCGCGCCATGCGCTCGATTTCCGCCTGGTTGAGACGGCAGCCAATGGTGTCGAGGTAAATTTTCATCGCATTCGGCAGGGTTCACGCTCGCAGCACGCACTGCGCCAACGGCCGCGCCATTATGGCGCGTAAACGGCAAAATTGTCGAAGCGGATGTCTACACCCGGCTCGTCGAAGGTGCCCGCCATCAGACCCACATCGCCGCGCGTGAAATCGCTATCGGCGACGGTTGCCAAATGCCGCCCGTTGACGAAAAGCGCCAAGTTGGAACCCACACAATCGGCGCGCAGGTGGTTGAGGGCGTGGCCTTTGGCAATGTCGCGCGCAAAGGTCATGTTCCCCTCACCCGTCAGCAAAATCTGCTTGCCGTCTTTGGTCTTCCCAATGCCGTAGTAGCCGTCGCTGCTGATGAGGAAGAAGTAGAAATTGTCGGCGTCTTCGTAACGGCAGATGATGCCAAACTGATTGTCGTCAGGCCCAGCGGCCTTGAGCGCATCCACCTCGATGCGGGTATCGGTGAACTGCAAACCGGGGTTGGCCCAAATGGTGGTGTGGGGGTAGTTGAGCCAAATGCGGTATCGCCCCTGCGCGGTGTATTCGATGATGGCGTCTTTTTCGTGCACCGTATCCCAGCCGCTGTGGGGGTTGGAGAAATCATCGCGAAAGAGCACCTGCAGGGAAGCCGCGGGCGCGCTGGTAGCCGCAGCGGCAGCCGTGGGGGCCGTGCTGGGGGTGGCGGTGGGGCGCGGGCTGCACGCAGCCAGCCCGGTCAAAGCGGCCAGCAACACCAAAACGGAAAACAGGCGTTTCATGGAACCTCCGAAAGAAACCGCCAAAACTACTCGGCGGGAATGTGGTGAGTATAGCACACTGCGCTGTCCGTGGGCAGGGTGGTTTCGCCTGCTTCTCCTGCCCCATCCACGCGTCTACGAACAACCCGCACCGCCTCATGGCAGTGCGGGCTTGTTTCTTGCCCCATGTCGGCGTCAGCGCCCCAGGTGGGAGCGGCGGCTTCCCGCTACCGCAAGTGGCATGCCACCCAATGCTCCGGCTCGCCTTCCACGGGGTGAAGGGGGGGCTGCTCGCGGCGGCAGACCTCTTCGGCCAGCGGGCAACGGGGATGGAAGCGGCAGCCCGCCGGGGGGTGGATGGGGCTGGGAATTTCGCCCTTGGGCAAGGGCTCGGTGCGGCGGGCGTCGGGGTCGGGCACCGGCACCGCCGCCAGCAACGCCTGGGTGTAAGGGTGCCGCGGGTTGCCATAGACCTGTTCCAACGGGCCGATTTCCACAATTTGCCCCAAATACATCACCGCAATGCGGTCGCAGATGTATTTGGCCGTCGCGAGGTCGTGGGTGATGAAAAGGTAGGTAAGGCCAAACTCTTTTTGCAGGTCGCGCATCAGCTTGAGCAGCACGGCACGCACCGAAACGTCGGCCATCGCGATGGGTTCATCGGCCACGACCAGGTCGGGGCGCAGCACCAACGAACGGGCAATGACGGCGCGCTGGCGCTGCCCACCCGAAAGTTGGTGCGGATATTTGTTGATGAACTGCTCAGGGGGCGTCAGCCCCACCTTCTCCAAAATATCCAGCACCTGACGGCGCTCGTCGGCAGCATCGGCGGCCAAAGCGTGGATGCGCAAGCCGTGGGCGATGGCCTGCCCGATGGTCATACGGGGGTTGAGCGAAGCCGTCGGGTCCTGGAAGATAGGCTGCATCCGGCGGCGCAAGGGGCGCAGTTCGCTTTCCGGCAAGTGGGTAATATCTTGCCCGTCGAACAAAATCGTGCCGTCGGTGGGTTCCAGCAAACGCAACACCAACCGCCCCGTGGTGGTTTTGCCCGAACCGGATTCACCGGCCAGGCCCAGGGTTTCGCCAGGGTAGATGTCGAAGTCCACCCCATCCACGGCGCGCACGGCCAACGCCTCACGCCCAAACAGCTTGTCCAACGGCCCCTGCCCCAAGGGAAAGTGCTTTTTCAGGTTGCGGACGGAAACCAAAGGCTGGCGGTCGGTCATGCTTCCTCCTCAGCATACAGCCAGCAGGCCGTGCCGTGGCCGGGATGGATTTCCTGCCATGCAGGAACGCGCTGGGCGCAGATGGGTTTTGCCTGGGGGCAACGGGGGTGAAAGCGGCAGCCCGGAGGGGGCGAAAGCAAACTCGGCGGCGCGCCGGCCAGCGTTTCCAGCTCCAGGCCATCTTCCAAACGGATGCTGGGCACCGAAGCCAACAGCCCTCGGGTGTAGGGGTGCAGCGTGCGGTGGAAGACATCGTGCACTGGCCCAATCTCGGCCATGCGCCCAGCATACATCACGGCCACTCGGTCGGCCAGCTCGGCCACCACGCCAATGTTGTGGGTGATGAGGATCATGGTGAGGTTGAACTCGTCGCGCAGTTCACGCAGCAGGTCGAGGAATTGGGCTTCCACGATCACGTCGAGGCTGGTGGTCGGCTCGTCGGCAATGATCAGGTCGGCGTTGAGCGCCAGCCCAATGCCGATCATGATGCGCTGGCGCATGCCGCCGGAAAGCTGGTGGGGGTAATCCCTCAGCCGGTCGGGCGAGATGCCCAGGCGTTCGATCAACTGCGCGGCGCGGTCCCAGGCTTCTTTTTTGGAAACCTGCGGCTCGTGGGTGCGGATGGTTTCCACGATGTGGTCGCCGATGCGCTGAAGCGGGTTGAGCGAGGTCATCGGGTCTTGGAAGACCATCGAGATATGCCGCCCGCGCAACTTGCGCATTTCGCTCTCGGAGAGTTGAATCAGGTCGCGCCCTTGGAAAACCATCCGGCCGGAAGTAATCCGCCCCGGAGGGCGCACCATCCGCAGCAACGCCATGCCCAAAGTGGACTTGCCGCAGCCGCTCTCGCCTACCAGGCCCAGCACTTCACCGCGATAGACGGTAAAGCTGACGTCGTCTACCGCGCGCACAGGCCCCTGGCGGGTTTCGTAAGTCACGGTGAGATGTTCGACTTGCAATAAGGGTTCGGTCATGGTAGGTTCGTTAGGGAAGTCGGGGAAGTCGGGGAAACGGCACGCCAAGGTCACTCTTCGGTGAGGCGCGGGTTGAGGATTTCACCCAGCCCCTCACCCAGCAGGCTAAAGCCCAGGGCGACGAAAGTAATCATCATGCCGGGGAAGGTAATCGGCCACCAATAGCCCCGCGGCAGGTAGGCCTTCCCTTTGTTGAGGTCGAAGCCCCAGTCGGGCGTGGGCGGTTGCAGCCCCAGCCCCAAAAAGGCCAGCCCCGCCTCGGTCAAGATGGCGTCGGCCACATTGAGGCTAAAGACCACCACCAGGGTCGAAATCACATTCGGGAAAATGTACATTCCCAAGATTTCCCGCTGTTTGGCGCCCAGGGCACGAGCGGCTTCCACGTAGAGTTCCTCTTTGATGGAAAGCACTTGCGAGCGCGTCATGCGGAAATAGGTAGGAATGTACACCACCGAAATGGCGATGGCGATGTTGACCACGCCGGTGCCCAACACGGCAGCGACCGCGATGGCCAAAATGAGGCCTGGGAAGGAGTACACGCTATCCATGACAAGGGAAAGCACGCGGTCGAACCAGCCGCCGAAAAAGCCGGAAAGCAACCCCAGCGGCACGCCAATGGCCGCGGAGAAAAGGGCCGAAAGAATGGCCACGGCGAGCACGGCGCGCGCCCCCCAAATCAGGCGGCTGAGGATGTCGCGGCCGAGGTTGTCGGTGCCCAGGATGAAGTGCGGCCCAAAAGGCTTGCCCACTTGCTCGAAATCGGGGTTCTGCTGCAAGGCCTGCTGGGCATCTCGCGCCGAAATCAGCACGGCTTGGGCCTCACCAGCGCGCACTTTCGCAAACAGGTCCTTGTCTACCTGGTAGGGGCGCGCCGTCAGGCCATATTGGTCGGCTACCACCGCGGCCGTCGTGTTGTAAAACACGGCCACCTTCAAGCCCTTCTGCACCGCGGTGATGCCGCTATCTTTCGGCGCCAGCAGCACGATCTGCCCACCGCCGGGGCGCTCGAAGGGGCCGCCGACCGTCACGATGGGGTCGTAAGGGCTGAGCACCGGGGCAAAAATGGTGATGGCAATAATCAGCACCAGCAAAATGCCGCCCGTGACCGTCCAATACCACTCCGCGCCGTACCAATAAGCACCGCGCAGCAGGCGGCCCATCAGGCTGGTGGGTTCTTCTCGGGGTTTTTGCGTCTTGGTCATGGCTCAGTACCGAATGCGGGGGTCAATCCAGGCGTAGAGGACATCCACCAACAGGCTGACGCTGGCGACCAACAGGGCAAAGACCACCACCGCCCCCTGAATCGAAGGGAAGTCGCGGTAGGTGATTCGCTCGACGAGAAACCGTCCCAGCCCCGGCCACGAGAAGGTGCTTTCGGTCAGCACCGCGCCAGCCAGCAAGAGGGCAAACTGCAACCCCATCATGGTGATGATAGGGATGAGTGCGTTCTTCAGCGCGTGGCGATACACTACCGTGCGTTCCGGAATGCCCCGAGCGCGCGCCGCGGTCACGAAATCCATCTTCAAGATTTGGAGCATGTTGGAACGCGTCAGCCGCACGAACACGCCCGAAAGGTAAAGCCCCAAAGTGAGGGCCGGCAAAGCCAGGTGCATGACGCTGTCTTTGAACGCCGGCCAGTTGCCGGTCAGCAGGCTGTCGAGGGTGTAAAGGCCGGTGATGTGCTTGGGGGCTACGGCGAGACTGCTGATGCGCCCCGCAATGGGGAACCAACCCAACCACACCCCAAAGATGAGCTGGAACATCAAGCCCAACCAAAACACCGGGATGGCATAAATGACAATGGCATAAAGGCGGAGGGAATAATCGGCCACGGAACGCCGGTGATGGGCTGCATACGCCCCCATGCCTACCCCCACCACGGCAGTGACGAACATGCCCGCAAGGGCCAACTCAAGCGTGGCCGGGAAGTGCTCCCAAATCTGCTTGGCGACCGATTGACCGCGCACCGGGCTGAGGGTGGTGCCCAGGTCGAAGTGGAGCAGATCCCACAAATAATCGCCATACTGCACATAGAGGGGCTTATCCAACCCCAGCGTATGGCGAATTTCGTCGATGTATTCCTGCGGTGCCCCCGGACGGATGGAAGACTTGACCGGGTCGCCAGGCATCACCCGCAGGATGATGAACACCAGCGTGACCAGCACGAAAATCATCGGGATGGTCAGCAAGGTGCGAACGAGAAGGTAACGACCGAGAGAGCGCATAGGCGTTGACCAGAAGGAAGGGGGAAAAAGGGGAATGCCAGGGGAAAACGGACATCACGGTGCGCTCTGACCTTGCGCGAGGCACACCACCAAAAGCAAAAGCGGGGGAGGGCAAACGCTACCCTCCCCCGAACATCACTTCACGTTACTTGCTCTTCTGGAACAGGAAGTAGTGGTTCGCCATCACCGGATCGAGCACGATGCCGGAGACGTTCTTCTGAGCCACCACCAGCAGTTTGCCTTGCGACAGCGGGATGGTGGGGACATCCTGCGCCCAGAGTTGCTGGATTTCCTCGAACACCTTTTCGCGATCTGCGCCGCGCAGGTCGGTAGCCGCCTGCTCTTTGGCGAAGAGGGCATCCATCTTCGGCGAGGAGTAGTTGGAACCAATGTCGTCCGAAGCGTCCGACGCCGCGAAGGGGTAGGTGTAGTCGTCGGGGTCCATGTAATCGGGGTACCAACCCAGCAGGAACATCCCCATCGAGCCGAACTGCTCGGTGTAGGTCGCCCATTCAGCCGACTGGAGGTTGACCTTGATCATGCCGGTCTCTTCCAGGGCTTCCTTGACCACCGAAGCCATATCGGATTCGGTGTCGCCATAGTGGGTGGGCGTCCACCAGAGGTCGATCTTCAGGGGGTTGTCGGCGCTGTAACCGGCTTCCTGAAGCAGCTGCTTGGCCTTGTCGAGGTCACGCTTGGGGAAGGTGTCTTTGTGGCTCCACATGCCAATCGGCACCATGGTGTAGAGCGGCTCGTGGGTGCCCTGATAGACCTTGTCCACAATCGTCTGGCGGTCGACGGCGTAAGAAATCGCCTGGCGGACCTTCGGGTCGTCGAACGGCTTCATCTTGACGTTGAAGACGATGTAGCGGATGTAAGCGCCCGGCCCCTCGATGACCTGCAGGTTGGGGTTCTTCTTCAGGTCGGCGTAGTCGGTGGGGTTGAGGCTCTTGAGGGCGATGTCGATTTCGCCGTTTTCCAGCGCCAGGCGCATGGTGGTAGCATCGGCGAAGTATTTGATGATGATATTGGGGGTCTTGGGCGGGTCGCCGTACCAGTTGGGGTTCGCCACCAAATCCATTTCCTGGTCGCGCACCCACTTGGCGATCTTGTAAGGCCCAATGCCGCCGCAGGTGCTGTCGGAGTCGATTTTGTCGGCCGAGTAGCACTTCGGGCTAACGGGAGCATAGGGGTAAGTGGCCACCAGCAGCGGGAAGTAGTTGACCGCCTTCTTGAGGACGAACTTCACCGTGTAGTCATCGACTACCTCGACGTGGTCCACAAACGAAGTCACCAGCCAGTTGGGGTCGCCCTGGATCTTGACCACGCGGTCGATGGACCATTTCACCGCCTCGGCGTTGAAGGGGGTACCGTCGTCGAACTTGAGGCCCTTGCGCAGGTGGAAGGTATATTCCTTCCCATCCTTGCTGACGTCATAGGAAGTCGCCAGCGCGGGTTCCAAGTCGGTGGTGCCCGGCTTATAGTGCAGCAACGTGTCCATCGTGTTGTGGAAGATTTCCCACGTATGGAAGTCGTAGGCGTTGGCCGGGTCCAGATCGGTCACCTTGTCGGTGGTGCCGATCACGATGGTGTCGGCATACTGCGCCTTCGGGGCCTCCGTGGCTGCGGATTGGGCGCCGCTCGTGGGCGCGGCCTTTTGGCCGCACGCGCTCAGCCCCAGCGCCAACACCAGCGCCATCGCGAGCAAAACGAACAAGACTTTACGTTTCACGGCTTCTCCTCCTTAAAGGAAATGGAAACGGATACGAGAATCTCGCGTCCTTCTTGGACCTGCAACTGCACCTCCCCGTGGCGGCAAGAAGGGCACACTCAAATTATAGCGCAAGGAGCGGAGAGGTCAAGCCTACCGGCTGGTCGGGTTTTCCCAATGCACCCCTTCGCCTTAGAGTTTTGTTAGAGTCTTACCCCCCGCTTGACTTTTGCCCTGCGAGTGGCATACAATCTAAACGGGGGCGACACCCTGTCGCAAAACGGCAACATCGCGAGGTGCCCATGGAATACAAAGACTACTACAAAATCTTAGGCGTCGATCGCAACGCCAGTGCGGAGGAAATCAAAAAAGCCTACCGCAAACTGGCTTTGAAATATCACCCTGATCGCAATCCCGGCGACAAAGCCGCGGAAGAAAAATTCAAGGAAATCAACGAAGCCTATCAAGTGCTCTCCGACCCGGAGAAGCGCGCCAAATACGACCAGTTTTCCACCACCTACCAGCGCTGGCAGGCAGGAGGCGGGCAAGCGCCCTTCGACTGGAGCGCGTGGGGGGCGCCGCAAGGCGGCGTGCGGGTGGAATTCCGCGACTTGGATGACCTGCTGGGAGGCATTGGCGGGTTTTCCGAATTCTTCCGAAGCCTGTTTGGCGGCTTTGGGGGCATCGACTTCGGCGAAATGGGCGCTGGCGGCCGGGGAAGCCGCCGAACGACGCGCCCTCGGCAGCCCAAACGCCGCCCCGCCTACGAACAGCCCATCGCCATCACCCTGCAGGAAGCCTACCACGGCTCCACCCGCCACATTGCGGTCAACGGCCGTCGGCTGGAAGTCAAAATTCCACCCGGCGCGCGCACCGGCACGAAAATTCGCCTGCCCGAAGCCGTGCCCCTGCCCGACGGCACCAAGGCCGACCTCTACCTGGTGGTGGAAGTCATGCCCGACCCGCGGTTCGACATCCAGGGGCACGACCTGCACACCGAGGCCACCATCGACCTCTACACCGCCGTCTTGGGCGGGGAAGTCAAAGTGCCCACCCCTGCCGGCGATGTCTTGCTTTCCATCAAACCGGGAACGCAGCCCGGCCAGGTTTACCGCCTGCGCGGGCGCGGCCTCCCTCACCTGAAAAACCCCGACCGCCGCGGCGACCTCTACGTCCACATCAAGGTCGAACTGCCCCGCAAACTCTCGCCGCGGGAACGGCAGCTGTTCGAGGAACTGGCTCAACTGCAACATTGACCGCCCCTGCGCGCCGAAGTGGCGCGCAGGGATGATTTTTTTACCCTTCGAGCGAGGAGATTCCCCATGATCCCTATGACCCATCGAAAACGCTGGTTGCTTTTCGCTTTCCTGTTTCTGTTGCTGGCAGGCCTCTCGGTGGCCTGTGTGTTCACCCCTAACCTGACCGCCCCCAAAGTCACGACGCCCCAGGCTCTGCCGACCCTTCCCCCCGCCCCCACCGCAGCCGCAGCGCCCGGCGCTACCACGGCACTCACCCCCGCCGAGCTACAAACCCAGCTGGTGGACCTTTACAACCAAATCTCGCCAGGGGTGGTCGCCATTCGCATCTATGCCAAAGAGGGTGGCGCTCAAGGCTCCGGCTTCGTTTACGACAAAAAAGGCCATATCATCACCAACTTCCACGTCGTCGACGGCGCCGAGAAAATCGAGGTGGACTTCATGAGCGGTCTCAAAGCCTGGGCGCACATTGTCGGCACCGACACCGACTCAGATATCGCGGTCATCCAGGTCGAAGACGTGCCTTCCAGCCAGCTCCACCCCCTGCCGCTGGCCGATTCGGACAAGGTGCAAGTGGGAGAGATCGTCGTGGCTTTAGGCAACCCCTTCGGGCTGAAAGGCACGATGACGATGGGCATCGTCTCGGCGCGCGGGCGCACCCTGCCCTCGGAACACGCCGCAGCCCAAGGCGGCTTCTTCACCACCGGCGACGTCATCCAAACCGATGCCCCCATCAACCCCGGGAATTCCGGCGGGCCGTTGGTCGACTTGAACGGCGAGGTCATCGGCATCAACCGCGCCATCCGCACCACCAACATGACGGCCTTCGGCGAGCCGAGCAACAGCGGCATCGGCTTCGCCGTCCCCAGCAACATCGTGCGCCGCGTGGTGCCGGTGCTCATCGAACAAGGCCATTACGACTACCCCTACCTCGGCATCACCAGCATCGACGACCTCACCCTGGAAGAAGTGGAACACCTCAACCTGCCGCAAGACACCGGCGCGTATGTCATCTCGGTCGTCCCCGGCAGCCCGGCCGACAAAGCCGGGGTGCATGGTGCTATCCCCTTGGAAAAGCGCCAAGAAGCCACGGAAATCCCCCCTGGCGGCGATCTCATCGTGGCGGTGGATGGGCGTCCGGTGCGCGAATTCAACGACCTGCTCCACTACCTCTTCACCTACACCAGCCCCGGCGACACCATCACCCTCACCGTGCTGCGCGACGGCAAGAAGCTCGACCTGAAACTGACCTTAGGGAAGCGACCTCACTAACCTGATCACGGCGTCAAGCCCCACCCGCGCGGGCGGGGTTGCAGTTCCTGGCGGCTTTCCCTTTCACCCTCACGAAAGGAGGTTCTCTCATGGACACGACCGCCATCACCGAGCAAGAACTGCGCGAGCTGGCCGAGATGGCCTTCGACGTGCCTGTGCTCTCCGTCTATCTCGACACCGCACCGAGGTTAGGCAACGCCGACGACCATCGAGCACGCCTGCGGGCGATGTTGAAGCGCACAGCCCTGACCGACGACGCCGAAGCCGTATTGCGCTACTTCGAGCAGAGCCATCCCTGGAGCGGGCGCGGGGTAGCGGTGTTCTCGGCGCAGGAAGCCGATTTCTTCCGGGTTTACACCATGCAAGTGAGCGTTCGCGACCAAGTGTGGGAAAGCAAACACCCCTACGTGCGGCCGCTGGTTTCCCTCTTCGATGCCTACGGTTACTACGGCGTGGTGTTGATCGACAAAACCCGCGGCCGCTTCTTCCTCTTCCACCTGGGCGTGCTCACCGAGCAAGACGGCTTCGAAGGGCAGGAAGTCCGCCAGGTCAAAGCCGGCGGCGGCTCATCGGCACCGGGGCGTTGGGTGGGCGCCCCTGGGCTCGACAACTACATCGCCGAAGTCGTCGAGCGCAACATGCGGGAAGCCGCCCATGCGGCAATGCGCTTCTTCACCCGCCACAAGGTGCGCCGCATTCTGCTGGGCGGCAGTGAAGAGAACGTCGCCCTCTTCCGCAAAATGCTCCCCAAGCGCTGGCAAAGCCTGATCGTCGGCGCCTTCCCCATGGAAATGCGCGCCAGCCATGCAGAAGTGTGGCAAAAGGCTATGGAAATTGGCGAAGAAGCCGAGCGCAAACAGGAAGCCCGACTGCTGGAACGCCTGCAAACCGAGGCAGCGCGCGGCGGGCTGGCTGTGCTGGGGCTGGACGAAACCTTGGGCGCCGTCCACGAAGGGCGGGCGCACATCGTGGTGGTAGAAGAGGGCTACCGCGAGGCCGGTTACCGCTGTACCGGCTGCGGCTTCCTCACCACGCAACCCCTGGAAACCTGCCCCTTCTGCAATAGCCCCTTCGAAGAAGTGCCCGACGCGGTGGAACTGGTGGTGCGAAAAGCCCTCGACGAGGGCGCCGAGGTGGAAATGGTGCCTCACCCCCTCGAAGCCATCGGCCACATCGGCGCATTGCTGCGCTACTGAGCCGAAACGAAACCAGCGGCCAGGCAGAGAACGCCTGGCCGCTGGGCTTTGTGCGAATGACAAGCCTTGCCCGGGGGTTACTCGGTAAACACGGGCAAATGCCCCAACGCAATGATATCGCGCCACTTGGCGCGATCGCCTTCGGTGAAAATCGCGGCCTCCGCGACCACCTCGGCCCCGGCTTTTTCCATCACCAGCCGCATACCTTGCAACGTCGAGCCGGTGCTGATGACGTCATCCACCAACACCACACGCTTGCCTTCCAACATGGCGCGGTCTTTCTCGTCGAGGTAAAGCGTTTGCGGCTTGCCGGTGGTAATGGAAAGGGTCTCGGCCTGAAGGGTCTCGCCCATGTAGGGCTTATACGCCTTGCGCAGCACGACGTACGGCTTGCGGGTGCGCAAAGCCAAAGCATAAATCAAGGGAATGCTTTTGGCTTCGGCAGTGACCAAGACGTCGAAATCCACCGCTTGCAAACGCTTGGCCAACGCCTCGGCTGCGGCCTCGGTGAGTTCCACGTCGCCCAGAATGTTGAGCACAGCAATCCGCACCCCCGGGGCGACCTCGAAAAGCGGCAAGTCTCGCTTCACCCCTGCAATTTCGACCGGGTAAACTTCGCGACCTTCTCCCATGCCTTCCTCCTTCAGAGCAGAATAGGGCTTGGGGTGCCCGCTCAATTATACTCGCGAGTCGGCGGTTCTGGTCGGCACAAACCTTTCTGCAGGGGCACTACCGCAACACCGCCACCGCGCCATAGCCTACCACGGCGCTGGTGTCGCCGGTGACATCGCCAGAAGAGGCACGTTTGAGCACCACCGCCTGCCGAGCGCCCAGGGCCTTGGTAGCCCACAGCATGGCCGCAATTGGCCCCGCCCCACAGGCAAAGCCACTGCCGCGGGCGTCGGCTTCCAACACGGCCAGCGGGTCCATCGCGGCCACACGGCGCAGCATTTCCTCGTCCAGCGCGCGCGCCACGGTTTCGGGATAGTAATGCGAAAGGTCGCTGCTGGCAACCACCAGCGCCGCACGCCCGTCCAGCACTTCGGCCAGGGCTTCCCCCACGGCGCGGCAAACCCCCGGCCGATAGTCGCGCATCATCAAAGGCAACAGAGAAAACGACCCCCGCAGCGCCCGCTGGAGGAAGGGCAATTCCATTTCCAGCGCGTGCTCTGGGTCGTTGGCCACACGCTGGAACGCCCCTCCACCCCGGCGCTGCACACCGGCTTCCCATGCCTGCAACAGATCGTGAGCCACCGGCACCTCGCCCAACGGCGTGGCATAAGCCTGGTGGGCAGTGGTCAGCAACGCCGCCTCGTAAGGATAGTGCATAGGGGAAAGCACCGCCACCACTTCCGGCGCTTGCCCGCGCACAGCGGCAAAAGCAAAACCCGCTACCGGCCCGGAATATTGAATGCCCGCGTGCGGCGCGACCAGCCCGATCACTTCGCCTTCCAGCGGCGGCATTGCTTCGGCTGCCGCCGCCAGATAGCCATCGACCAATGCGCTCAGCGCTTCCGGGCGCGCCGGATACCATTGCCCGGCAATCGGCGAGGGCCGAACAGGGGTAATGCTCCTCCCAAACATGGCTCCCTCCCTTTCTTCTCTCGAAGTCGCTTAAATTGTAGCACGCCGCGCAAGGGGAAATCCCCCCCAAACCTGTGGATAACTCGACGTTTCCTGGGGAAAACCCGCGGTATTTGGGGAAAACTTCTTTTGCGAAAGCCACATGCACCCCCAAATTTCGGGGGCTCTTGGCGCGCCTTCCCAGATATGGCGGGCGCGATAACGTTGGGGATGCTTTTCGGAAAACTGTGGAAAAGATTTCCCCCTCTCATCCCCACCGGCGAGGAAAACCTTCCCCTTCCAGCCCCCCAAATAAAGGGGAAAAGCCTGCTTCTGCCCCCTTCGGCCCCACATCTGGGGGAAGTCAAGGCTTTTTTCCCCTTTTCCCCATCCCCTACGACGGCTACGACAATCATTTCTTTCTACGTTGTGAGGAAGGCAAAACGCACGCATTCCCGCCCCTCAAACGAAAAAGCCCCCTGAAACCTCAGGGGGCTGCAGAAAACACCAAGTGGCTTAGAGCAAGCCCTTGTTCTCGAGAAATTCGTCCATTGCGGCCAAAAGCGTGTCGATGTCGCTCATTTGCAGCTCGCCCATGTGGGCAATGCGGAAGGTCTTGCCCTTGAGCGCTCCATAGCCGTTGGCAATGCGCATGTTGCGTTCCAACAGGAAGGCGTTGATTTCGCCGACATCCAGGCCGTGGGTGTTGCTGATGGCCGTCACGGTTTTCGAGCGATAGCCTTCGGCGGCGAACAAGTCGAGGCCGCGTTCGAGTGCCCACGAACGCACGCGTTTGGCCATCGCTTCGTGGCGGGCAAAGCGGGCTTCCAGCCCTTCGGCCAAAATGCGGTCGAGTTGGTAATCGAGCGCGAAGACCAGCGAGACCGCTGGGGTCGCGGGGGTGGAGTCTTTCAGGCGATGTTTTTCCAAACGCAGGAAGTCGAAATACCAGCCACGATGAGGCACCTGTTCGGCGCGCGCCAGCGCTCGGTCGGAGACCGCCCCCAGCGCCAGCCCAGGCGGCAGGGCAAGGCATTTTTGGGACGAGGTAAGGACCATGTCGAGCCCCCAGGCGTCCATTTCCAATTTGGCGCCGCCCAGCGAAGAGACGGCATCCACGCAGATGAGTGTCTCGGGGCTGACTTCGTGCACCACGGCGGCGATGTCTTTGATGGGGTTTTCCAGCCCCACCGAGGTTTCGTTGTGGACGACGGTGATGATTTCGTAGTGGTCTTTTTTCAGCGCTTCGGCCACGGCTTCGGGGGTGACCGGCTGGCCCCATTCGATTTCCAAGCGGGTGACGTTTTTGCCGTTGGTTTCGGCGACCTCAGCCCAGCGTTTGCCAAACGCACCGTTGACACAGGCGAGCACTTTTTCCTTGGCCAGATTGCGCACGGCGGCTTCCTGCAGGCCGGTGCCGGAAGATGCAGTGATGAACACGCGATACTGGGTGAAGAACAGCTGGCGTGCTTTTTGCTCGGCGCGGTGGAAGACGGTCTCGAACTCGGCGCTGCGGTGAGGAATCATGGGATGGGTCTGCGCCTGGAGGACGTCTTCCGCGACATCCACCGGGCCGGGCACGAACATGGGAGACATGGTCAACCTCCTAAGGGCGAAGATGGGTCAGGGAGATTGTAACACGCCTCGGCGGGTTAGCATGCGCCGGGGAAGAGGAAGGGGAACACGGTGCACCAGAAACTGGCCGGGGCAAAGTAGAGGAAAACGCCGACGGCGGCGCAGACGAACACCAGCGCAGCGATCAAAATCAGCAGCCAAGCGGTGGATTTGCGCTTGGCGGGGGCAGCAGGGGCAGGCCGCACTGCGGGGGCTGAGCGCGCAGGCGCGGCAGCGGCCGGCGGTGGGGAAGGCGGCGGGGCTGGCGGGGCTGCGGCTGGCGGGGCAGCCTGCACTGTCTCGGCCGAGACGGCCACGGTGGCGTTGGGGTCGGAAACCTGTTCGTAGACCAGCACCACTTTGGGGCCCAAGCGCACTTCATCGCCTGGCCGCAAGGCGTAAGGGGCGGTGAGGCGCTGGCCGTTGACGAAGGTGCCGTTGGTCGAGCCGAGGTCTTCGAGCAGGTAGCCGTTTTCGCTACGGGTGAGGCGGGCATGGCGGCGGGAGATGTCGGCTTCGGTGATGACGATGTCGTTTTGGGCGTCACGGCCGATGTGAATTTCCGCGCTTTCCAGCGCGTAGGCGGTGCCGATGATGCCTCCTGCTTTGACCACCAGCCGATAGAGCGAGCCGTTCATGGGAAGTCCTCCTTTCCAGCATAGGGGCGGCGGAAATGGGGGTGGGAATGTGGGGGGGCGGTGTCTCCCGCGGCCGTTGTGCAAAGGGGCGTTGCACGAGGAAGGCAGAGGGTTGACATTCTTACTATAGCACAAAAAACAGCCCCTGGGTTGGCCCAGAGGCTGTTGGAATGCCCGCGGAAGGCGGCATAGCGTTAGGCTTCGCGGAATTCGCCATCTACCACTTCGCCTTCGCCGTCGTTGGGTTTGCTTTCCCCGCCGGGGGCGGCGGTGCCGCCGTTGGCGCCAGGGGCGCCGCCTGCGGCTTGCTGTTGCTGGTAGAGCTGCTGGCTGAGGGTGTGCCACATTTGTTGCACTTCTTCGGTCAGGCGTTTGATGTGTTCGGTGTCTTCGCCTTTGAGGGCTTCTTTCAACTCGTTGACCTTGTTTTGGATGCGCTCGCGCTCCTCGGCGGGCAGCTTGTCGCCCAGGTCGCGAAGGGCCTTTTCGGTTTGGTAGGCCATCGCGTCGGCGGCGTTGCGGGCTTCGATCAACTGGCGGCGGCGCTGGTCTTCCGCTTCGTGGGCTTTAGCCTCTTGCACCATGCGCTCGATTTCTTCTTTGCTCAGGTTGGTCGAGGCGGTGATGGTCACCCGTTGCTCTTTGCCCGTGGCGCGATCGCGAGCGGTCACGTTGAGGATGCCGTTGGCGTCGATGTCGAAAGTGACCTCGATCTGCGGCACGCCCCGCGGCGCAGGCGGAATGCCTTCCAGCCGGAAACGACCCAGGGTCATGTTGTCGGCCGCCAGCGGGCGTTCCCCTTGCAGCACGTGGATGTCTACCGCAGTTTGGTTGTCTTCGGCGGTGGAGAAGATCTCGGTTTTCCGCACCGGGATGGTGGTGTTGCGCGGGATGAGCACGGTCATCGCACCGCCCAGGGTTTCCACGCCCAGGCTCAGGGGGGTGACGTCCAGCAGCAGGACGTCTTTGACCTCGCCCGCAAGCACGCCGGCTTGAATGGCCGCGCCAATGGCGACGACTTCGTCGGGGTTGACGCCTTTGTGCGGCTCTTTGCCGGTCAGTTGGCGCACCAGTTGCTGCACCATCGGCATGCGGGTTGCGCCGCCGACCAACACGACCTCATCCAATTGGCTGGGTTCCAGGTTGGCGTCTTTCAGCGCGGCGTGGAAGGGGCCTTTGAGCCGCTCTACCAGGTCTTCGGTGAGCTGCTCGAACTTGGCCCGGGTGATCTTGGTCACCAGGTGTTTGGGGCCGTCTTGGGTGAGGGTGATGTAAGGCAGGTTGACCTCGGTTTCCATCACGGTGGAAAGCTCGATTTTGGCCTTTTCGGCGGCTTCACGCAGACGCTGGAGGGCATCTTTCTGCTTGCGTAGGTCGATGCCGTGTTCTTTTTGGAATTCATCGGCCAAGTAGTTGACCAGGCGCTCGTCCCAGTTGTCGCCACCGAGGTGGGTATCGCCGTTGGTGGCTTTCACCTCGATGACGCCTTCGCCCACTTCGAGGATGGAAACGTCGAACGTCCCGCCACCGAGGTCGAAGACCAAGATGGTCTCGTTGGTCTTCTTGTCTAGCCCGTAGGCCAAGGCCGCTGCGGTTGGCTCGTTGATGATGCGCAGCACTTCCAGGCCGGCGATTTTACCGGCGTCTTTGGTGGCCTGGCGCTGGCTGTCGTTGAAGTAGGCGGGTACCGTAATCACGGCCT
This sequence comes from uncultured Anaerolineaceae bacterium, assembly GCA_964450875.1. Taxonomy (GTDB): domain Bacteria; phylum Chloroflexota; class Anaerolineae; order Anaerolineales; family DRMV01; genus DRMV01. Next base: position 11,770 of record CAYVHG010000081.1, on the reverse strand, counting down.
TGGTGACCGGTTCGCCCAGGTAGGCTTCGGCGTCGGCCTTGAGCTTGGCCAGAATCATCGCCGAAATTTCTTGGGGCGTGTAGTCTTTGCCGGTAGCCGGAACGTGGACGCGCGCATCGCCTGCCGGTCCCTTGATGACCTTGTAAGAGACCATCTTGCGTTCTTCTTCTACTTCGTCATACCGCCGCCCCATGAAGCGCTTGATGGAGTAGATGGTGTTTTCAGAGTTGGTGATGGCTTGCCGTTTGGCAAGTTGCCCAACCAGTCGCTCGCCGCTTTTGGTGAAAGCCACCACCGAAGGGCAGAGACGCGAACCCTCGGCGGTGGGAATGACGACCGGGTTGCCGCCTTCCATCACTGCTACCACGCTGTTTGTCGTTCCCAGGTCGATGCCAATGATCTTGGCCATAGAAAACCTCCTCTTTTTCGTGTTCAGGCTGCGGGGCCTGTTGTTTTCCTTATGACGTGCATCTTTAGCATACCAGCACTTTGCAAGAAGTTTATTAACAGGGCGTAGGAAAAAGATTAGAGCAGAGAGGGCGCGAGAGGGGAAAGCGTGGTAGACTTTAAGCGAGTGGAAACACTCGCCTTGCATCCGATGTTCCTACCATACCAAGGAGGAAGTGCAAGATGAAAGCCAAAAAACTACTTGCTCTGATCGCCCTTCTGGCCTTTGTGTTGCCTGCCGTGTTGACGGCGTGCGCTCCCAAGGCCACCCCGACGCCTGCGGCGCCGGCCAAGACCGAAGCCCCCGCGGCAACGGAAGCCCCCGCGGCGACCGAGGCCCCGGCGGCGACCGAGGCGCCTACCAAGGCTCCTGAGAGCCCCCTGGGCGTCAAACCGGAGGACCTCCAAGGCGTGACCATCACCTTCTGGCACGTCTGGAGCCGCGGCACCGGTGAACAACTCCAAAAATTGGTGGACGAGTTCAACGCCACCAACAAGTGGGGCATCACCGTGAAGGCCGAGAACCAGCAGGGCTATGGCCAAATGTTCGACAAGATGAACGCGGCCATCAACTCCGGCGACCTGCCCAACATCGTGGTGGGCTACAACAACCAGATGGCGGCTTGGGATGATGCCGGCGGCGTGATTGCCGACATGAACCCCTACGTCAACGACCCGGTGTACGGCCTTACCAAAGAGGAACAGGCGGACTTCTACCCCACGTTCTGGAACCAGGACGTGATGAACGGTAAGCGCCTGGGCTTCCCGGTGATGCGCTCTGCACAGGTGATGTTCTACAATGTCACCTGGGCCAAGGAACTCGGCTTCGACAACCCGCCGAAGACCATCGACGAGTTCAAAGCCCAGACTTGCGCTGCGGCCAAAGCCAACAACAGCGATGACAACCCTGACAACGACGGCACCGGCGGCTACATCTTGAAGCCGGGCGCGTCGGTCATCGCCAACTGGATTTGGGCTTTCGGCGGCGACATCGTGGACGCCAGCGGCAAATACACCCTGGATACCCCCCAGGCCGAAGAAGCCCTCACCTACTTGAAAGACCTCTATGACGCCGGCTGCATCTGGAGCGGGGTGAACAAGTACCCGAACCCCGAATTCGCCACCCGCCAGGCGCTGTTCACCACCAGCAGCATCGCTGGGTTGCCTTACCAGGCCAAGGCGATGAAGGAAAACAACAGCACCGACGAGTGGACGCTCATCCCCTTCCCTTCCAAGAGCGGCAAGCCGGTGATGGATGTTTACGGGCCTTCCTTCGCCATCGTGAAATCCACCCCCGAGCAGGAACTGGCTTCCTGGCTGTTCATCAAGTGGTTCACCTCGCCCGAGAACCAGGCCAAGTGGGTGGAAGCCAGCGGCTACTTCCCCACCCGCAAAGCCACCTTCAAGTATTTGGGTGACTACATCAAAGCCCACCCGCAATGGGCGGCCGTGCGCGCGATGGTGGAAGCCGGTTACGGCAAGTTCGAGCCGCGCGATGCTTCCTGGAATGCCGTCCGCAAGGCGATGGGCGATGCGTATGCCCAAATCTTCCAGCAGGACTTCAAGAAGGACCAGATTCCGCAGGTGTTGAAAGACCTGCAAAAGCAGGCGGAAGAGGCTTACGCCGAAGCCCATCAGTAATCTGCACTGCGTGAGGAACGCCAACGCCCCCGACGTCGTCGGGGGCGTTTTGTTCACTTTGGCGCAACGCACCAGCCGCTCAGTTCGGAGGCAGCAACCAGCCGCGGCTTTCCAGGTAGGCCAGCACTTTTTGGACGCTTTCCTCGACCGTTTCTTCGGCGGTGTGGCAAACGACTTCGGGGTTTTCCGGGGGTTCATAGGGGTCGGAGATGCCCGTGAAGTTTTGAATTTCGCCGGCGAGGGCTTTTTTGTAAAGCCCCTTCACGTCGCGGCGGATGACTTCCTCCAGCGGGGCTTCTACGAACACTTCGACGAAATTGGGAATGCGCTCGCGCACTTTGTTGCGCGTTTCGCGGTAGGGGGAAATCAGCGCACAAACCGCGGCTACCCCGTTGCGGCTCAGCACTTCGGCAACCCAACCCACGCGCAGCACATTGGTATCTCGGTCTTCTTTCGAGAAGCCCAGCCCTTTGCTGAGGTTGGTGCGAATGACGTCGCCATCCAGCACTTCCACTTTCATGCCACGGCGGCGCAACGCTTCGGCGACGCCGCGGGCGATGGTCGATTTCCCCGCCCCAGAAAGGCCGGTAAACCAAACGGTAAAGCCTTCGTGTTCCATTGTCATGCTCCTGAATTTTTTGTGGTGTCAGGATGAAGGGGAAGCGGGCTTTTTGAGCCCTTCGATGAGCACGCGGCTGACTTCAGGGCGGGTAAACTCCACAGGCAAAGGTTCCCCGCGGCGCAGCATTTCCCGCACTTGGGTGCCTGAGAGGTAAACCCACTCTTCTTTGCCGTGTGGGCAGGTTTTGGCCGTGACCACGGCTTGGCATTTGCGGCAATAGAAAGCGTGCTCGAAAAACAGGGGGGTGATGCCGATTTCGTCGGGCAGGAATTCGTCGAAGATGTGTTGGGCATCGTAAGTGCCGTAGTAGTTGCCCACGCCGGCGTGGTCGCGTCCCACGATGAAGTGGGTGCAACCGTAGTTCTTGCGTGCCAGCGCGTGCATGATGGCTTCCCGTGGGCCGGCGTAGCGCATGGCGGCGGGGAAGACGCCCAGCACAACCCGCTCGCGAGGGTAGTAGGCCTCTAACACGGCGCGATAACTGGCAATGCGCACCTCGGCGGGGATGTCGTCTTTCTTGGTTTCCCCCACCAGCGGATGGAGCAACAGCCCATCCACGATTTCCAGCGCAGTCTTTTGAATGTATTCATGCGCTCGATGGATGGGGTTGCGCGTTTGGAAGCCCACCACCCGGCGCCAGCCGCGTTCGGCGAACATTTGGCGGGTTCGTGCCGGCGTGTAGCGAATTTCGGGGAATTCGGAGGTGGTGGCCGTGGGCCAGTCGAATAGCCAGAAGTCGCCGCCCAGCAAGACATCGCCCTGAGCGTAGATGCGGGCCACCCCAGGGTGGGCTTCGTCGGCTGTGCGATAGACTTCGCGAGCTTCATGGTGTTTGTCGTAGGGGTAGATTTCGTCGATCACCATGATGGCGAGCGGGCGCTCTCCCTCGCAGAGGGCGATTTCTTGCCCTTCTCGCAATGCCTTGGCCTGCGATTCGCTCACGGCCAGAGACACCGGTATCGGCCAAACCAGGCCGTTGCTGAGGCGCATTTCGTCCACCACGCGGCGGTAGTCTGCGGAGCGCATGAAACCGGTGAGGGGGCTGTAAGCGCCGGTGGCGATCATTTCCAGGTCGGCGAGGTTCGTCTGCGAGAGGGGGATGCAAGGCAGGGAAAGCGCTTTTTCGCGCGCCGCGGCGCGCAGGCTGCCTCGCAGGGTGCGGTCGACCAGCGTGCCGCCGTGGGGGGGGATGAGCGCGATGGGGTGAAGAGCGGTTGGAGACATGGTCTACCTCGTTGGAGGAAATTTCAAACGAAAAAAGCCCGTTAGGTGAAAGCAAGCCCAACGGGTTGCGCGCTTTTTCTTTCCGAGCGCGGCCATTATAGCACGGCTTTATGGCCGGTGGGTTTCGCTGTGGGGGCTCGAGAGGGCTGCGATGGCAATCTCCAGCGCTCGGATGCCATCCCCCAAAGTGCACACAGGCTCGGCCTCGCCGCGTACCACGGCCAAAAAGTGTGCCATTTCGTCCACGAACATGGCGTTGCGGGTCCAATGGGGGGGCAAAGCCACGGTTTGCCACTGTTGCGTCGGGGTTTTCCACAGCTGCGCCGCGCCGGTGGTGTAATCCCACCGGATGGTGCCCTCGGTGCCCAAGGCTTCCAGCCAGTGGGCGGGCGGGCGCTGGTGGTAGTTCAGGTGCACGCTTCCCCAGGCGCCGTTGGCAAAGCGCAGGGCGATTTCGGCAGTGTCTTCCACGGCTTGAAGTTCCAAATCGCTCAGGTGCCCTGTGGCCGCCCAAGTGACCTCGGCTTCCCCCAAGAGATAGCGCAGATAGTCGAGGGGATGACATAGCGTGCGCACCACCCCGCCGCCCAGATCGGCCCGAGCGGCGTAGCTCTGGCGGTAATCTTCCCACGGGTGCCAATCGGGCAGGTATTCGCCCCAATGGGCCCGCACGAACAACGGCCGCCCGATGGCTCCTTCGGCCAACCAGGCTTTTACCTGCCGCAAGGTGGGGTGGAAGCGGAACTGGAAGCCTACCAACACCTGCACGTGGTTTTCTTCGACCGCGCGCTGCAAAGCATCTACCCCGCGCAGCTCGTGAGCAATGGGCTTTTCCAGCAGCAGGTGGCAGCCAGCCTGTGCCGCGGGCACCGCGACTTCCAAGTGCTGGGCGGTGGGGTTGGCCACGATCACCGCATCGGGGCGGTAGTGGGAGAGCGCGCGGTGCAAGTCGGTTTCGGTCGGGAAGCCGCTCAATTCGTCGTCGGGCAGGGTGCTGCGGTGGGTGCGGTAGAGCACGATGTCCCGCTGGCCCAAGGCCAGCAGGTTGCGCAGATGGCGGCGCCCGATGGAGCCCAAACCGGCGATCAAAAAGCGCATGGCGACCTTCCTGACTTGGGCTTACCCTTGCCCCAACAGGCGCAAGAAGAATTCGGCGGTGTGGCGGCCGGCACTGCCGTCGGTGTAGGTGCACTCGCGGCGAATGAAGGCCTGCCGCGCTTCGGCCTCGGCCTGCGGCCGGGTAAGGTATTCGTTGAGCGCCGCTTGCAGCCCGGCCTCGTCGTACACTACCTTGCCCGCTCCCGAGGCCCGAAAGCGCGAATGGGTGGGCCAGCCGCCGATCTCCGAAAGGCGCAGCGAGAAGTGCCCCGGCCATCCCTCGGGGTGGTCGATGCACACGCTCACCACCGGCGTATCGTGGATGGCCGTCTCGACCACCATTGTGGAGTACACCGTGGTGAACACATCGGCGTGGGCCATCATCGAGGATTTCTCGGGCATATCCTCGCCCGAGTAGTGGCCCAACGAACCGCCCAGCGGCACCGGCTCGACCACATGCACATGCGGGTACTGCCGCGCCAGGGCCAAAATCTGCTCCCGCTCGCGGGCAAAACGGGGCACCTGATCCATAAAGTGGTTGGGGTGCAAACGCACCAGCAGTTGAGCCGGGAAGTCCAACCGCTCCTCGGCCACCAGGCGGGCCAGGGCTTCCACATTCTGGATGTTGGGGGAAAAGGTGACGAAACTGCAAGCATAGGCGATCAACTTCCGCTCGGGATCCAAGCCGTGCAGGCGGAAATAATCCTCCCGAGGCATGACCCACTGCTGCAGGAAGTAGCCATCGTAAGACGGGATCCCGCCGATGTGGACCCGTTCCGGTGACCAATCGGACCCCAAAACCAGTTCCTCTTTCTGGATTTCGGACCAGCAGGTGATGTGCTCCACCGGCGCGCCGGGCAGGCTGTAACTGCTGGAGTTGTCCCAGCCCACGATGACCGCAGCGGTGGGGATGCCCTGAGCAGCGGCGTCGCGCAGCAGGTAGCGGTCGTAGCGCCAGCCGGGCGTGGCGGCGATGACCAGGTCGGGGCGATAGCGGGCGAAGAGGTCGTCGTACAGGTGGGGGGTAAAGCGGCGCTGCAACCGCACCAACGCTTGGCGGGCAGCCCGGCTGCGGCGCAGTACACCTACTGCGGCTTTGGCAAAGGGCATGAGCTGCTTGCGGCGGGCGCGAGCCTCGTATTCCACCTGGCGGATGTAGCTTTCCACTGCTTCCAGGTTGATGCGGTTCGAGGCCCCCGCTCGGCGGAAGAAATCCAGCCACCACTGCAAGCGGTACGACTCTTCGCGGAAGTAGCGTTTGGCCTGCTCCAAACGTAGCCCTTCGAAAATCAGGCCCGGGCGGCCAAAGCGCTGTCGAAGGCGTTCCACCAAAGCATCGTCGCTGAGCAACACTACTTCCACGCCGGCTTCCAACAGGCGCGACACCACCTCGCTCTGTAAAAAGTACACCACGGCCAGCCCGTGGTCGGCACTGATCATCACTCGCGATGTGCTCATCTCACTCACTTATCCGTTTGTAGTACAGTTGAAAGATGCGGTTGTAGAGAAACAGCAGAGGCCGACGCACCCAGGGAAGATCGGCCAGAGCATATAGCCACGGGTGAGCGCGCCGGCGTTTCCTTGGAGAGGGGCGCTTTTCCTTCCCGGCCAAGGCTAAAATGTCGGGTGAAGGGACGTTCCCCATGTGCTGGACGTATCGGCGGGTCAAGCACAGGCGCAAGTAGCCTTTTTCGTTGATCCGCTGGTCCAAGATGCGAGCGTCACCCATGGCGATGCTCATCGGGAAAGGCATCACTTCTTGGAGCACTGCTTTGGGGGCGACGAACTGAAAATGGGCAGCGCCTACGAAGGCTTCTTTTCCTCGGTAGCGTAGGAGGATGTCTTCGCTTTCGCGGTAAGTGCGTTTGGCTTTCTCTTCGCTGAAGCCCAGGCTGAGCACGTGGGCGCGGTAGTCTTCCCAACGCTGGAGAACGCCGCGCTCTAAAGTGGCCTCGGGGTTGGCTTCGGCCCATGCCAACGTGCTGGATGAAATTTCTACCGGCGGGCGAACGGGGGTGCCGGTGACCATTCCAACGTTGGGGAAGGTGCGAAATACCTCCAAATGGGCTTCCAGCCAGCCGGGGTAGAAGTAAATATCGTAGTCGGCATACGCGATGTATTTTCCCGGCGCTGCTGAAAAGGCGAAGTTGCGGGCTCCGGGAATGCCCACGTTTTTCTCGGAGAGCACCAGGTATTGAATGCGCCCAGCGCGATGTTGCTCCAGCAGGTAGTTCCGCACCTCGGTGCAGCTGGCGTTGTCGAACACCAGCAGGTCGAAGGGAATGCGGGTGTTGGCCCACAGGCTCTCCAGGCTGATTTGGAGCACCTCCAGGCTGTGCTCGAAGTAGCCGCTAAGGTAAGGAATGAAGCTGACGACCACCACCGTGACCTCTTGGGGGGGCGGCACGGGGGGGCGGGCTATTTTGACGGGGTTTTGTCCGATTCGCATGAGGTTGCCTTTGGAGGAACTCAGGACAATAGGGAGGCGGTTACTGGAAGGGGCGTAGCAGGCGTCGTACAGCGGCCAGGCTTTTCCTTGCGAGCCGATTTGTAGGGTAACCGTTGCGTTGCAGCCCCAACTCGATGCTCCGCAAAAGGGCGATGTGGGGCCGGTGCATTCGCCGCACCTCGCCGTCGTGCAGCATGTAATTGGCTTCCAAAATGCTGAACATGTGGCTGCGCCCGCCTGCGAGCCGGATGTTTTCTTGCGATTCTTCCAACCGGTAATGGGGCTGGCTGCCGGGAAGGTGGGCGTAGTCGTGGTTTTGATGGATGACAGTGGTGGCTTGCGTTGCGTCGATTACCTTCCAACCCTGTTTGCGGGCGTGGTAAATCATCCAGTTGTCCCAACCGGCGCGCCCCACGGCAAAGGGGGGCATGTGGGCATACGCCTGTTTGGGAAAGACGAAGTAATCGATGCCAAAGTGGGAATGCAGCCGGCCGTTTTCGCGTGCGAGGGTGTGTAGCCGCTGAGCCCAGCCCTCGGTGGTGTCGAGGGGTGTGGTGATATCCACATCCCAGCGGCGGCCTACCATCAGGAAGTCACCCGGGGTGTGCGCGACGATGGCTTCCACCGCTTCCAGGAAGTCGGGCAGCAGGATGATGTCGGCGTTGAGGTAGCACAGGTAGGGCGCGGTGGCGGCTTCCCGCGCGAGGGCAAAAATGGAAGACACCAAGGGGGTGCCCTGTGCGTTGCGGGCGACGTGGGGCAAATGGCGCACGCCCATTTCGGCGGCGACTTCGGCCAGGCCGTTTTCTTCGCCAAGGAGGAGGACCTCGACCTTGTCGCCCAGCGCCAGCCATGAGCGAATGGCGTTGCGCTGAATCAGAGCGATGTGCTCGCGGTCGAAGGGCTTGGGAGCGGAAAAGAGGGTCAGCAAAGGCTTCATGGTTTCACCGTGGGGCGGCAATACAGAGCGCCGATGGGGTCGGTGGCGCAAAGGGTGCCGCCGTTGTGTTTCAAGAGCGCCTTCCACCATAAGCGGCTGCGGTCGGCGCCTGGCTGCCACAGCAGCACCACAGTGCCGCCGTGCGCCCGCCATTGTATCAGACGCGGGTTTTTCGTGGAAGCCTCGTCCCACAACATATAGTAAGGCATCTCGTTCAGGGCGAAGGCGGGGCGTTCCAGCCAGATGAGCACCCCTGGCCAGTTGTTGGAATAGAGGGGGGTGTTGGCTGGCAGCGCGGCTACGTCGTGCAACACTCCCTCGGCCATGCTTTCCTGCCACGGCCTCGCGGTATAGCCTTCCCCAAAATAGCGCATGGTGAGAAGCGTCTGATGCGCCGCAGAGGCGGGCGATTTCATCCAGCCCAGCAGGGCAAGGATGGCGAGAGCCGCGGCGATTTGTTGCCGCCGTACCCGCTCAGGCCATTTTGCTTGGAGCCACGCAGCCAGCGCGGCCAGCCCGCTCAGCAGCCACATGGTGAACGCCGGCGTGTACATGCGGAAATCCAAGGCCGGGGGTGGCGCGATGAAGACGAACATGAAAGCCAGAAAGGGGAACCACGCGAGGGCATCCAGCGCGGCCAGCAAGCTCAGCGTGACCAAGGGGGAAGCCGACGCTTTGCGCCAGTGCGCGGCTGCTGTTCCCCACCCCGCGGTCACGCCAACCACCGCTGCCCAGAACGCACCGACGGCTGCCAACGGTGGGTGAGCCCAAGAAGGGAAAATCGCGGCCAGGAAGGTCTCGCCGGTGAGGCGCAGGAACTGGCCGAAGGCGGGCAGCCATTGGTGAGGCGCTGTCCAGCCTCCCGGCGACTGCCCGGCCACGCGGCTGTAAACCATCCAGGCGCCAAAGGGCAACAAAAACACTGCCCCGCTGAGGACCGCTCGCCGCAGCCGCGTGCGCCAGGGCTGTGAAGGCCAAAAGAGCAGCGGTGCGAGCACCAGCACGATGCCCGCGTGCAATCCTGCGTAGCGCACGCTCACGCTGAGGGCAGCGATGACGACCGCTGCCCACCACCACCGACTGCAATCTCGCTGCACGCTGCGCCACATGCTATACAGCCATGCCGCCAACATGACCAGAAACGGCGGTTCCGACATCAGGCTGGTAAAAGCGCGCGCCACCGGCAGGCTGGTGGCCAGCAGCACCATCCCCAGCAGCCCCAGCAAAGGGCGCTCGCTGGCTTCATAAAGCCACCACCCCACGATGAACAAAAACAGTGTCAGGGAAAGCACATCCAGCAAGCGCCCCGCGGCAATCCAGTCGTTGTGAGTGAGGCGCATTGCCGCCGCGATCAGCGTGGGGTAGCCCGGAGGGTAGTGTGTGAGCAAGATGACGCTGCCGTCACTTTGCAGAGAAACCACCCCCTGCCCGCTCAGCAGATGACGAGCCGCATCGACATACGCCGCGGAGTCGGTATAAGCCCACGGCCCCCAGGGAAGCAGCGCGTAGGCGTATACCGCGGCGGCAAGAGCGGCAGCGGCCGCGAGCGCGAAAAACGTCAGCAGGCGGGATTTCCGAGAAAGGGAGACACGAGGTTGGCGCATAGGTCGTTGGTGGGTTGTCAGGAAATCGGGTTGTGGGAAAGGCGGCGATAGAGGTCGAGCAAGCGCCGGAAGTTTTGCGGCCAGTTGGCTTTGGCCTCGGCGCGAGCGCGGGCGGCTTGTGCCATTTGGGCGCGAGCCGCCGCGGGGGTGTGTGCGGCTTCCAGCAGTTTTGCCGCCAAGGCGCGCGCATCGCCATCGGGGAACAGCCATCCTTGGGCGCCTTCGCCCACCCATTCTTGGTTGGAAGGAATGTCGGAAACCAGCACCGGCAGGCCGCTGGCGAGGGCTTCCATCAGCGAAACCGACGAGCCATCGCTGTGCGAAGCGCTGAGGTAGAGGTCGGCAGCGCGGTAATAGCGGGGCAACTGCCGCTGGGAAACCTGCCCGAAGAAGTGCACGCGGTCGAGCAGGCGGGCTTCCTGGAAGGTGTGGTGGAGCAAGGGCGCCAGCGAGCCGCCGCCGAGGAGCATCAGCCGCAGGCGGGGTTCCTGGCGGGCGGCCTGCACGAAAGCCCGCGCCATCACGTCCACGCCGTAGATGGGTTCCCATGAGCGGTTGTGAAGCACCACGAAGGCATCTTCCCAACCCAGGCGGGCGCGCAGGCCGTCGTCGGGGCCGGGGGCGAAGTGTTGCAAATCTACGCCCCAGGGGAACACGGTGATGTGCTCCGCGGGAAAACCGAGCGCCTGTGCCTTGCGCGCCACGGCCTGGCAATCGGCCACCAGCGCATCGCTGCGGCGAAGCACGAACCGAGTCAGGCGGCGGTAAAAGCCGCTGCGCTCGGCGTCGTGCTGCAGGTCGTAACCCCACGACATGCTCACCAGCGGGTGGAAGCCTGCCAGCGCGGGCAAGAGCGCCACGGTTTGGATGGGCCCGGCGTGCACGATGTCGGGTTGCACCGTGCGCAGCACCCGCCGGAAATCGGCCAGCAGGCGCGGCAAAGCCCGCCAGCGGAACGGCGCTTGCCCCCCAGCCCAGCGCACCTGCCGCACAGCAGCGGGTACCGGGCGGTCTTCGGTTTGCCGCTGCCCCCGCTGCAGGCGCAGGTAGTGGATTTCATGCCCGCTTTCGGCCAGCGCGGCCAAAAAGCGGTGGTCGTGGGGGGTGTAGTCGAGGGAGAAGTAGAGAAGGCGCATGGGATAAAAAGATGCCCTGATGCTGGGCGCCCTGATGCCCTGTGGGCTAACGGCGTCGGCTTTTCGAGGAACGACGCCGCACCGAGGATAGCAGGCCGCCACTCAAGGCTTTGGTTTCTTCGGCGAGACGATAGAGCGTTTCGAAAGTCTCCTGTGAAAGATAGCCCGCATCCGGGGCTACATTATGACAACGACTGTACTTCAGCGGCAGAAGCATGGGCATAGTTCAAAAAGCGAGAGAAATCGCCATTGGTACCACTTTCAAAGCCTTCAGCAATATTGCACATTGCCGAGACAGCTGCTGGCTGAATTTGATCGCGTAAGCCATAATCATGGGCAAAGGCTGCTCGCCGAGTGACAGCATAGGTCTCTTTTACCAGTCGGCGAGCAGCCTGCCAAGCTTTTAAATCCTCAAAGCGTTTCACCAAAGCCATTGTACACTTTCATACACTGGGCATTGAGGTACAGGGCATCTGGGTACAGCATCACGGCGCTCCCACATCCACCCACCGCAGCGCGTCGCCTTTGGGAATGTCGCGCAGGGCTTTGGTGCCCACCACGGCGTCCATTTCCCACGATTGAATGGCGCCGAGGACGTTGGGGCGCAGC
>CAYVHG010000080.1:0-8211 GCA_964450875.1 uncultured Anaerolineaceae bacterium | reverse complement strand
GGTGATGGTCACGCCGTCGGCGAGCATGTCATATTCACCGGCCTGCATGGCGGGGAAGATGCCATCCCAAGCAGCCTCTTTGAACTCAGGCACGCAGTTGATGCGCTTGCAGATTTCGCGCACGGTGTCGTAGTCCCAACCTTCGGGCTTGCCAGTATCTTTGTTGATGAAGTTGAAAGGCGGGTAGGCGTTTTCCACTGCGACGGTGATATGCTTGCCGCCCAGGTCGGGGAGGTTGGCTGTGGCGGGGGCTTGGGTAGGCGCCTCGGTAGCGGCGGGCGCTTCGGTGGCCGCAGGTGCTTCGGTAGCAGCAGGGGCTTCCGTAGCCGCGGGGGCCTGAGTAGCCGCGGGCGCTTCGGTGGGTTGAGGCGCGGCTGTAGGGGTGGCTTTGGAGCCGCAGGCGGCTAACGCCAGCAGAGCTGCCAAAACCAGAAGAGCAAGAAAGACTTTCTTTCGCATGCTTCTCCTCCTGCAGGGGGGTAGGCGCGCGGCGCGCGCCGGAGCGTTTTCAGCGTAATCATACTTTATAATACCCTAAATCGCAGCAATCTCGGCTTTGCTTTTACGCAATTTTTACGAACTTTGGAGGTGGTTGTGGCATCTCAACGGAAGGTTTGGGTGGTGGTGGCCTCGCAAAATCCGGTAAAACGAGAGGCTGTGGGGCGGGCTTTTCGCCAGGTGTTCCCTGGGGCGGCAATTCACGTAGAGGGTGTGGCAGTGCCCTCGGGGGTCAGCGCGCAGCCTGTGGGCGATGCGGAGACCCGGCGCGGGGCGCGTCAGCGGGCAATCCATGCGCGAGAGGCCGTGGCAGGGGCTGATTTTTGGGTCGGTCTGGAAGGCGGCGTGGCGTGGCAGGGGGAAGTCCTCTTTTCTTTCGCTTGGGTGGCTGTGTTGCGTGCCGATGGGGTGTGGGGCGAGGCGCGCACCGCGGCTTTTGCCTTGCCGCCACGGGTGGTGGCTCTCTTGCAAGAGGGCTTGGAGTTGGGAGAGGCCGATGATCGCGTCTTTGGCGAGGACAACAGCAAGCAGAAGATGGGGGCGGTGGGCCTGCTGACCGATGGTTTGATCGATCGTACCGCTTTGTATGCGCACGGGTTGGTGTTGGCGCTGATTCCTTATGGAAGGCGTTGGCAACAAGCCCAATAATTCGCCTCGCTGATAGCCCAGGCGCGAGTATAATGGGGACATTCTCCAACGCTGTTCGTGCATTGCATCGCCTATGACATCAAAGAACTACATTCCCTGGCGAACGACTTATGACCCTGCTCATTGGAAAGCGAAACGCCGCGTTTTGCGTTTTGCTCTGCGCACGGTGGGTTTCCCGCTGTTGGCTCGTATGGGCAAAGTGGAGGGCGTGGAGCACGTTCCCCCGAGAGGGCGGGTCATTTTGATGTTCAACCACATTGCTTTTATCGACCCCATTGCGGTGTTGCACGCCTGCCCCCGCGACGCCGTACCCATGATGAAGGCCGAGGCGCTGGCTTTCCCTTTGATTGGCTACTTGCCGCGCTGGTGGGGGGTGGTGCCTATTTGGCGCGGTGAGGTCGATTTGCTGGCGATTCGCCAATCGTTGGCTGTGTTGGAGGCGGAGGAACCGTTGTTGATTGCGCCGGAAGGCACCCGCAGCCCCAGCCTTTTGCGCGGCAAACTGGGCATGGCCTATCTCGCGGCGCGTGCTCAGGCCCCCGTGGTCCCAGTAGCAGTGGAAGGCACTCCAGGTTTCCCGACGTGGCCGTTTTCGCCTCGTTGGTGGGGGGAGAAGGTGCAAATTCGGTTTGGGCGGCCTTTCCGCTTTACGGTGACGGCGCGTAACCCCAGCCGCCGCCTTTTGGAGCAGATGACGGATGAGGCAATGTATGTCTTGGCGGCTATGCTGCCTCCCCACCGACGGGGTTACTACGCGGATCTTTCCCGTGCGACCCGCCACACCTTTCGGTGGTTGGATGAGGATGACGTTCGCCCCGTGCTAAAATGAACGGGCTGGCACGTATCTTGCATTGCGAGGCGACATGATGTCGTGGTTGTATGCTTTCGATGGTTATTTGGTGGCGCTTTCCTGGTCAGGCAGCGCTATAGCGGTGTTGTGGTTGGGGGGATTGCTTTATGCCGTTTATCGGCTGTACGAACACCACCCGCTTTGGGAAAGAAAGCACTGGCTGCTTTTTGCCCTCTTGTTGCTGAGCGTGCCCCTTTTGGCGGCGGCGGTGGTAGCGGGGGGGCATGGGCATGAGCTTTCCTTGCCGGTGGCCGCGGCGAAGACCCACTTGATGTTCCTTCCTTTTGCTGCGGTAGGGTGGATGTTGGCCGCGGGGCTGTTGGGGGCGCCTGCGGCCTTTGTCATTGCCTTGTTGACCGGCGCGCTGATTGGTTTTTGGGGTACGCACTTGCCGACCGAGGCGCTCTCGGAGGCCACGCTGGCCTTGGTGTTTGCGTGGGCCTTGTGGCAGCCTTACCGTACGCGTTTTTATCGTTTTTTGCGCCAACCGCTGGGCGCAGCGCTGACGGTGGCGTTGTTGTATGGCGTCGTCGGCACGATGAACGTGCTGTTGATAAGCGGCAACACGTTTGCCGAGCAGGTCGATATTGCGCTGACAGCAGCCCCTTGGTTGATGCTCTACAAAGCGGTGCCGTTGTTGGTGGGGGGGCTTGTAGCCCAAGCGGTCGCTCTTTGGCTGCCGCTGCCTTGGGGCTATGGCGGTGAGCTTTCGCCTTCGCCTTTGGAACGCTCACTGCTACGCCAGTTTTCTTTCGTGATGACCTCGGTGATGATTGGCCTGGCTCTGAGCATTTTGGTGGGCAACTGGGCACTGGCGCGGCGCTCGGCGCGTACGTTGATCCTCAAGCGTTTGGAAAGCACTACCAGCATCGCAGCCCAAAGCATGCCCTTCTTTACCGAAAATGGCGACCTGATCATCCGAAAACTCGCTTCGGATCCCCAACTGGCTTCCCTTGCTCCGGCGGAGATTCCCCCTTACCTGAGCAACGCCAAGGCCAACAGCTTTTTCTTCGACGCCATTTTGTTGAGCGATGCCCAGGGGAACGTCCTCGCCAGCTACCCGGTGGGGGAGCGGTTGCTGGATAACGAGCTTTCCAGCGTGGAATTTTTGGTGAATACCGGTGCGCCGGTGTATCACGATACGGCCTTTTCGCCCTCTCGGCAGGAAACGGTGGTTTGTTTCGTGGCGCCGGTCAGCGCCCCTGGCTTGGCCGCCCGTCATCTTTACTTGGTGGGGCGCACGACGCTGGCTTCCAACCCTTACAGTGAGCCCATCGTGCAGGGTTTGCGCGCTTTGGAAAATGTGGAAAGCGCCGCGGTGATCGTGGATGCTCGCGGGCGCATTGTCTATGCCACTCGCGACGACCTGGACTGGGTGAAAGACGATCTGCCGCCTTCCCCCGCGCCGTTGCCGGCTGAGATTGCCGACCCCAGCGGCGAGCACTACCTCGTGGAAGTTTCCCAAGCCACCGGCACGACATGGCGCATCATTGCCATCTCGCCGGTCAGCCGCTTGCAAAGCATTGCCCTGCGCACGGCATTGCCGCTGACGCTGATGGTGCTGGTGCTGGCGTTGGTGGGGATTTTGGTTTCCCGCTCGTTGCTGGTGATGGTCACGGCTTCGTTGCGCAAGCTGAGCGTGGCGGCCGAACACATTGCGCGCGGCCAGTTGAACCAGCCGCTGGAAATCGAGTCGGTGGACGAAGTGGGGCAGCTGGGGCAGACTTTCGAATACATGCGCCGCCGTTTGCGCGCCCGCATGGACGAGCTCAGCCGCCTTTTGCACACCAGCCAGCGGGTTGCGGCGACGCTCAAGGTGGATGAGGCTGCCGACGCCGTGCTCAACGCTGTGCTGGTGAGCGGCGCTACCACCGTGCGGATTGCTCTATCGTCCGAAGCGTTGCCCGACGACCGAGCGAATGACTACCCCATTCGTTTTGGGCGCGGGGTGGCCGCTGACGCTTACGGCCCCTTGGACGCACAGCTGTTGAAACTGGTTCAGCGGCAGTCGCTCTTGCGCATCAGCAAGCCGGGGCGCTCGTACGGCCTTGAGTTCCCCTCTGAAGCGCCGGTGCCCCAGGCGGTGTTGGCGGTGGCGTTGCATTATGAGCAACGATTTTTGGGCGTGCTTTATGCGCTCTATAACACCCCGCATACCTTCACCGATGAGGAAACCCGCTACGTCAGCGCCTTGGGCCTTCAGATGGCGATGGCGGCGTATACCGCGCGGTTGTATTACATGGCCGAAGTGCGCCATCAGCGCTTGCTCGCCGTGTTGGATGCTTCACCCGACCCTATCTTGGTCACCGACAAGCAAGGGCGCCTCATCCTCGCGAACCTCGCGGCGCGCACGCAACTGCCCATTGCGCCGACGGTGAATCGGCTGCTCGAAGAGACCACCACCCACGCAGCCCTGATTGCCTTGCTCCGCCGCCAGAAGACGCCGCCGTTTTCTGAAGAGATCACCATCGGCAATCGGGTGTATTTTGCCACTGTGGCGAGTGTGCAAACCGAAGACCGAGAGGTGGGGCGGGTCTGCATCTTGCGCGATATTACGCATTTCAAAGAGCTCGATGCTCTCAAGTCGGAGTTCGTTTCTACCGTGAGCCACGACTTGCGCGCCCCCTTGACCTTGATGAACGGCTATATCACGATGCTGGGCATGGTGGGCGAGCTCAATGAACGCCAGAGCGGTTATGTAGCCCGCATTCAAAAGAGCATTCAGGCCATGACCGAGATGGTGAACAACCTGCTCGACCTCGGGCGAATCGAAAGCGGTGTGGGGCTGCAGCTGCAGTTGGTTTCCCCGTTGGATGTGATCGACGAGATTACCAAGCGGTGGGAAGCCCACGCTCGGCAGAAGGGCATTACCCTGCGCACCGAGATTCACCCCGACACGCCAGCGCTGGTGGAAGCCGACCCCTTGCTGCTGGGGCGGGTGCTGAACAATTTGGTGGACAACGCCATCAAATATACCCCTTCAGGGGGCACGGTCACCATTTTGGCGCGGCCTTCGGGGGAAGACAAGGTGTTGTTGGGCGTGCGAGATACCGGCGTGGGCATTTCGCCTCTTGATCAACCTCGCTTGTTCGAGAAGTTCTTCCGCATTGTGCGGCGTGGGGGGACGAAAGAGAAGGGCTCCGGGCTGGGTCTGGCGATTGTGAAATCGATTGTCGAGCGCCATCACGGTCGGGTGTGGGTGGAAAGCCAGTTGGGTGAGGGGAGCACCTTTTTCGTGGAATTGCCTTTGCGGCAGCCGCACCACACCAAATGAAGGCCGAGGGTAAGCGGGGGGCGAGGCGGCAACGCTGAGTGGAAAGCAAAGCGCCTGTCGGCGGTGTGGCCGGCAGGCGCTTGATGCTTTGTGGGGG
This sequence comes from uncultured Anaerolineaceae bacterium, assembly GCA_964450875.1. Classification (GTDB taxonomy): domain Bacteria; phylum Chloroflexota; class Anaerolineae; order Anaerolineales; family DRMV01; genus DRMV01. Next base: position 2,844 of record CAYVHG010000080.1, on the reverse strand, counting down.
GAGTGGTTAGTCGCTGGCAGGGGGCAGGGTTTCGGCGGGAGCTTCTTCTTCGGGAGCCGACCCGGCCAGCGGCATGTCGGCAAGGGGGCTTTCGGCATCTGGGCTTCCTTCGTGCCCATCGCCTTCCACGGCTTCGGCCTCGGGTTGGGCTTCGTCTTCCGCAAACTGCATCACTTTCTTGAACCGCTCGGGCGAGAAGCCCGTCCCCGCGGGGATGAGTTTGCCGATGATGACGTTTTCTTTCAGCCCGACCAAGGGGTCTTCCTTGCCCGCGATGGCGGCTTCGGCCAGCACGCGGATGGTGTGCTGGAAGGAGGCCGCGGAGAGGAAGGAGTCGGTGTTGAGTGCGGCTTTGGTGATGCCGAGCAGCACTTCCTTGAACTTGGCCGGTCGCTTGCCTTCCGCACGCAGCTTTTCGTTCAGGTGCAGCAGGCGGATGCGGCTGACCAGGTCGCCGGGCAGGTAGCCGCTGTCGCCGGGGTAGGTGATTTTGACCCGCGACAGCATTTGCCGGATGATGATTTCGAAGTGCTTGTCGTGGATGTTTTGCCCTTGTGAGCGGTACACTTGCTGCACTTCGGAAAGCAGGTAGAGCTGGGCGGCTTCCCGCCCCTGGATGCGGAGGATTTTGTGGGGGTTGAGGGAGCCTTCGGTGATCGGTTGACCGGCTTCGACGTGCTCGCCATCTTTCACGACAAGGCGGGCGGCGCTGGGGATTTCGGTCTCCACGACTTCTTTTTCTTCGTGCGAGACGATGACTTTGCGGCCTTCCACCCGCACGCGCCCGGCTTTCTGGGCGGTGATGGTTTCGCCTTCGGGGCCGGTGGCCAGCACGGCGCCTTCCTTTACCTTGCTGCCGTCTTCGGCCACGATTTCGAAGCCTTCGGGAATGAGGTAAGGCTCGTGCACCATTTCGCTGTGCTCGATGCGCGCCAGGCGCTGGTCGGCGTAGCGTTCCGATTCCACGATGTGGAGCGTGCCGCTGATTTCGGCCACCACGGCTTCGCCTTTGGGGGTTTTGCGGGCTTCGAAGATTTCTTCCACGCGGGGGAGACCGGTGGTGATGTCGCTTTCCGAGGCCACGCCGCCGGTGTGGAAGGTGCGGAGGGTTAGCTGGGTGCCCGGTTCGCCGATGGATTGGGCGGCGATGATGCCCACCGCGGTGCCGACTTCCACCAGGTGGCCGCGCCCCAGGTCCATGCCGTAGCATTTGGCGCACACGCCGTGGGGGGCTTGGCAGGTGAGGGGCGAGCGCACTTTGACTTCGTCGATGCCCGCCGCGACGATGCGGTCGACGTGGCGGCGTTCGATGATTTCGCCCTTTTCGACGATCACTTCGCCGGTTTCGGGGTCGAGGATGTTTTCGGCGGCTACCCGCGACCAGATGCGCTGCCCCATCGTTTGGTTGCCGACTTTGTCGGAGCGGCGGATGGTGAGGTATTCTTCGGTACCGCAGTCTTCGGTGGTGACGATGACGTCTTGGACGACGTCGACCAGGCGGCGGGTGAGGTAACCGGCGTCGGCGGTGCGGAGGGCGGTGTCGGCCAGGCCTTTGCGGGAGCCGTGGGTGGAGATGAAGTATTCCAGGGTGGTCAGCCCTTCGCGGAAGTTAGAACGCACCGGCAGCGGGATGATGCGCCCTGAGGGGTCGGCCATCATGCCGCGCATGCCGGCCAGCTGGGAAAGCGTGCCGTAGCCGCCTTTGGTGGCGCCGGAAAGCGCCATCACGGCCAGGTCGTTGATGGGGTCGAGCTCTTTCTTGACCAGTTCGCGCACGGCTTCGGTGGTGCGCTGCCAGATCTCGATGATTTGCTCGTCTTTCTCTTGTTCGGTGAGCAGGCCGCGGCGGTAGGCGCGTTCCACCGCATCGACTTCTTCGTGGGCCTCGGCGATCAGGGTTTCTTTGTCCTTCGGCACGTTGATGTCGCCGATGGCCATGCTGACGCCCGAGCGGGTGGCGTAGGCAAAGCCGATGTCTTTGACTTTGTCGGCGACGTCGACGGTGACTTCTTCGCCGCCCACTTCGTACACCATTGCCATCACTTCTTTGATGCCGCCCTTGTCGAGCAGGCGGTTGATGAAGCGCAGCGAGTCGGGCAGAATGCGGTTGAAGAGCACGCGCCCCACGGTGGTTTCGATGACGCGGGTTTCGGGCTTTTCCATCCGCGCGCCGTTGTCGTCGTACCAGGTGGTGGTGCGCAGCCGAATTTTGGCGTGGATGTGGACTTGCTTCAGGCTGTAAGCCAGTTCGACCTCATCCATGCTGCCGAAGACCATGCCGTCGCCTTTGAGGGGGCGGGGTTCTTCCATGGTGAGGTAGTAAACGCCCAGCACCATGTCTTTGGAAGGGCTGATGATGGGCTCGCCATCGGCGGGTTTGAGCAGGTTTCGGGAGGAGAGCATCAGTTCGCGGGCTTCCTGCACGGCTTTGTTGGAAAGCGGCACGTGCACGGCCATTTGGTCGCCGTCGAAGTCCGCGTTGAATGCGGTGCAGACCAGCGGGTGGAGTTGGATGGCCTGCCCTTCGATGAGGACGGGTTCGAAGGCCTGAATGCTCAGGCGGTGCAGGGTGGGGGCGCGGTTGAGCAGGATGGGGTACTCGCGCACCACCTCGGAGAGGGTGTCCCACACCTCGGGGGTCTCGCGCTCCACCAGCTTCTTGGCCCCCTTGATGGTGGTGACCAGGCCCTTGGCCTCCAGCAGGTGATAGATGAAGGGCTTGAACAGCTCCAGGGCCATCTTCTTGGGCAGACCGCACTGGTGCAGTTTCAGGGTCGGGCCAATCACGATCACCGAGCGCCCGGAATAGTCGACGCGCTTGCCCAGCAGGTTGCGGCGGAAGCG
>CAYVHG010000079.1:0-28241 GCA_964450875.1 uncultured Anaerolineaceae bacterium | reverse complement strand
GGTTTTTGTTGTGGTGGGGGGAGGGTTGGCTGCCTGCGCGGCTCAGCCGCCTTCGACCCTGCCGCCCGATCAGGGGATTTTGTTGGTGACGGTGCCGCCGACGGCCACGCCGTTGACCCCTGTGCCTACGCCGACGATGACCGCGGAGACTGAGGTCATGCTCATGCCTATCCCCTTGCGCGAAACTTGGCAGGAACTGAAGCCGAAGCCGGAGGACAGCAAAGGGCAACGGGCGAAGGTTTTGGGTGTGCAAGCCAAGACGATGATACGCCAAGGAACTGTTTGGCTATTATTACAGGGCCAGTTGCCTACCCCTTGTCACCGTTTGCGGGTCGAAGTTGCTCGGCAAGAGGACCTTTTGTTGGTGCATGTATATGCGGTTTTGCCGGATCCGACGAAGATGTGTGTGCAGACGTTGAAGCCTTTTGCTGTGCAACTCAGGTTGGATGTTCCGCCGATGGCCTATAAGGTGAAAGTGCAGACGCCGTAAGGCTGTGTGTGGGCTGAGCGGGGGCGATTGGGTGGGTAGGCAGGCGCGACAGGAAGCCTTGGGCCTAAAAAAACGATTTCGCCCCGCAAGCGAGTGCGGGGCGAAATCGGTGTGAAGGCGGAAAAGCGTTAATGCAAAATCTGCGAGAGGAACAGCTTGGTGCGGTCTTCTTGAGGGTTGGTGAAGACCTGCTCGGGGGAGCCGCTTTCCACAATTTGCCCTTGGTCGAAGAAATACATCCGGTCGGCGACGGCGCGGGCGAAGCCCATTTCGTGGGTGACCACGAGCATGGTCATGCCGCTTTCTGCCAGTTCGACCATAACGTCGAGCACTTCTTTGATCATCTCGGGGTCCAGTGCCGAGGTGGGCTCATCGAAGAGCATGATTTTGGGCTGCATGGCCAAGGCGCGGGCGATGGCCACACGCTGCTGCTGACCGCCCGAGAGCTGCCCGGGGAACTTGTTGGCCTGGTCGGGAATGCCGACGCGCTTCAACAGCTGCATGGCGACTTCCTCGGCTTTGGCTTTTGGCCATTTGCGCACCTGAATGGGGGCTAAGGTGATGTTTTGCAGCACCGTCAGGTGGGGAAAGAGGTTGAATTGCTGGAACACCATGCCGGTTTCCATGCGGATTTTCTCGATGTTGCGGATGTCGCGGCTGAGTTCCGTGCCGTCGACGATGATCTTTCCTTTCTGGTATTCTTCCAGCCGGTTGATGGTGCGAATGAAGGTGGATTTCCCCGACCCGGAAGGCCCAAAGATCACGATGACCTCGCCTTTGTAGACTTCCATGTTGATGCCGCGCAGGACGTGGAAGTTGCCGTACCATTTGTGGACTTCGTGCGCCAGCACAATGGGGATTTCGCCTTTTTCGATGGCTTCGGCGCGGTGTTCTTCGGGCATTTCCAGAATTTGTTCAGGTGTGGTTTTGACCTCGACCACGGATTCTCTCATTTTATTGCCTCCGAATTTAGCGTTCACCCACGCCCAGCGCCACTTCCAGGCGGCGGCTGGCGTAGGACATGGCGTAACTGAACACCCAGTAAATCAGGGCGATGAACAGGTAAACCTCACGCTGCTTACCAATGAATGCCGGCTGTGCGAGCACCGTGGAGGCGATGCCCAACAGGTCGAGCAGGCCGACGATGGCCACCAATGAGGTGTCTTTGAAGAGGGCGATGAATTGGTTGACCAGCACGGGAATGACGTTCCGCAGGGCTTGAGGCAGGATGATGAAGAAGGTGGTTTGAAAACTGTTCAAGCCCAACGCCCATGCTGCTTCGTATTGCCCCTTGGGGATGGCCTGCAAGCCACCGCGAACGTTCTCGGCCATGTAAGCAGCGGCAAACAGCACGATACCGGCCATGGCGCGGATGACGTTGTCGATTTTGATTTGCGGCGGCAGGAAGAGGGGCAGCATCAGCTGGGCCATGAACAACACAGTCACCAACGGCACGCCGCGGATGATTTCGATGTAGAGAATGCTGAACAACTTGACGATGGGCAGTTCCGATTTGCGCCCTAACGCCAGCAAGATGCCCAGGGGAAACGAGACGGTGATCCCCACCACGGCCAACAGCATCGTCAGCAGCAGACCGCCCCACAGGTTGGTCTTGACGATTTTCAAGATGGGCTGTACGCCCAGGATGAGCAGGATGAGGATGGGGAAGTAAGCCAGCAGCAGCACGAGAAGCGGGCGCCGCATTGCCTTGGGCTTCCAGGTGCCCAACCCCCAGCCTGCCAGCGCCGCGATGTCGAAGATGACCCAGTTGATGCGCGAGAAGGTGCTGATGAAGGGCAAGGCTGCCAGCCCCAGCGGAATGAGCAGCAGGAAAGCGCCGATGCGGCGGGAGCGCGGCAACCAGATGGCCCACGCCAGCCCTGCAGTGAAGGCCAGCAAGTGCAGGGCAATCCAGATGCGGAAAATTTGGTCCGCCGGGTATTGCCCTACCATGAACAGCCGTAGGTTGACCACCACCACCTGCCACTGCGCCTCGGTAAACACCCAGATCAGCGTGGGCTTGATGATGATGTAGAGCACGTACAGCGTCAACAGCGTCAGCAGGGTGTAATACCACGTGCTGAAGAGGTTCTTCTTGAGCCAGCCGAGCACGGTGTAGCGTTCGGTGGGCGGGGCCAGCACTTCACCGCTGGTGTATTGTTCTTGGTTTCGGTTCATCATGGCTAACGCTCCACCAGGCGGATTTTCTTGTTATACCAGTTCATGAACACCGAAGTGGCCAGGCTGAAAGAGAGGTAGACGGCCATCATCAACGTGGTCACTTCTACCGCTCGCCCGGTTTGGTTGTGGATGGTGCCGGCTACCGAATACAGGTCGGGGAAGCCGATGAACACAGCCAACGAGGAGTTCTTGGTGAGGTTGAGGTACTGGCTGGTCATGGGCGGCACGATGACCCGCAGAGCCTGGGGGAAGACCACCAACCGCAGGGTTTGGAACCCGTTGAGCCCCAAGGCGCGGGCTGCTTCGATCTGGCCTTTGGAAACCGACTGAATGCCGGCACGCACTACCTCGGCGATGAAGGCCGCGGTGTAAAACACCAGCCCTGAGAACAGCGCCATGAACTCAGGTGTCAGTTCCAGCCCCCCGACTGTTCGCAGCCCTTTGATGTAAGGGGTATCGAGGGCCAAGGGGGCTTGATGGGCAAAGAGCACCAGGCCAATCCAACCCAAGATGGCTACACCCAGAAAGGTCAAGGTAGACCAAACCGTGACCAGCGGCATCCGGCCGGTGCGTTTGCCGATGGCAGTGAGCCGCCACCACACAATCGCCGCCAAAATCAACCCCACGAGCAAAATGTAGAGATAGGCGTGCCATGTCGCCGTTGGCTTCCCCCAAGGCATCGCGATGCCGCGATTGCTGACGATGGTGGGGCCGGGCAAAATTTTGGCTTCTTTGAGCCGCGGCATTTGCAAAAATACGCCGGTGTACCAGAACACCAGCAGCACCAGCAGCGGAACATTGCGGATGATTTCGATATAAATACTTGCAATTTTGTTGATGAGCCAGTTGGTGGAAAGCCGCATCACCCCAAGGATGACGCCCAAAATTGTGGCGAAAACAATGCCCAGGGCGCTGACTTCGATGGTGTTGAGAATGCCGACCAGGAAGGCTCGGCCGTAGGTGCTGTTGCGGCTGTAGGAGATGAGGTGCTCGCCAATGTCGAAGCCTGCTGTCAGGCTCAGGAAATGGAAACTGGGCAGCAGGCCGCGCTGAGCCAGGGCGGTAATCATGTTGTGGTAGAGATACCACAGGAAGCCCACCACCGCTACCAGAAAGATGATTTGCGCAATCCACTGCAGAACCCGTTCATCTCGCCAAAAGGGAATGCTCGTTTCGTTCATACGGACCTCCAGGCGGGGCTCTTCTAAAACAAAAAAGGGAAGGGTGTGCCCTGAGGCACCCCCTTCCCTTTGTGACTGCCTATCTTACCGGATGGGCGGGGCGTAAAGCAGGCCGCCGTCCTTCCAGGAAGCGTTCAAGCCGCGCGGCAGGTTGAAGGGAGTGCCGGGGCCCAGGTTGCGGTCGTAAATCTCGGCGTAGTTGCCGACCATCTTGATGATGTTGTAGGCCCAATCGTCGCTCAGGCCCAGTTTTTGGCCCATTTCGCCTTCCAGGCCGAGGAACTTCTTGACGTTGGGGTTCTTGGTGTTGGCTTTGACCTCGTCGACGTTCTTCGAGGTGATGCCTTCTTCTTCGCCCGTGAAGGTTGCGAAGACCACCCAGTTGATGATGTCGAACCACTGATCGTCGCCCTGGCGGACCACCGGGCCCAGCGGCTCTTTGGAGAGGGTGACGTCCAAGATGACGTGGTCGTCGGGGTTCTTCAGGGTCACGCGGCGGGAAACCAGACCGGACTTGTCGGTGGTCACAGCGTCGCAGCGGCCTTCTTCGTAAGCGCCGAACACCTGGTCGGCGGTTTCGAACACCACGGGGGTGTAGTCGATGTTGTGAGCGGCCATCTGGTCGGCCAGGTTCAGCTCGGTGGTCGTGCCGGTGGCCACGCAGATCTTCGCGCCTTCCAGGTCTTCCAGCTTGGTGATGCCGCTGTCCTTGCGCACCATGATGCCCTGGCCGTCGTAGAAGGTGGTCGCGGCGAAGTTGGCGCCCAGTTCGGTGTCGCGGGTCAGCGTCCACGTCGTGTTGCGGATGAGGACGTCGATCTCACCGGTCTGCAACGCGGTGAAGCGTTCCTTGGCGGTCAGCGGGCGGAATTCCACCTTGTTGGGGTCGCCAAAGATGGCGGCAGCTACCGCATGGCAGAAGTCGACGTCAAAGCCTTTGTAGTTGCCCTGATCGTCCACGTAGCCGAAGCCGGGCAGTTGAGCGTTCACGCCGCAGATGAGGTGCCCGCGCTCTTTCACGGCCTTCAGGGTCGCACCGTAGCCGCTCGGCGTGGTGTTGCCGCTTTTGGCTTCCACGGTCACGATCACGGTCTTGACGGCCTGGGGAGCGCTGGAGCTCTGCTGTCCGCCGCCGCCACCGCAGGCAGCCAGGAGCATGCCGAGCACAACCAGCACGCCCAAAACATAGAAAATACGCTTCGTCATACGACCTCCTCCTTTTAGGGAAAGGTGAGAATGGGAGTGTATTACCTTATGATAAGGTTAACCCACAGGGATGAAACAAGTTGCGCACTTCCACTTTGGGAAGTGGTACTAAAGTATAGGGGAAAAGGGGAAGTTACTGCAAGGTCACTTTTAGGCTTGTTTACACTTTTTTTACGCTTGAGAGCGTTCGCGGCCAATCGAGGCCACGCGGGCGCCGGTGAACTTGAGGAAGTCTTCCACTCGCAAGCGTAAGTTGAGCCCCCGCTGCCCCCCGGAAATGTGCAGGAAATCGGCTTTGGTGGCGCTCGTGTCGAGAATTACGGTGAAGCCGCGCCCCAAAAGCGCCAGTGGGGAAATGCCCCCTGCCTGCAATCCCGTGAGCCGCTCTGCTTCTTTTTGGGGTGGCACGCGCACCTTTTTCTCTCCGACGACCTGGGCTACGGCCTTGAGGTCTACCTCTTGTGTTCCCGAGACCACCGCCAGAATGGGCTTACCGCGCCCGCTGCGCACGACCACGATGGTCTTGAACACCCGTTCCGGCGGCACGTTCAGCAGACGGGCGGTTTCCAGCGCCCCCAATTTTTCGCGCGGCAGATCATAGGCCGTGTAAGGAATGTGGCGCTGTTCCAACATGCGGGTGACGTTGTTCTTGCTCATGGGGGGAACACCTCATAAATGGCCGTTTGCCCTTTTTGATAAACCCGTTGCCACAAGGTGCCGTTGTATTGTGGAAACTTTTCCAGCCCAGGGCCGTTGTAATAGGCGCGTTCCAACTGGCCGACGATGATGTAGCGCACGCCATATTTGCGCAAGAAGGCCAGGGCCTCTTGCGGGTCGGGGGTGGTGTAGAAGGCCGCTACTTCGGCTACGCGCTCTTCTACCCATGTTGGGTCTACCACGCCGCGCTGTTGGCGCTCGTGCCAGTTCCAGCCCACGACACTGGGAAGCCCCGTGTAAATCGTGAAGCGGTTGCCCCAGCGATATTCCACGGTATGCCCCTCGACGATGACCGGCGTGCCTTCCACGTGGGTTTGCATCCAGCGGATGGCGTCGTAATCTTGGGCCAAATCCATGTTGGTGTTTTGGTCGAAGTAGTGGGCGTAGCGCATGTAAGCCATGCCGTCGAGGGTGTGCGGCGCTTGGTCGGCCATGCGGTCTTGCATTTTTGCCGCGCCGCCGATGACGGGGAAGAGCGCTGCGCCCCACACCAACGCCAGCAACAGGAAGCCCCACCGCTTGCGCAGTTTGGGCCGTTGCCGGCACGCTGTGGCGACCAGGTCGCCCAGGGCGATGGCCGCACTCAGGCTGAACAGCGTCCAGACTTGGAAGTAGAACTTGAACACCGTGTTCATGCGGCCAATGTCGCCTTCCAAGACGATGATTTCGACCACCAGCGTCAGCGCCAGCCCTGCTCCCAGCATCACCAGCACGATCTGCTGAGGCAGCGGCCGCCCTGGCCGAAGCAGCAGTGCGCCTGTCCAGGCCAGCAGAGGCACGACCACCCAGGCAATCGGCGCGTGGAAGCCCAGCGCCACACCGGCTGCCACGCCCACGGTGAGAGCGGCAGCGAGCGGGGCCCATGTGCGGCCTGTGCGCAGCCACCACCGCAGGCCCTCCACCGCGGGCGTTTCGGCCAGCCAGCGGCGGGTTTCCCATGCCAGCCACGAAATCAACACGAAAAGGAAGAGCCCCCAATGCACGAAGTAAGAAGCGATGGGCGTATGGGTGCCGTGCCAGACGTGGAACTTCGTATAGCCTTGGGCATACCACTGGGCGTAAGGCTGATAGCACAAAATGGCGGCCAAAGCCAGCCAGGCAGCCGCAGCCACGGCCGCACCGAGACGGCGTTTCGCGGCTTCGCCTGGGCGGCTTTGCCATGCTGCGTAGCCTGCTGCCAGCATCCCTAAACCGAGGTAAGTCGGCCAATCCCACGTGTTGGTGGGGCGTAACGCGCCGATGACCAGCCCGCCCCAGGCGAACGAGCCGACCCACCAGCGCCATGTGGGTTTGTGCTCGCGCGTCCACAGCAGCAACCCCGCAGCCCACAGCAGGGCCAGCAAGGTCAGCCCCAATGCCATCAGATGGGCGTGCAGGTCGGCGTAAAGGAAAGTGAAGAAAGGAAATTCGGTAATCGGCTCGATTTCCCCTGGCGCCGGAATTGCGCGGCTGGGAATCCAATACCAATCGCCGATGCTGTAAGGCAGGTGCGCCCCGCCCAGCGTTTGCAGGAAGCCCAACACAGCCCACGCGACATGCTTGAAGATGTTGGCGTGGGCAATATCGCCGCCCGGCGCGACCAGCTTCTGGAAGCCCTGCCACAGCATCTTGACCGTGCCGAGGTTGCCCAGCAGCACCAACCCAACGGCGCCAGCCAGCCCGACCACACGAGGGCGCGGGAAGGGGTGCCCCAAGGCTGCGTAAAGGCCGCGCACGAAGGCGAAAGCCGTCAAGGCGACCGTCGCGAACAGCGTGGGCAGGATGAGGTTGTACGCGAAGGTCGGGGCCAGCCCCAGCAGTTTCACCGGCATCCCCACCAACACGAAGCCCCAATAGTAGTAATTGATGTAACCGTGGGCGAACCACGGGTCATAGGGCGGGAAGGTCGCGCTTTTCAGCACCGCGGTGAAAAACGACAGGTCCATCGGCTTTTCGCCGCCTCGCCACGGGTGCCACAGGTCGGGGTTTTGCCAGCGGATGTACAAATCGAGCAGGAAGAATGCCAGGAAGAAGATCTCAGCCCAAAGGATTTCCCGCTTGCGGCGGCGGAGGTCGTCGCGCAACGCCGGCCATTGCAGGCGGGCGGCGATGGCCGCGGCAATGGCGAGGGCAACCAAGATGCCCGCCAAGGCCGCGCGGCTTACCGTGAGACCTGCAGAGCCCCACAGCCAGGCAAGATACGCGAAGAGCAGCATCCCCCCCAAGCGCGCTGCCGGGTAGCCCGCGTCGGGGAAGGCCGCGAAGAAGGGGCGGAGCAGCGGCCAGGCGAGCCAGCCTAACAGCGCGATGAACGCATACCACGCCAGCACGCCCAACAGCAAAAAGCGGTTGAGCGCCGAGCCGGAGGGGAAAAGCGCCTGAAATGTCCCGCGGATTTGCTGCAACCCCCAGCGCGCCGGCGGCAGCATCAGGTTGGCAGGGTGGGGCGGGGCTTCCCCGGGCAGCACGTGCATCACGTGGTCCAGGTCTACCGCTCCCAGCACTGCCCGCACGTGCGCCGGGTTGTAGGTTTCCCAATTCTTGCGGAAGACGAACACCTTGGGGTGGTCGTAAACGGTGAAGGCTTCTTCGGCGGGCTGGTCGTTGATGTGCACCGGCCCCAACGTCGGGTCGGATTCGAACACCGCGACCAAATCGTAGCCCAAATCGCCGTGGTAGGTGCCCACTTGAGCCACATCGTAGCAGTGTTCCACGGTTTCCCACAGCGGGCAGCCCAGCAGGTGGCGGTAATAAGCGTTGACCAGGGGGTAGCGTTCCGGCAAGCGGGGGAGGCTCGCCCATTGACGGCTGGAGGTAATCAGGATGTAGTCGGCGCCATCGAGGATGTTTTCCATGCGGTTGCGCTTTTTGGCGTTGTCATCCCAATACATCTCGAAGTTCAACCCCTGGTAGATGCCGCCGAAGGGGTCGTAGTCGTCCATGCGGAGGGGGAGGCCGTCGTCCCACGAGGTTTCGTTGGCCAGTGCGGGGGAAAGCACCCATGCGCGGCCGCGGTCGGTGCTGATGGCGAGGGTATAGACGTCGCCCTGGCGCAAACTGACCTCGGGGGAAAGCGGGATGCTCAGGTTCTGCGGCGGCCCCGCGGTGTTGGGCTGGGGCACGACGCGCAGGCTGCCCTGAGCGAGGACGGTATCTTGCCCGGCGGGTTTGAGGGTGGCGGTGAGGGTGAGGGGATGCAGGTCGGCGGGCGTGGGTGCAACTACCCGATACAGCCGCAGGTTCTCGACCGTGCCGCTCGCCCGCGCCCGAAAGGTGACGGTGAGCGGCGTATCGGGCAAGATCGTCCAGTCTTTGGGTGCCGGCAGCAGTTGGGCTACGGTGCTGCCGTTGGGGGTGTGGATGGGCACCGTGAGGGGGCCGGGGATGTGGTGGAAAATCCATTCGGTGGCCGCGATGCGGGTGTGGGGGCGATGGTAAATGCCAACGAAGGCGAAGGCCCATGCTGCCGTGAGGGCCAGTACGATAGCCGCAGCCCCAGCAACCCAGAAGCGCCGCCGCGCAGGCGCACGCTCGGCCAGCCGCACCGCTCCCCATGCCGTGATGACCGCCAGGCCCGGATAGACGGGCAGCAGATAGCGCATGGTGGGGTTGGGCATTGCCGATTCCAGCGCGAAGATGAACCCCGTCCAGCCCCACAGCAGCCAGCCGAGGGGCTTTTCCTGCTTGCGGAACAGCCGCCACCCCAGCCAGAGAAAAGCCGCCCACGCAGCCAGCCCATAGGGCAAGCCGGTGCCCCAAAAGGTCAGGTTTTGCCAGGCAAACCAAATCGGCCGTCGCGCCCATTGCATAGCGGGGGGAAAGTCGGCCGTGCCGCTGGTTTGAGCGCGCAGCGCGCGTAGATTGTCCAGCCATTGGGGGTTGAGGCCGCTGATGAAGCCCGGCCCGGCAAAGGCATATGGCTGGAAGACCCGGAAGGTCAGCAGGCCGATGCCTCCCCCCAGCGCCAGCAGGCCGAGCAGCCACGGCGTTTCGCGTTCCTGAGCGTGGCGGTCGAGGCGCGCAAGGCGCAACAGCCCTGCCGCTGGCAGCAGCAACGCTACCGGCGCGGCGCTGATTTTGGAAGCCAAAGCCGACCCATACGCCAGCCCAAAGAGCGCGAACAACCACCAATCGTCTTTCAAAGGGCGGTCGGGCGGTTTGCGTCCGATTTCGATAGCCAGCCATACGCTCACGAAGGTCAGCAGGTTGAAAATGCTGTCGACCGTGAAATAGTGGGCGTTTTGAATTTGTGTGACGGTGAAAGCGCTGAAGGCTGCAGCCAGCACGCCGACGCGGCGGTCGTACAGCCGTGCCGCCACCAGATAGACCAGGAACACCAGCAAAACGTCGGCCAGCGCCGAGAGGGTGCGCCCCACGAGGTGAATTTGCCCATAGCCGGTTTTGTGGAAGGCTTCCCCCACGAAGCGGGTCAAGAAAAGCGGCAAGGTGCCGTAAACGTAGAAACCGAAGCCCTTGTTGGCGGGGTTGAGGGTGGAATGGGCAGTGTCGAAGTAGGCTCGGAGGCTATGGACAGGCTCGATGGCGCTGGCGACCATCGTGAGGAAGCGCTCGTCGGGGTGAAGGTGTTGCTCGCCATCCCAGTTTTGGCCGGTAGTGCGGAGGTAGAGGGCGAGGAGGAGGATGACGGCCAGCGCTGCTTCGTATAGCCACGCGGGCAGGGCACGGCGGCGCGCACCGCTGGCCTGCGCAGGGGGCGCTGCGCGTCCCGTGGCTGTGGGTTCGGTCGAGGGTCGAGGAAGGTGGGTGGCATTCATGGTTTTGACGAGGCGCAGAGGCAAAGGGGATCTTTATGGCACGAAGAACACGACGAAATCCTTGCCTTCCAGCGGGCTGGTGTGCAGCCGCACGATGGCATTGGGGTAAAGGTGTTGCAACGCATCGAGCGATTGCTTGTCTTCCGGCTTGAGAATGAAGAGCTTGGGCGCTGGCACGCTTTGCGTTTCGGCAATGCGCTGCGGCGGCAAGGCGGTGTCGGGAATTTCCGGGAACAAGCCTGCATTGATGGCGACCAAGCGCGTGTCGACCCAGTAGGGGTAGGGGATGACCCACGCGCTGTGCGGGTCGTTGCCCAAGGCGACGAAACCGTGGATCACTTCGCCAATGGCGGTGGTGTTCCAGGCGCCGGCGCGGAATTCGTCGGCGTATTGGTGGAAAACCAGGTCGTAATTGGCGCGAGCGGCCACCAGCGCCAGCAGCCCCACCAGCGCCACGCCTGCCCACCGCCCGAAGTGGGGGCGCCAGCGTTTCATGGCCTGGTAAAGCGCATCGGCGGCCATGCCGATGATGACGAAAATCACCACGTAAGCCCCGCCGGTGCGGTTGAGGCAAGGGTTCTCGTTGGGGAAGGCCAGCGAGAGCACCGAAGGCATCATCAGCAGCGGAATGCTGACCAGCAGGAAGGCGTCTTCCCAATGGCGGCGGCGGCCCAATCGCACGATGACGATGACCAGCCCCAGGGCATACAGCGCCCCGCTGACCCAATCCAGCGCCGGGCGATGGGGAATGGAATGCACCCAAATTTCGCCGTCATCCCAGAACGGCATGATGAGGGCTTTGGCGAGGTTGCCGAAGAAAATGGCAATCGGGTTGCCGGGGTAAGGGCGTTCCAGTTGGCCGAAGCGGGTGGCGCTGCGGTAGAAGAACATTTGCCAGTTTCCCAGCATGTAGCGGAAGAGCGGCAGGAAGACGATGAAGGAAAGGAGCGCGGTGAGCAGGAAGCCGACGAAAGCGCGCGAGCGTTTTGCGGCCCCTTTTTCGTATAGCCAGTAAACGAGCAGCGCCGCGCCCACCGTCAGCGGGGTGAGCCGGAAGGGGGAATAGCCGTGAACGCCTGCACCGAGGAACAAGCCGGCCCACAGGAAATCGTTCCGGCGGCCGTGGCGCAGGCCGCGCACGAAGAAGTAGAGCGTGGGGGCGGCAAACGCCGGGTAAAGAGCAAAGCGTAAGGCCACCCGGGCCGTGACGTTCGGCCAATAGGCAAAGGCAGCGAAAAGCGTTGCCCACAACCCTACCCCTTTGCCGCCGAGTTCCTTCCCCAGTAGGTAAATGAAAGGCAGGGTGAGCAAGCCCATCGTGACCATCCCCAGCTTCAGGCTGAGGAAGGAATAGCCCGTGCCCAAGTATTTGATGATGGCCGCCACGAGGTACATTTCGATGGCTTCCCGGCCTGTGTTGCGCGGGAAGAAGATGCGCGTCTTCCCTGCCAGCACGTCGGCGATGTCGAGCAGCTTTTCGGCGTGGTCGGAGAACATCTCGGCCGGTACGCTCACGAGGTGGACATAGCGGAAATACACCGCCACCGCGGCCACCCCCAGCAGGGCGAGGTGCCACCACGAGAACTTCCACGACCAGCGACCGCGCCGCAGCGTTGCCAGCCATTGCTTCCACGGCGGCGGGTTCCAAAAGGCGGCGACCACGAAGAGCGTGCCCAGCACCCAGATGGTGGTGTTGAAGGCTGTGAAACGGTTGCCCCCAAAGTCCAAAAAAGCAATGAAAGCCAATACCAGCCCCACGCTGAGCGGCACGATGCGCACTTGGATGGGCCCATCGGCGTCGCCTTCCCACACGGCGGTGCGGATATCGGGCAATTGCCACTGTTTCCGAATCAACGCCACGCCCCACGCTGCGAGGGCGAAGGCGTACACGGTGATGCCGATTTGCCAGTTGCGGCCTGGGGGCTCCATGAGCCGTTGGGCTACCAGGGCCAGCAAGAGGCCGGTCATCAAAGCGGTGGGGAAGGCCGTGCCGCTGCGAGGGCGTTTGACCGGAATGGGGGGCGAAGCATGCCCGCTCGGTGGGCTGGCGGCGACGGGTGGGCGGGGTGCGGCCGTGGCGGGCGTGGAGGAAGCCGCGCGGCGGGGGGCTTCCTCTTGGGGCTGGGGCGCGCCGTGACGAGCGGCTTCCCACAGCGCGGCGGCGGCCTCGTCGGAAAGCGGCTGCCAGCCGCGCGGGCGCAGCGCTTCGGGCAAGCGAGCGGCCAGACGGCCTTTGAGGTAGTCCAGCAGGCTGAGCATGGAGGCTATTTTACCACCGGCTTAAATGCCACGGGCGGCGCGGTGGCCGCCCGGAGAGAGCGTCAGGCCTTTTTCAGAGCTGCTTTGAAACCTTCGATAGCGGTCACCGGCGTGGGGTCGGTATCGTAGCGCATGGCGAGGTAGTAGGCGATGTAGTCGCCGAGGTGCAGTGCCGTCCATTGCTGGGCGAGGCGGCCTTTGCCAACGGCTTCCACCAGGGCGGCTTCCAGGCCGTGTTGCTGGAAGACCTCGCGCGTGAGCCGTGCCCGCAAGCGATTGCGGGGGTGCTCACCTTGGCCGGTCAGGAAGATGGCGATGGTTTGGGGGAAGAGCGCCTTGGGGTTGTGCAGACCGGCCAGGGTGTTGTGGTCGGCTTCGGGCAGGAACTCGAATTGCGCCAAGGCTTTGGCAATTTCGCTGATTTGCCCCTTCCAGCGGCGCGCCACGGGTGCCAACGCACCGCTGCCGAACACTGCCGGCCATTTGCCTTCCAGCCGCAGCGCCCATTGCTTGGCGGGGTTGCTCGCGGTGGGCACGCTGGCTTTCAGGGAAGCCTGTTGGGCTTGCATGGCCGCCACCGCGGCTTGCACCTCGCCTGCAGGGTCGGGAAGCCAACCCGCGCGCGCGAAGAGCGCCAGCAACAGCCCGAAAGAATAGCCCACTGCGGCGCGCGGCTGGCCGGGGTGTTCGAATTGCCACACGGTGTGGCCGCTGGCCTGGGCTTCTTTGGCCAGCTTGCCGCCGGTGGTGACCGCCAGCACTCGGCAGCCGCGGGCGTGCGCGGCTGCAAAGGCGCTGAGGGTTTCCTCGGTGTTGCCGGAATGCGAGGAGGCCACCAGCAGCACGCGCTCGCCTTGCGCCCACGCGGGCAGGTCGTAGTCGCGCCACACGGTGATGGGCACGGAAGCCAGCGGCGCGGCGTAGGCGGCCAGCAGGTCGGCGCCGATGGCCGAGCCGCCCATCCCTGCGATGACGACGTGCTGCACCCCCTCGGTCTCGGGCATGGGGAAGGCTTGCCCCAGATCCCAAGCGCGTTGCAATTGAGTGGGCAGGCCGTCGATTTCGGCCAGCATGTTTTCTTTGTCCACTTCGGCGAAGCGGGTGAAATCGTCGAGTTTCATGGTAGCCTCCTTGTATCTTGCTCTTTGCACCCTGCGCTTTCCTCACCGATGCCCTTTTTCTGCTTCGGGGTCGTTGCGTAACAGTTTGACAGCGTGGGGCAGCACCGGTGCAATGACTTCCAAGTTTTCGACTGCGGCTTTGGGGCTGCCGGGCAGGTTGACGATGAGCGTCGTTCCCCGGATGCCGGCTACGGCGCGGGAAAGCATCGCGTGGGGGGTGATTTGCAGGCTGGCGGCGCGCATGGCTTCGGCCAGGCCTGGGGCGAGGCGCTCGACCACTGCCAGGGTGGCTTCGGGGGTGACGTCGCGCGGGGCGAAGCCGGTGCCGCCGGTGGTGAGGATGACGTTGTAGGCGTCGCTGTCGGCCCAGCGGGCCAAGGTGTCGCGCAGGGTGGGCAGGTCGTCGGGCAGGATGGCGGTGTGGGCGACTTCCCAGCCGCGGGCGCGCACCGCGGCGGCCAGGGCGGGCCCTGAGAGGTCTTCCCGCTGGCCGCGGGCAGAACGGTCGGAGACGGTGAGAATGGCGAAGCGGAGCATGGGGGTGTTGGGGGGCTCGGAAGGTTCGGCGGGGGGCTGCAGGTTTTTGGCGAGGGTGATGACGGGCAGGTTTTCCCAGCCGAGGTTGCGGTAGAAAGTGAGGACGTCGTCGTGGCCGGGGACGACCATGAGGTAGGCGCGCAAGCAGCCGCGGGCGCGCAGGCGGGCTTCGATTTCCTCCATCAGGGCGCGGCCGATGCCCTGGCGGCGGTATGCCTGGGCGACGGCGAGGTGGTAGATTAGTCCGCGGCGCCCGTCGAAGCCAGCCATGACCGCGCCGATGATTTCGCCCGTGGGCGTTTCGGCTACGACGAACAAATCGGGCGCGTGGGCAACTTTTTTGGCGATTTCGGCGCGCGAGTCGGAAACCCGCAGCTGGATGCCGGGCCCCGCCTGGGCCCAAAGGCGGTATACCGCTTCGTAGTCCTCGGGAAAGCGGAAGGTGCGGAGGGTGTAGGGGCTCATTCGGGTTTGGACTTGTTGGACTGGTAGCTCGCGATGGTTTCCAGCAGGCGGGGCTGCCGTGCAAGCGGCGGCTTTTTTGCTGGGCGTGGGGGGGCGTTGAGCTTGAAATCGGGGGGGACGTTGCCTTTTTCCAGCCTTGCCATGATGAGCCGGTGATATTCCGGGTCGATTTCGGCGGAAATGAAGTGACGCCCCAGGCGGTGGGTGACTTCGATTTCGGATCCGCTGCCGCCGAAGAGCACGAGCACGGTGTCTCCCGGTTGGGTGCTTGCCTTTAGGAGCATTTCGTATAGCCCTTGGGGTATTTGGCAGGGATGCTTGGTTTTTTCGTGACTGACGTTTTTGACCAAATCGAAGTAGAACCAACTGTAAGGCATGCGGCCTTTGGAGCCTTGGGCGATGAGCCGCCTGATGCGCTTGTCGTTGGGGTTTTGGTAGGGGACGGCTACTTGGTCTTTGTAGAAACGGTTGTGGCGCGTTTTACGGGCATGCAACACGCTGCGATGGGCTGTAGTGAACCGCCGGGGTGAATGTCCGATGTTGGTGTTGTAGATCCAAACGTAATCTAACACTTCGTAGCAGGCTTGATCCAGGTAGCGGACTCGCAAGTAGGCGTTTTGTTTCGGGTAATTGATGAGGAAGAGGTTGCCGTCGTTTTTGAGCACTCGAAGGGATTCTTTTGCCAGCCGAATGTACCACTCGATGTATTCGTCGAACTTGCGGGTATAGCTTTTGCCTTCGTATTTGATGCCGACATTGTAGTCAGGGTCGCCGTAGATCATATCCACGCTTTGGTCGGGCAGTTGTGCCAAGAGGTCGAGTACATCGCCCAGGTAAACAGTATCGATGAATTGAGTGATCGCTTGTGTGCTCATGGCTATCTCCGCAAGAGGGTGTATTCGGCTTTCTTGAGCAGGCGGATCGAGGCCATGTTATCGATGTCGTCGAAAGTGTAAAGGTAGAGCCGCAAGGTAGATTGCTTGCCGCGCCGTCGGCGTAAAATGTAGCAGGCTTGCACCCTTTCGAGTCCCAAATCGTGTTGTTGGTTGAGGATGTGGTAGTATCGAAAAGGAAAGTAGATTTGGTAGACGGCAAAATCGGGCGGGAAGCCGTTTTTGCCCTCGATGACCGTGACCACGCGCTGGTATTCCAGCGTCATGTCGATTTCCATTTGGAGATGGGCTGTTTTGATATACTCCTTGCCAGCCCAAAAGCTGAAGGAAAGTTTGGTGCGGCGTGCGTTGTAGACTTTGGGGCTGGCGACGAGGTCTTCGTACAGGAAATCATGCAGCAGGCGCTGGTTGCTTGCGACGGAAAGGATGTTGGATTCGCTGGTATCGAGTTCGTTGAGTACGCTGGGACGATATTTCCACGGGATGCGTTCGCCGTCGGTGATGGGTTCGAAAGAGTGGTATCCCACCTTGAGGCCTTTGACGAAGCGGTGGCGGCCTTTGCCAAGGTGAAGGATGTAATAATCGGCGTCGCGCACATCATCGGGCAGCAGGTTCGAGCGGTCGACCTTGGTGGCATCGAAAGGGTTCTTGAAACCAATCTCCCGGGCAATGGTTTTGACCATTTCGTTGTCGAAGGTCAAGGTGCCGCGGCGCTGGCATTCTTTGAATAGACGAGAGATGATGGTTTGTTTTTTGGTTTGTTTTTTGCCCACCGTCATTCCTCCAACCCTACCACAGGCCGCCAGGGGTCGGTGAGGCCGTCTTCGGTGACGCCGAAGAAGAAGCGGTTGCCTTCAGGTGTGCGCTGCACCAGGTCGAAGTGCCATTGCTTGCCCTGTTTGTATTTGCGCATCACGCCGCGGTCGCCTTCCCAGTGGATGCCGCGCACTTTGCTCACGTCGGCGGGCAGTTTGGCGTAGCGGCTGATGGCGTAGTGCCATAGCCTGCGGGCGGAAGAGGTGGTGACGTTTTTGACGACGTTGCCGTTGCGCAGGTCGCGCACGGTGTAGTATTTGGTGCCGTCGCGTTCCATCACCGAGACGACTTCCACGCCGGTGCGGGGGGCGTCTTTGGGCAGGGGGGGCACTTCGTCCACCGGCGCGGGGCGGATGGTGGCGCGGCGCGCCGGGCTGCCGGTTTCCGCCTTGGCGGGCTCGGCCTCTTCTTCCTCTTGTCGCAGCCCGCGCAGCACCAGCTCGACGATTTCGTCGCGCACGGCGAGGCCGGTTTCGGCTTCGGCGCGGATGTAGATTTTGCTGCCATCCACCGCGTAGGGCGGTTCGGGGCCCCGAGGCACCAGCACCCGCAGCACTTTCTTCCCCATCGTTTCGTGGGTGTCGATGGTCACTTCCAAAGGCGGGATGATGCGCTCGGAAATTTGGCGCGCGAGCTCCGCCGCGGCCTGGTCGGGGTTGTCGATGCCCGCAGGGGGCTTTTGGGGGTCGTCGCTGAGGCCGATGTAGAGGGTGCCGCCGTTGGTGTTGGCAAAGGCGCAGACGTCGGCAATGATGGCGTAAAGCCGCCCGCCCCGCACGGTCATTTTTTCGTGGAAGGCCTGAATCAGGTTGGCGCCTTCTTCGCGCGCTTGTTGGATGAAGTCTTCTTGGGGGGCTTTGGGGCGGTGGGGGCGGTGGCGGGCGAAGTCGTTGCTCAGGAAGAGCTCTTTGAGGGCTTGGAAGCTGACTTCGGGCAGCAGCACTTCGGTGGCGCGTTCCCCTACGCCCAGGTTGCGCCCGTCGCCAGTGAGCCGGTGCGCGTCGGAGCCTTGGATGCAGTGCATCCGCCGCGGGTATTCCGGTTTGGTGCCGTTGAAGAAAGCGGCGGTGGTGTGGCGGCCTTTCTTTTCCAGGTCGGTGACTTCCAGCGCGTGCAGGTGGGGGTCTTGGGTGTAGGAGATTTTGGTTTGCCCCGGCACGTTGCGGGCGGCCACCCCATTGCTGGAGTTGGCGTGGGCGGCGATGACCAGCCCACCCGCTTCGTCGATGAGCCGATAGGCGGTGAGGACATCGCTGGTAGCGCCCACCGTTGCCGAGCCTTGGTCGAGCTTTTCGGGGGGAATGTTGAGGGTGAGCAGCAGGTGCTCGATTTCCCGCACGGGCTTTTCGGGCGGGAAGATGCCCAGAATGTGGAACCCCAGCGTGGCGGTAAACTCGAAGCCGGGCAGCACCAGAATTTTGCTCAGCAGGCGGCGGTATTCTTCCAGCCGCGCTTTTTCTTCGGGAAGGAGGCGGTCGAGCTGTTCCAGCAGTTCGAGCTGGTGGATTTCTTCTTGCATGTGCCGGTAACCGGCCACGGTGTTGTGGTCGGTGAAAGCGATGATGTCCAGCCCCAGGGCTTCTGCCCGGCGGAGGATGTCGAGGTAAGAGATTTCGGGTTGTTGGTAGTCGCTGGATGCGGGGGTGTGGAGGTGCAAGTCTACGACGTACCAATGCCGTTTAGGCGATCGTTTGCGTGCCACGGGCGTATCCTTTCTCTCGGCGCGGTGCGCCGCAGGTTTCAGTGGGAAGTGTTTGGAAGGGTGCGGTGAACGAGGTCGAGCAAATCGTCCACCATGTAGGGTTTTTGCAGGAAGCCATCGGCGCCTGCCGCGAGGGCGGCTTCCTCGTAGTTCATCCCCGAGGTGATGACCACGCGGGTGGGTTGCAGCTCTTCATCCTGGCGGATGGAATCCAGCAGGTCGATGCCGCTGATGCCGCCAGCGAGATGGACGTCCATCACGAGCAGGTCGGGCTTGGCCTCGCGCAGCGCCTCGAGCAGGGCTTCGGCGTGTCCGGGGCCAAAGGTGACCTCGAACCCTTCCATTTCCAGCAGGGTTTTGAGGAGGGAACGCATGGTATGGTCGTCTTCTACCAGCATGATCTTAGTCATTGGAGGGGGCTCCTTGCGAAGCATCGGGCGGCGTAGCGGGGGGCTTTTGGCCCGCTTCGTCGGTGGCTGCGGGGGGCAATGCCGCTTGCAGGACGTCGTCGACGGTTTCTGCAAATACGAAATGGAGGGCGGCGCGTACTTCGTCGGGCAGGTCTTCCAGGTCGGCCTCGTTGCGCTTGGGCAGGATGACGGTTTTCAGCCCGGCGCGGTGGGCGGCGAGCACTTTTTCTTTGATGCCGCCCACGGGCAACACCTGCCCTCGCAGCGTGACTTCGCCGGTCATGCCCACTTCGGGTTTTACGGTGCGGCCGGTGAGCAGCGAAACCAGGGCTGTCACGATGGTGACGCCTGCCGAAGGGCCGTCTTTGGGCTGCGCGCCCGCGGGCACGTGCAGGTGGATGTCGGTTTTCTCGAAGAAGTCTTCGGGAATGCCCCATGTGGCGGCGCGAGAGCGGACGTAGGAAAGCGCGGCCCGCGCCGACTCTTGCATCACTTCGCCCAGCGAGCCGGTCAGGATGAAGCCTTTGTTGCCCGGCATTTTGGTGGCTTCGACGAAGAGGATGTCGCCGCCCGCCGGCGTCCACGCCAGGCCAATCGCGACGCCCGGAATGGCGACCCGCTGCGCTACTTCTTCCAGCCCATAGTAGCGCGGCCGCCCCAGAAATTCGCGCACTTTTTCGGGAGTGATTTCGACGTGTTCGGTCTTGCCTTCGGCAATCTGGCGCACGACTTTGCGGCAGATTTTGCCGATTTCCCGCTCCAGGCTGCGCACGCCTGCCTCGCGCGTGTAGGAGCGGATGATAGCCCGCAGGGCTTCGTCGGTGAAGGCGATTTCCTCGGGGAAGAGGCCGTTTTCGTGCACTTGCCGCGGGATGAGGTAGCCTTTGGCGATTTCGACCTTTTCGTTTTCGGTGTAGCCCGAGATGGGGATGATTTCCATCCGGTCGCGCAGGGGGGCGGGGATGTTGTCGAGGTAGTTTGCGGTGGTGATGAAGAGCACCTGTGAAAGGTCGAAGGCGACTTCGAGGTAGTGGTCGCGGAATTCGGTGTTTTGTTCGGGGTCGAGCACTTCCAGCAGCGCCGAGGCCGGGTCGCCGTGGAAGTCGAAGACCAGCTTGTCTACCTCGTCCAACATGAAGACGGGGTTGCGGGTGCCTACCCGCCGCAGGGCCTGGATGATGCGGCCGGGCATGGCGCCGATGTAGGTGCGGCGGTGGCCACGGATTTCGGCTTCGTCGCGCACGCCGCCCAACGAGATGCGCACGAATTCGCGGCCCATCGCGCGGGCGATGGAACGCCCCAAGGAGGTTTTCCCCACCCCAGGCGGGCCCACGAAGCACAGGATGGCGCCTTCCCTATCGTGACGGATGGCGTCGTCGGGCACGCGGGCTTCCAGCGCCTCTTTGCGTTCCAGCCGAAGTTTGCGCACCGCGAGGTATTCCAGAATGCGGTCTTTGACGTCTTCCAGGCCGTAGTGGTCTTTGTCGAGCACTTCCTGGGCGTGGTGCAGGTCGAGGTTGTCTTCGGTGAGTTTGCTCCACGGCAGGGAGACCAGCCAGTCCAGGTAAGTGCGGATGACGCTGTATTCCGCGGCGGCGCTGGGCAGGTGGGCGAGCCGGTCGAGCTCGCGCAGCGCCTGTTTTTTGGCCTCTTCGGGCATGCCGGCTTCTTCGATCTTTTGCCGGAATTCTTTGACCTCGGCGGCTTGTTCGTCTTCTTCCCCCAGCTCCCGCTTGATGGCCTTCATTTGTTCGCGCAGGAAGTATTCCCGCTGCATTTGCTCGATTTGGGAGCGTGCTTCGTTTTGAATTTTCTGCCCCAGTTCGAGCACTTCGACTTCGTGCGCCAAGATGCCGAGCAGTTTGCGCAGCTTTTCGGCCACCGAGTCCAATTCCAAGATGGCTTGGGCGTCTTCCAGGCTCATGCGCTGGAAGTTGGCGACGGTGTAGGCGAGTTGCAGCGGGTCTTCCACCGCGAGCACCGAGGCCACCAGGTCTTTCGGGATGGAGGCGACCATCTCGGCGATGGCTTGGAAGTGTTCTCGCACCTGCCGCGCCAGGGCTTCGACTTCCAGCGATTGCTCGACCGTTTCGGGAATGACCTGCACCCGCGCCACGAAGTAAGGCTCGGTTTGGGTGAATTCCAGCACTTTGATGCGCTGCTGCCCCTGCACCAGCAGGCGCACGGTGCCGTCGGGGGCGCGGAAGAGGCGGTGGATGGTGGCGATGGTGCCGATGGTGTAAAGGTCGTCGGGGGAAGGCTCTTCCAGTTCGGGCTTTTTGGAAGCCACCAACCCCAGGCGGCGGTCGCCCGCCACGACGTCGTCGACCAGGCGGATGGAGCGCGGCAGCCCTACGGTGAGCGGGGTGCCGGTTTGGGGGTACACCACCGTGCCGCGCAAGGGCAGCACCGGAATTTCGAAGATTTCCGGCGCTGCGGGTTCTGGGGGCTGGGGCTGTTCGGGGGAAGGCTGGGCGGCTTCGTCACCCTGCTTGCCGCCGAGGATGCGGTGCAAAAAGGGGAGCACGGCCTGTTCCCAGGCCGCATCTTCTTCGAGCCATTGGGCGATGTCTTCCCAACCCATGTGCCAACGCGATGCAGGCATCGGTGCTCTCCTCAGAGATGGGGTCATTGGCCGGGGCGGATGGCGACGGTGTGGGCGCGCCGTTTGGGCAGGCGGATGCGCAGGAAGCCGTCGCGGTATTCGGCTTCTACGCGGGCCTCGTCGACGGCTGCCGGCAGCACCACCGTCACCTGGAATTGCCCGAAGGGGATTTCCAGGCGGTGGTAGGCCGAGCCGACGTCGGGGTCGCGCCGCACGCCGCTGATGACCAGGGTTTGGGCTTCCAGCGAGAGGCGGAAGTCGTCGGTGTGCATGCCGGCGATTTCCACGCGCACGATGATGGCTTCGGGGGTTTCGAAGACGTCGGTCGGAGGGCGCCATGTGGTGGGGTAGTGCTTCCAGCGAATGTCGAGCAGCCACGCCCCTTCCGGGTCGTCGCTTTCGGTAGGAACGGCGCTCAAGAGGGAGAACATGGCGCACCTCCTGATGGGAAGCCGCGGGTTTTCCGCCGGGCAGTTTGCGAGAGTGGCGTGGGGCTTAGGCCACCAGCGCGGTTTTGGCGGCTTTTAGCACTTCGTCGTAGTTGGGCTCGTCGCCCAGGGCTTTCATGTAGTCGGCGTAAACCACGGTGTCGTTGCGGTCGACGACGAACACCGCGCGCCGCAGCAGGCGAACCTCTTTCATCAGGCAGCCGTATTTTTTGCCGAATTCCATCGCCATGTGGTCCGAGACGACCAGCAGGCGTTCGATGCCGTGGTCGCCGCACCACCGTTGTTGGGCGAAGGGCAGGTCGGCGCTGACGGTGACGATGACGATGTCGTCGCTGAGGGCGGTCGCGGCTTCGTTGAATTTCTGGCCTTCCAGGTCGCACACCGGCGTGTCGATGGAAGGCAGGGCGGCAATGATGCGCACTTTGCCGGCGGTTTCGGCCAGCACGGAAATCGTCCGCCAGTCGCGGGTGTGGGCGGTGAATTCCGGCGCTTGTTGCCCTGGCGTGATGTCGGGGCCGACGATGGTGATGTCGGTATTCCCGAATTCGATGAGGCCTTTGCGTTCCAGCATGCAAGCTCCTTCCGAGTTGGGCCGTTGCGTCGAGCGGGTTTGGACAGGTGGTCGTTGGGGTTGCCGCCAGCGCCCCCGACAGGATTCGAACCTGCAACCGTCGGATTAGAAGTCCGATGCTCTTTCCATTGAGCTACGGGGGCAAAAAGGGCTCATTTTTCCACCGGTCTGATGCCGAGGTAATCGCGTTTGCCCGTGAGGGTGCGCAAGATGGTGCGCGCTTGGGCTGGCCGGTTGAGGCGCTCGGCCAGCTCGACCGGCGTCATTGGGCGGTTGCCGTTGGCAATCAACACCCGGAAGATGGCATCGACCAGCGGCACGTGGGCGTTCAAGAATTCGGGCTGTTGGGCACAGTGGGTCATGAGCACGTATTGCATCCCGTCCACGGGGTGGACTTCGGCGGTTTCGGGGTCAACCCAATCTACCGGGGTGGTTTCTTGCCAGTTTTCGAATTGCTTCTGGTGTTCGGCGCACAGCAGGCGGTGCATGTAAAAGCGCCAATCGCGCGTATGGGCTTGCCACCACGAGAAGTCGATGTGGAAGGGCGTCTCCAGGGTTGGTTTTACCAGACTGCGGCGTTTTCCCTGTGGCATGGCTTTCTCCGTTTCAAATGGCGGATTCGTCTAATCGGAAGTACAGGTCGCCGACGTGGACGAACCACGGGCGGGTTGCCAGCAATGCGAAGATCGGGCCTGGCGGGCAGCGGCGCACGGTGTTGACCGCGGCGTAGAGCCCTGCCGCGTGGACGTGCCCTTGGGGGGTGAGTTTGGCCAGTTCGCGCAGCATGGAAACGACCAGGTTTTCCAGCGGGGTGCGCTTGCGGGCGGTTTCTTCCCACACGGCGTCCAGGGCTTCGGGGTCGGGCACGGCGATGACCATGCGCTCGTCGAATTCGGCGCTGACGATTTGCTTCAGCATGGCAAACACGGGCTGGGCGTCGCGCCCGACCAGCACGCTGCGGACCCAATCGCGCTGGGGGCGGTGGGTGTGGGCTCGAATGATGACCTGCCCGGGCGCTTTGCCTGCTTCGAGGGTTACCAGGCTGCCGGGCATGAGCTCTTTTTTCTGATACCAAGCTTGGAGGCCGTAGACGTATTTGCCGGGGCGCACCACCCAGCCGGGGAATTCCTCGCCGGTTTGGGCATCGACCCATGTAAAGCGCACCCGCGGCGCTTGGTAAGCGGTGGGGAAGAGGGCGCGGGTTTTGGCGCTCAGAGGGAGCGTGCCTGCCCGCCAATGGGGGTAGATGAGGGTGATTTCCACCTTCTCGGCGTTGGCGGGGG
Organism: uncultured Anaerolineaceae bacterium; assembly: GCA_964450875.1. Taxonomy (GTDB): domain Bacteria; phylum Chloroflexota; class Anaerolineae; order Anaerolineales; family DRMV01; genus DRMV01. The sequence continues at coordinate 4,601 of CAYVHG010000079.1, read as the reverse complement.
CGATTTCGGGCGAGAGTTCGTCGCCCAGGGCGGCTTCCAGAGCCAGCATTTCGGGGGTCAGGGCGTCGCGGTCGTAATCCAGCGGGCGGTAGTGCAGGTAGGGGGGCGTTTCTTGCACCCCTTGCGGCTCCATGCTGCGCAGGAACCAGAGCACTTGCCCCGCCGGGCCGACTTCGTCGAACTGCTCGCTTTCTTGCAGGGCGTAGTCGAGCGAAAATTCGGCCAGTTTGGGGTTGTCGGCAGGGAAATCGATTTGTTTGATGATTTCGGCCGTTGGCAACGGGCCCCCGCCGTGCATATCCAGCACGGCTTCGGCTAGGTTGAGGAAGCCGACGTGCACTTCCATCAACAGCGCCCGCGGGAACCATTTGCCCGCGATGCGCACGAATTCCTCGTTCTCTTCCAGCGCGGCTTCGATTTTTGCGGCCAGGGCGCTGCCATAGCTGGCGAGCACGCTTTCGGCGTTGTGCAGCGGGTCGTCGTCGCGCAATTGCGGCGGTTCGTTGAGGATGTGTTCTTCCAGCCCGGCGGCAAATTCCCGCTCTCGCCCGTCGGCGAACCGCACGCGGATGACCTCGAAAGGTGGCATGGTGGGGTTGTGGGCTTCTCGCACCGCCACCACTTCGCCTTCGTCCCAATCCAGCGCGGGGAACACCAGCTGCTGGCCGACTTCGTAATGGGCTTTGGGGAGGTAAATGGTCGCGCCCCCGCCTCGCTGGCGCTCCAGTTTCCGCTGTTCTTCTTCCAGCCGGAAGGCCACCAGCGCTGCGGCCAGTTCCTCAGGCGTCAGCGGGGTTTCGGTTTCCAGCAGATGATTGTAAAGGGCTTCGATGTCTTCGGGGGTGATGCTCAGGTCTTCCCAGTAGGTTTCACGAATCATTGTTGGCCTCGCTTCACAGTTGTCGTCTTTTCAATTATACTCTATCTCGCCGCATGCTTTTCGCGTAGCATTTTGCTCAAAGGAGCGCGCATGAACGAGCGATGGACGGTGGTGTTGACCACGTACAACCAGGCGCAGGCCGATATTTTGCGCGGCTTGCTGGAAGCCCAAGGTGTGCCGGCGCGTTTGCTGCAAGAACCCGCGGCGCGCGCTTTGGGGCTGCAGGTAGGCCCGCTGGGAGAAATTCAGATTGCCGTGCCGGAAGACCGGGAAGCCGATGCGCGTGCCGTGGTGGATGCTTTCTTCCGCGGCGATTTCGAGGACGATAGCGCCCCTTAGCCGGTTCCCTTTTTAGGGGAAGGCTCGCGAGAGCCATTCTTGCGGGTCCACCGGCACGTCGCCCACCCACACTTCCCAATGAAGATGGGGGCCGGTGACGCGCCCGGTGCGCCCTACTTTGCCGATGAGCTCGCCGGGGTGCACGCGCTGGCCTTTCTTGACCAGGATTTCCGATTGGTGGCAATAGGTGGTGTAGACGCCCCAGCCGTGGTCGATGATGGTGACGTTGCCGTGGATTTCGGTTTGCCCCGCGAAGACGACCACGCCATCTGCCGGGGCGTAGATGGGGGTGCCGACGCGGCCGCAGAAGTCCAAGCCGGTGTGATACCAGTAGAAAGTGTCGTTGTAGTTGCGGCGGGTGCCGAAGTAGGAAGGGTGGCATTTGTCGAGCGGGGGGGCTTCGGGGGCTTCGAAGGTGCCTTGCCAATAGCGCGTGGGGGTTGCAGGGGCTGTGAGGGCCTCGAAGCGGGCTTCTTCTTCTTTGTTGAGTTGCGGGTCGAGCAGGCTGGGGGGGACGATGAGCCGCTCGTAGGCGTACTGGCCGCGCTGCACGCGAATGGCCTGGTCGAAGCGGAATGTGCGCCCGTCGGGCAAGGTGACGTCCAGCGTTAGGGGGTAAAGGCCGGGCGGGGCCAGGGCAAACACCCCTTGCAAAGCCACCCAGGTTTGTGCTTTCCAGAGGAAGAAATGGAGGGTGTGCTTGCCAAAAGTGCCGGTGATTTGGGCGTCTTTGGGGGCTTCCAGCCGCACTTCGCCGGTGCGGCCTTGCGTCCATTGGGAAGGCAGCACTTTGGCCGCCAGCTGTCGAGGGAAGGCGGAAGCGGTGGGGGGGCTGCTGGTGCCGGGCAGGGCGAGCACGTCGCCCGGCAGGGTGACCCAGGTGCCCGGAAGTTGGTTGGCAAGGGCCAATGCCCACGGGTTTTGGCCGTATTCGAGGGCGGTTTCCAGCAGGGCGTGTGGCCCCGTCAGCACCCGCTGGGGGAAGGTTTTTTGCTTGGCGGCGGCGATGGGCACGATGAGCGAGCGCCCGGCGTACAGTTGGTAGGGCGAAACCACGCGGTTGAGCCGCGTGAGGGTGCTTTCCGGCAGGTGCAGCGCTCGGCTCAGCCCGGTGAGCGAGTCGCCGAACGCGACGGGCCGCGTGCTGAGTTGGCCGTGGACGCCTTCCAGCCCGGGGATGACCAGTTTTTGGCCGATTTTCAGGTCGGCCGGGTTGGCGATGTCGTTGGCTTGGGCCAGGGTTTGCATGTCTACGCCGAAGCGATAGGCAATGGCCGAGAGGGTATCGCCGGGTTGCACGATGTAGTAAGGCGCCTCGGCCTGGCCCTGGGCGCGCACCGCCGCGGTGGGCAGCACCATGAGGGCCAGCAACAATGTGAGCAAAAGGGGGCGAAGGGGTTTAGGCGACATGCCAGGCGATGTGGTCTCCGAGGGCAAAGTCGTGCAGGCGGGAGGGGTGAATTTCCAGCACGTAGCGGGCGGGGGCGCGCGGCACCAGGAAGTCCACCCACGGGCGGGCGAGGCGAGCGTCGACGACTTCGTGAGCCGTGTTCAGCCAGATGACGGCGATGGGGAAGCGCATGAACAGCATGTGAATGGCCGTTTCGAGGCGGCCTTCGCGCGGCCAGCGAAACAACAAGCCTTCGTGCGGGGAAAGGCCGCGCTGCCCCATCAGCCCCAGCAGGCGGCAGCGGAAGCTTTCGCAAGGCTGCACTTGCAGGGGGGCTTCGAAGGGGTGGGTGAGGTTTTGCACGCGATAGGGCGGCATGGCGGTTGCTCCCGGCGGGGATTATACCATCGGGTGGGGGCAAAAAAGCCACGGCAGGCGGTCGGCCTGCCGTGAATGTGAGTGTATGATGGCATTTCGAGATGGAATGATGGGGGGTCAAGCGCTTTCCGAAGAGGGCTGGGAAGCCCCATCGACTTCGGGAGGGGAGTGGTTGGGCGTGCTCTGGCGGCCGTCGCTTTTCTTGCGTTCCAGAATTTGCTTGACGCTCTCCAAAAGCATTTTGGGCGAGAAGGGTTTGGTGATGTAATCGTCGACGCCCACGATGTAGAGCCCGAGCACGCGATCGATGCGCTGGGCTTTGGCGGTCACGACAATCACGGGAATATCGCGCGTGCGCTCGTCGGCCTTGAGCCGCTGGTAAACCTCCCAGCCGTCCATTTCAGGCATCATCAGGTCGAGCAAGATCAGGTCGATGTCGGGCGTCGTGGCGAGGAGTTCCAGCGCGTCGGGGCCACTTTCTGCGCCCAACACTTCATACCCGCCTCGGGCGAGGATGAGGCGGATGAGTTCGATCATTTCGGGCTCGTCTTCGATGCACAAGACCCGTGTGGTCATGGTGTTGCCCCTCTTTCGAAAACTGCCCCCGCTCACGCCGAGCCGGGGCATCAGCGAATGGGCCAGGGTGGCTGATGGGACTTGAACCCACAACATCCTGATCCACAGTCAGGTGCTCTGCCACTTGAGCTACAGCCACCATAATGAGCGGCGGTATTTTACCATGACCACCCGCGGCTGGGAAGGGTTGATACACGAGAACGCCGATGGCCGCGAAGGGAAGTAGAGCGGGCGCCGATGGCGCTACCCCCCCAGTTTGTCGTCGCTCAGGGTTTTGGCAAGCACTTTGCGCTTGAGGCGCAGGCCGGTGGAACGCACTTTGGCCCACAGCCGATAGCGTTCTGGGTTCACTTCGGGGCGGTCGGGGAGCGGCCCCGTCCACTCGGCCACGAGAGCGCCGTAGGTGAGCCCGCCGCCAAAGCCCACCAACACCACCTTGTCGCCGCGGCGCAGGCGGCCTTGTTCCGCCGCCTCTGCCGCCGCGATGGGGATGGATGCCGTGGACGTGTTGCCGTATTTGTCGAGGTTGACCATGAACTTTTCCATCGGCATTTTGAGCCCGCGCGCCGCGACTTCCAAAATGCGGTAGTTGGCTTGATGGGGCACGACCAGGTCGATGTCGTCCAGCGTGAGCCCTGCTTTTTCGACGACTTCGCGCGTGGCTTCGGCCATCACGCGGGTGGCAAAACGGAACACCGGCCGCCCTTCCATGCGGACGTAGTGGAGCCCGTGGGCTACGGTGTCGGCCGAAGTGGGCAGCTTGCTGCCCCCCGCAGGCAAGATGAGGACGTCGGCCCCCGAACCATCGGCGTGCATGACGGCTTCCAGCACGCCCCCCGGCTCGTTGGAGGCTTGGAGTACGAATGCGCCCGCACCATCGCCGAACAGGATGCACGTGTTGCGGTCTTGCCAGTTGACGATGCGCGAAAGCGTCTCCGCGCCGATGACGACGGCGTTGTTGATGCTTCCCGAGCGGATGGCTTGGGCGGCCATGTTGAGGGCAAAGATGAAGCCGGTGCACGCGGCCGAAAGGTCGAA
>CAYVHG010000078.1:0-3793 GCA_964450875.1 uncultured Anaerolineaceae bacterium | reverse complement strand
CTGCCGGGGGCGTTGCCGATGGGCTTGCTGGCAGGGTTGCTGGAATTTCTGCCCAGCATCGGGCATGGCATCTGGCTGACGATCGCGGCGACCCTGGCGTTCTTTTTCGGTTCGACGTGGTGGCCTATGCCCCATTGGGCTTTTGCTTTGTTGGTCGCCGCGTTGCATGTCCTCTTCGATCAACTGGATACCAATTACCTCATCCCGCGCATCATCGGGCGGCGGGTGCGGCTGCATCCGTTGGTGGTCATCTTGGGTATCGTGGCTGGTGCGGTCATTGGTGGGGTGTTGGGCATTGCTTTGGCAGCGCCCACCATTGCTTCCCTGCGGGTGCTGGGGCGCTATGTGTATGCCAATTTGATCGATGCCGACCCTTTCCCTGGCCAAGTTTCCGAGCCGTTGCCTGCCCCTGACCCCCACTGGTGGCAAAAGGCGCCCGTCTTGCGCCGCCTGAACTGGCGCGTGAAGCGCAACCGCCGACCTGTGCGCCGCCGTTGAATGCCATGAGCCCTCCAAATTCCATCGAACCCGCTTCCACATCTGCGCCTTCGCCGCCCGCTTCGCCGCCGTGGAGCCCCGCCACCAAAATTGTGGTGGGGGTGAGCGTGCTTGCAGCCCTGGCCGCGTTGTTGATTGCTTTTCGCGATTTCATCGGCCCGCTGGTGTTGGCGCTCATGCTGGCCTATCTGATGCACCCGCTGGCGGGGGCGCTGACGCGCTGGGCGCGCCTTTCCTGGCGGACGGCGGTGGCCGTGGTGTACCTTTTGCTTGCCGCGGTGGTGTTGGCCTTGCTGGCTGCCGGCGGCTTTGCCCTGGTGCAGCAGGCCGAGGGGCTTTATGGCGTAGTGCAAGATTTCCTGCTCACCGACTTGCCTCATTGGCTGCAGTATCTTTCCACCCACACCTACGCTTTTGGCCCCTGGGTGCTCGACTTCCGTCAATACGATTTCAATGCCCTCAACCAACAATTGCTCACCTCGGTGCAGCCTCTCATCGGCCAGCTGGGCACGCTGGTCAGCCGCTTGGCGGCTTCCACCTTGCAGGTGTTGGGCTGGCTGGCGTTCGTTTGGCTGACCTCGTATTTCCTCTTGGCCGAGTCGGGGCGGGTGTCTTCCAACCTGGTGACCATCCGCATTCCGGGCTATCAGCACGACCTGGAGCGCATGGGCAAGGAGCTGGGGCGCATTTGGAACGCCTTCCTGCGCGGCCAGTTGACCGTGGCCGCGATCGCGATGGTGTGGGCGTGGTTGTGGTTGACGGTGGTGGGCGCACCGATGACCCTGGTGCTGGCTTCGCTGGCGGCCATTGCCCGCTTCGTGCCGTATGTGGGCCCCTTTGTGCTTTACACCATTACCGCCCTGGCCATTTTGTTACAGCCGACGGCGGCATGGGGCTTGCAGCCGTGGCAAATGGCGCTGGTCACGGTGGGCGGCATGTTCGTGGGCGATAACATCATCGATAACTTCGTCACGCCCCGCATCCTCGGCGAGGCGTTGGGTGTGCACCCCGCGGCGGTGCTGGTCACGGCGCTGGTGGGCGCCAAACTGTTCGGTGTGCTGGGGTTGCTCTTCGCCGCCCCTACCTTGGCTTCCCTGCGCCTTTTCGGGCATTACATCATGCGCAAGATGTTCGACCAGGACCCGTGGGCCGATTGGCACACCGTGCCCCCTTATTCGCTGACGGGCGGGCTGGTGGGGTGGCTGCGGCGGCTTTACCGCCGCTTGCGCCGCCGCCCTGCCCCCCGCGCGTGAAAACGGCGCGATCCTTTTCCTTGTGAGGTTGCCATGAGTGAGTTCCCCGAACCGCAAACCGAAGTGCTGGCCGAGACCAAAAATTACCTCGTGTGGAAGGCCGAAGAGCCGGATGGCGAGGTCACCTATCATCTGGAACTCGGCGCGCTGACCGTGCACTTTTTTGCCGAAGAGTGGAAGGAGTTCCTCTCGCTGATGAAAGCGCTAAAATGACGCGTGCGGTGGTATGCACGCCTCAAGCGGGGCTGGGCGAACTCTTGCGGGAGTCGCTGGCTTCGCGAGGCGTGGAAACGACGGTGCTGGCTGAGGTTCCGGCAGAGGCAACCCCCACTGGGGAAGCCCCGGCTTTGCTGGTGGTGGATGGCGATGGAGCCCCTCTGGCGCGGCTGCGCGCGTGGGTAGATGCCCTCCGCCGCCGCAATGCGGCGCTGCGGGTGGTGCTGTTGGCCTCCTCGGAAGCCGAGAGCGCTGCGTTGGCTTCCCTCGCGCCCGATTTGACCTTCAGGCAGCCGTTCTACCTGCCCGACTTCCTCGCCGCGGTGGAAGCCTGGTTTGGCGAAGCCGCCCCTTTGCCCGAAGGGCCCGCAGCGCGTGCGCTGCCGCCGCGCCCGGCCTGGCTGAGCGATGTGGCGATGGCGGCGCAGCACCTCACCCGCCTGAGCCTGGAAACCGCAGCCCAAGCCGCTGCCCTGGTGACCACCGAAGGGCGGCTGTGGGCCTATGCCGGGGAACTGCCTCAGCCCGCCGCCGAAGAGCTTGCCCGCCTCGCAGCCCACTACTGGGAAGCGGGCGACGGCGCAGATTTCGTCCGTTTCTTGCGCTTGGAAGCCGTGCAGCAAGATTACCTGCTTTATGCCACCGGCGTGACGGCCGATTTGGTCTTGGCGATGCTTTTCGATGTGCGCGTGCCCTTTAGCCGCATTCGGGCCCAGGCGGGGCATTTGGCCGCAGCGCTAACCCGTGACCATCCGCCCGACGAAGCTGAAGCCTCCTCCCCGCCGGAAGCCCGCCCGTCGAGGCGCGCCCCTGAGCCTCTTCCCCTGCCGGAAGATGCGCTGCCGTTGCCCTCGCAGCCCTTGGGGCCTTCTGCGATGGCCGAAGAGGCCGTGCCCGCGGGGGCGGAGCAGGCCGCTGCCGAGGCGCCGCCAGAGGATCTGCCGCCCGAAGCCTTCGAGCCGCTCTTCGACGACGTGCCCCCGCCCGAGCCGCCGGAAGCGCCTTCCCCCGCGGCATCCGCCTCGCTGCAAGAGGCGGTTGCCCCCGTCGCCGCGCCGGCGGAAGTCGCCGCGGCCCCTCGCCCTGCCGCCGTGGCAGAGGCCCCACCCCAGCCGCAGGTGCAGCCTGCGCCCGAAGCGGTCTTGCTCCCCGCACCGCCGCCGGGACACGCGGCCATCGCCTATGCCTGCGTGCTCGTGCCGCGTTTTCCGCAGCACACGTTGCGCGGCGACCTGGCGCGCGACCTGAGCCAATGGCTGCCGCAAATTGCCACCGCGATGGGCTGGCGGCTGGTGCAGGTGGCCATCCGCCCGGCGTATCTGCAATGGGTTGTGCAAACCCCGCCAGAAACCTCCCCTGCCGAAGTGCTGCGCACCGTGCGCCGAGAAACCTCCCGCCGCATTTTCGCAGCCTACCCTCGCCTGGCCGACATCAACATCGGCGGTGATTTTTGGGCCCCGGGTTACCTGCTGTTGAGCCAGAACCAGCCCATCCCGGCCGCGACCATCGAGGCCTTCACCCGCCAAACCCGGCAGCGCCAGGGCCTAACCCCCTAACTCCCTAACCTCCTAACTTCCTAACTTCCTAATCTCCTAACCTCCTAACTTCCTACCCCCACCATGCCCCCCACCCTCTACCTTCTCGACGGCCACGCGCTGGCCTACCGCGCCTATTTTGCCCTCACCGCCGGCACCGGCGGCGACCGCTGGCGCACCTCCTCCGGCGAGCCCACCGCCGCCACCTACGGCTTTGCCAGCATCCTCTTGCGCCTGCTCGAACAAGAACAGCCCGACTACCTGGCCGTGGCCTTCGACACCGGCAAAACC
>CAYVHG010000077.1:0-10773 GCA_964450875.1 uncultured Anaerolineaceae bacterium | reverse complement strand
GCGACTTCCTTCTCGCCGTTTTCAGGCGAATCGGAAGCGTGCGTCAGATTTCGGCCAATTTCCAGAGCAAAATCGTGCCGAATCGTCCCCGGTGCGGCCTCGGTGGGGCGCGTAGCGCCCATCGTCTGACGCACCGCCGCGACCGCGTTGGGGCCTTCCCACACCATCGCCATCACCGGCGCAGAAGTAATGTAAGCAATCAAGCCATCGTAAAAAGGCTTGCCCTTGTGGATGGCATAGTGGGCTTCGGCCAGCTCACGGCTAACCTGCATGAACTTCGCCGCCACCAAGCGCAGGCCGCGACGCTCCAGACGGGAAATCACCTCGCCAATCAACCCTCGTTGCACGCCATCGGGTTTGACCAACACAAGCGTTCGTTCCACGGAAAACCTCCTCGTCGAAATTTGTGGCTCACTTGCGGCTCAATTGTACCATGTGCCGCCTCAAGGGCTACAGGGGCGCGCCGTGTGCACCCACAAGCGGCTGCCGTCGGTGGTCAAGGCGATGCGGCCGCAGCGGTCGGTGCGCACAAGCGGGAAGCCCCGCACGCTCTGGAGCAATTCCAGGCTGGGGCGGCCATGCGGATCGGCTGGGCGCACGCTCAACAGCAACAGCCGCGGCCGCCAGCGCGCAATCCATTCCGGCGGGTTGAGGGGAGCATAACCGCCATCGGCCAAGAGCAAAGCAGTCAAGGGAGCCCACCGGTCCGCCTGGCGTTCCAACTGGGCCAGGGCATCGAAATCCATCCCCAAAGGCAGCAGCATGCGGAAGTCGCGCCATTGCAGCAAGAACACGCCGCCCCGCGGAGAAACCGCCAAAGCCTGCAAGCGCGCCCCATCTCCCAAGGCCAGCGCTGCGCCTGGGAGCACGGGCTGCACCGGCACCCCGGCATCCTGCAGCCGAGCCTGCAAAGCCCGCGCCGCAGGTGAAATTTGCGCCGCGCCAGCCCACCACACGGCCCGCGGCGGCTCGGACGCCAGCGCGGGCAACAGGGCTTCCACCATTTCGCTCCGGGTCGCCCCGACCACCCACCAATCCAGCCGCGCGCCCAGGGGCAACGTGCGCCCCAGAGCCTCGGTGAGCGCCGTGCCACTTTCCCCGCCGCCAACCAGCACCCACCGTCCGGTGGGCGTATGCACCAGAAGCGCCGCGCCGTTGCCTACCGGCAGCAGCGCCAGATGCAAACGCCCATCGGGGCGCGTCAGCCCAGCGTGCCACGTCAGCATAGCCATCACCGCCAGCGCGGGCAGCAGCGCCGCCTTCGCCGCGCTGAGGCGCCACCGGGCCAGCCATCGCTCCCGCTGCTGCCAAAGCCCCACGCCTGCCGCCAGCGCTGCATAATAAGCCGCCACACCGCCCACCCCAAAATTGGCCGCTGCCACCGTGGTGAAAGGCAAAGCGGCAAAAGCCTCCACCGCCCGGATGGTGTAAGCCGCCAATGGCCACACCGCCCAAGCCACCGCCTGCCCCAACGGCAGCCACAGCAGCCCCAACAACACCGCCACCCCCGCGCCAATCATCAAAGGGGCCTGCACCGGCAACACGGCCGGGTTGGCGAGGAACGAAATCACCGAAATGCGGTGGAAAGCATAGGCGCTGATGGGCAGCGTGAGCAATTGCGCCGCGAGGGTAAAGAGGAAAAACTCCCCCACCGGCGCAGCCCAACGCCGCGCTTGCCGAGGCGGCAGCCAGCGCCGCAACACCCGCTCGGCAGCCTGCTGAAACGGCTCGGCAAAAATCACCAGTCCCAAAGTCGCCGCAAAAGAGAGCTGAAAGCCGACATCGCCCAAAACGCGCGGATCGAGAGCGGCCATGAAAGCCGCCGTCACCGCCAAAGTAGTGTAAGCGTGCTGCCGACGTCCGGCGCCCAAAGCGGCCATACCCAAAAGCCCCATGATGGCCGCCCGCACCACGGCAGCCGATGCCCCCACCAGAATAGTGTATCCCACCACGGCCAGCGCAGCCAGGGCCATGCCGCGGGCCTTCCCCAACAGACGCCCAAACAGCGCCACGAACAAGCCCGCCAAAATCGTGATATTGAACCCGCTGATGGCAATGATGTGCGCCGTGCCGGTGACGCGAAAAGCATCGTACACCGCGCGCGGGATCCCCTTGTCCAGCCCCAAGAGGATTCCTCCCAACAAAGCAGCCTCGGGGTCCGGCCACAGTTGCCGCACCACCGCAGCGGCGCGCGCACGCAAAGCGTAGATTGCCCCCAAGGCCGCGCTCACCTTTCCCCACGCCAGCACACCCAAGCGGCGCGCCTTCATCGTCACGAAAATGCCCTGCCGAGCGAGATAATCGCGCCATGAAAAGCGCTCGCCCGAGGGCGGCAGCGTCAGCCAGCCGCTCACGACCACGCGAGTGCCGTAGCGCAAGGGCTGAGCCGCCTCTGGCGTCGTGCGGACCAGTAACAGGCCATGCACCGGCGTCTCGGCGTGCTCCCCCGCAAAGCGCAGCCGCTCAACCTGCAGCCGCAAATTGGCGTAAGTATCGCGGATGTCGGGCGGCTCGGTAAGCACGCCCACCACCGTGGCTTCCTGCTTCCAGCCAGCATAAGCGCCAATGAAGCTCAAATCGTCGAAATCGGGCTGCACAACCTGCCAGCGCCACACCCCCAACGCTGCCACACCCGCCAACAGGAACACGCCGCGGCGGCCCAGCCCTCGGCGGCGAACGCCCCAAGCCAGCGCCGCGCTTGCCGCTACGACCGCCGCCCACCCCCAGCCCCAACGCGGCAGCCAGGGAGCAAGCGCCACGCCGCCAACAAAGGCCAACGCCGTCCACAATGCCGGATACGCGCCCATGCGTTCCCCCGCAGGTAGTACAATAACGTGCTTCAATAACCCACCCCGCTTGCCTTGAACCGTGCGGCAAGCCCCGCCCTCTGAGCACAAAACGTCTTTTTCAATTATACACAACCATGAACCCCTCGACCCTTTTCGCCGAAATCTTCGTAGACGAGCTCTCCCGCCTGCCGTTGAGCGGGGCGGTCATCTGCCCTGGCTCGCGCAGCACGCCGCTTGCCGTGGCCTTCAGCCATCAGCGCGCCCTGCCGGTGTACGTGCACCTCGACGAGCGCGCCGCGGCCTACTTTGCCCTGGGGCTGGCGCTGGAAACCGGCCGCCCGGCGGTTGTCGTCACCACGTCGGGCACCGCCACCGCCAACCTGCACCCCGCCGTACTGGAAGCCGACCGCGCGCAGGTGCCGCTGTTGCTGCTCACCGCCGACCGCCCCCCCGAGCTCCGCGACAGCAGCGCCAATCAAACCACCGACCAGGTAAAGCTCTATGGCGGGGCAGTGCGCTGGTACGCCGAAATGCCCCTGCCGGAAAGCACCCCGCGCGGCCATTTGCTGCGCACCGTGCGAGCGACCGCCGACCGCGCCGTCGCCGCCGCGCAAGGGATCACCGGCCGCCCTGGCCCCGTGCACCTCAACTTTCCCTTCCGCAAGCCGCTGGAGCCGGAAGGCGACGAAAGCGCCCTTTTCGCCGGGAATGCCTTCTCTGCAACGTCACCCCATGCTTCGGCGTCACCTGCCGCCCTGGAATTGGCTATGCGAAGCCCACTCGGCACGGCGGGGCGTGAGGGAAACCGCCCCCTCGTCACGCTTTCCGCCGCGCCCCGCCAGCCCACCCCGTCGCAAATCGAAACCCTGGCAGCGCTGGTGCGCGCCCACCGCCGAGGCGTCATCCTTGCAGGCCCCAAAGCCGCGCCCACCCCCGAAACCGCCGCCTTGCTGCGCCGCTTCGCCGCCCTTGCAGGCTATCCTCTCTTGGCCGACGCGCTCTCGGGCGTGCGCTTCGGGGGAGCAAGCCACGCTTCCCCCATCTTGGGCGGGCAAGCGCTTTTCCTCGCCGCGGGGCTTCCCCATGCTGCGCCGCCGGAAATCGTCTTCCTCTTCGGCGCACCGCCCGTCAGCAACGCCCCGCTGGCCTTTCTCGCCGAGCTGCCGCCGGAAACCCAGATCGTTGCCATCACCCCCCACGCCGCCTGGCCCGACCCCGCCTTCCGGCTCTCGCACTGCCTGCTTGCCGATACCGCCCTAACCTTGCAAGCGCTCACCGCAGCCTTGGGCGACCCTCCCCCACCCGCGGCAGAAGGCTGGCTCGCCGCTTGGCTCGCCGCCGAGCACGCCACCCGCGCGGCCGTGGCAGCCGCGCCTCTGACCGAAGGCCCCCTCGTCGCCGCGCTGGCTCAAGCCCTGCCGCCGGAAACGCGGCTGGTCGTCGGCAACAGCCTGCCCATCCGCCATTTGGACGAATACGCCCTGCCCACCAGCACGCCGCTGCGCGTCTTCGCCAACCGCGGCGTGAGCGGCATCGACGGGGTGGTTTCCACCGCGGCGGGGGTTGCCGCGGCCAGCAGCCAGCCCACAGTGCTGGTGCTCGGCGACCTCTCGCTGCTGCACGACATCGGTGGTTTGTTCGCCGTGCACCGCTTTGGCCTGGACCACCTGCAAATCGTAGTGCTCAACAACGACGGCGGGGGCATCTTCCAACGGCTGCCCATCGCCCAACACGAACCGCCCTTCACGGCCATGTTCCGCACCCCTCACGGCCTGACCTTCGAGCACGCCGCGGCGCTCTACGGCCTGTCCTATCGGCACCTGGAAGCCGCCGGCCTCACCCCTGCCCTGCACAACGCCCTGCGCAGCGGCCGGCCCCACCTCCTGGAAGTATCTACCGATGTGCAGGCCCACGAAACCGCGCGGCGGCAACTGCTGGCCCAATTGGGGTAGAATACGCTGGCCAAGGCTGGCCTCTCGCCAATGCATCTTTCCCTTGGAGGTTCTTCCATGACCTACGCTTCCCGTGTCATCCTGCTCACCGGCGCGTCGCGCGGGCTGGGCGCTGCCGCGGCGCTGGAAGCCGCCCGCCGCGGCGTAGACTTGGTGCTCAACGCCCGCCAGGCGGAGCGACTGGAAAAGGTAGCCGCCGCCTGCCGCGCCGAAAAAGTGAACGTCTACACCGTCGTTGGCGACATCGGCGAAGAAGCCACAGCCCGCCGAATGGTCGAAACGGCCGCCGAAGCCTTTGGCCGCCTCGACGCCATCATTCACAACGCGGGCGTGCTACCACCCATCGCCCCCATCGCACAAGCCGACCTGACGGCCTGGGAAAACAACTGGCGGGTCAACTTCCTCGCGGCGGTGGCGCTCTTGCGACACGGCATTCCCCTGCTGCGGGAAAACCACGGCCATGCCGTGCTGGTTTCCAGCGGAGCTGCCATTCACGCCTACCCAACGTGGGGGGCTTATTGCAGCGCCAAAGCCGCCCTCAACCACCTCACTGCCGTCCTTGCTGCCGAAGAGCCTCACATCACCGCCCTGGCCTTCCGCCCGGGCATCGTAGACACCGACATGCAGGCCGACATCCGCACGCAGGGGCAGGGCGTGATGCCCCCCGAACTGTACGCCAAATTCCTTGCCTACCAGCGGGAAGGCCGCCTGCAGCCGCCGGAGGTTGTGGCTCGCCCGTTGATCGCCGTAGCCCTGCACGCCCCCCACGCCTGGAGCGGCCGCTTCGTGGCCTATTACGACCCCGAAGTGCAGCAACTGCTGCGAGAAACCTGAAATGCAGGCCACAACCCCTGCACACCTCGCCTTCCGATGGTATACTTCAAAGTGAAAAACGCCACTTTCAAACCACCCGCTTCGGAGGAATGCCATGAAACGCGACTTCATCGCCATTGCCGATTACAGCGCGGCCGAGTTGCAAGAAATGCTGGAACTGGCGCTGTTGCTCAAACAAGAATGGAAAACCGGCGGGAACAAACCCGTCTTGAAGGGTAAATCGCTGGGGCTCATTTTCCAAAAGCCCAGCTTGCGCACGCGTGTATCGTTCGAAATGGCGATGGTGCATCTGGGCGGCTACGCCTTTTACCTCAGCCCGCAAGAAATCGGCCTCGGCAAGCGGGAATCGATTGCCGACGTCGCCCGCGTGATTTCCGGCTATGTGGATGGTGTGATGGCCCGAGTGTTCGCCCACGAGCACGTCGTCGAGCTGGCCCGCTGGGCCGACGTGCCGGTGATCAACGGCCTGAGCGACTACAACCACCCCGCCCAGGCCTTCACCGATGCTTTCACCATGTTCGAGCACTTTGGCACCGTCAAAGGGTTGAACGTGGCTTTCATCGGCGATGGCAACAACGTGGCGGTTTCGCTAATGCACATCGTTGCCAAGCTGGGCGGCCATTTCACATGGGCCGGGCCGGAAGGCTACGAAATGCCCGAAAAAGCCATCGCAGAAGCGCAAAAGTTCGCCGCCGAAAGCGGCAGCCGCCTGCGCTTCCTGCACGACCCGCACGCTGCCGTGCAAGACGCCGACGTGATTTACACCGACACGTGGGTCAGCATGGGCGAAGAGGCCGAAGCCGAGAAACGCAAACGCGTCTTCCCGCCCTATCAGGTGAACGCCGCCCTGGTTGCGGAAGCCAAGCCCGAAGTGGTGGTCATGCACTGCTTGCCCGCCCACCGAGGTGAAGAAATCACCGACGAAGTGGCCGACGGGCCGCATTCGCTGCTCTTCCGCCAAGCGCACAACAGGCTGCACGCCCAAAAGGCCATCTTGGCCCGCCTGCTGGGTGGGTTGTAACGGACCAAGCCGCGGCGCCCTCCCCAGCCGCGGCTTTTTTCTTCGCTTTTCCTATCACGAGGAGCGTTCCCATGAACATCTGCATTCCCAAAGAACGTCGTCCCTTCGAATATCGTGTGGGGTTGTCCCCCCACGGCGTTCGCACCTTGGTGCGCCACGGCCACACGGTGTACGTAGAGCATGAAGCGGGCAAAGGCGCCGGTTTCTGCGACGAAGACTACGAACAAGCCGGTGCCCGCATCGTCTATTCCCCTCACGAAGTCTTTGGCCGAGCCGACCTGCTGGTGAAAGTCGGACGGCCGTTGATGGAAGAAATTCAATGGCTGCAGCCAGGGGCCATCATCATGGGGCTGCTCCACCTGGCCTCGGCCCGGCACAACAAGATCACCTACATGCTGGAAAACGACATCACCGCGGTGGCGTTAGAGCAAATCGAAACCGAAGACGGCGACCGCCCGGTGCTCAAGCCGATGAGCCGAATTGGCGGGCTGATGGCCGTCCAGGTGGCGGCGCGGCTGCTGCAAAACAACCACGGCGGCAAGGGCATTCTGCTGGGCGGGCTGCCCGGCGTTCCGCCGGCCGAAGTGGTGGTCATCGGCGCGGGCGTAGTCGGCACGTGCGCGACCCGCGGCTTCCTGGGGCTGGGCGCGCACGTTACCGTGTTGGATATCAACCAAAAAGCCCTGGAACGCATCTTCCAGGCCTTCCCGCAAGTGGGCACCTTGCCCGCCACCCCCTACAACATCGCCCGCACGCTCTCCTTCGCCGACGTGGTGGTCTGCGGGGTGCTCAAACCCGGCGAGCGCGCGCCGCTCATCATCACCCGAGAGATGATCAAAAGCATGAAGCCGCGCGCCTTGCTGCTCGACATCAGCATCGATCAGGGCGGGTGCGCAGCCACTTCGCGGCCTACCACCCACGACCGCCCCACTTACATCGACGAAGGCGTCATTCACTACGCGGTCCCCAACATGCCCGGCGTGGTGGCGCGCACAGCAACCCACGCCCTGGTGACGGCGGCCATGCCTTACATCCTCGCCATCGCCGACAAAGGCATCGCCCGCGCCATGGTCGAAAGACCAGCCCTCGCGCGCGCCATCAACACCTACAAAGGCGAACTGCGCAACCTGAGCCTGCTTACGCCCGCCGAGGAGAAGTGACCGATGGACTGGAACAAAATTTACCGCTCGCGCATTGTCAGCGCAGAAGAAGCCGTGGCGGTCGTCAAATCGCATCAGCGCATCTTCCTGACCGGCAACTGCTCAACGCCGCAGGTGCTGCTCAAAGCGCTGGTCAAGCGCGCCCCCGAGTTGGAAGACGTCGAAATCGCCCAGGCGCTCACGGTCGGCACGGCAGAATACGTCGCCCCGGAAATGGAAGGCCACCTGCGGGTGAACACCATGTTCATCAGCGACAACATCCGCAAAGCCGTGCAGGAAGGCCGCGCCGATTTCACCCCCGTGTTCCTTTCCGAGTTCCCCCACCTCTTCCGCGATGGCATCTTGCCGGTAGACGTGGCCTTCGTGCACCTTTCGCCGCCCGACGAACACGGCTTCTGCAGCTTCGGCGTAGAAGTGGGGCTTACCAAAACCGCGGCAGAATCTGCCAAAATCATCATCGCCGAAATCAACGAACAAATGCCGCGCACTTTGGGCGATTCCTTCATCCACGTCAGCCGCCTCGATTACATCGTGCCAGTCAACTACCCCCTGGTCGAAGTGAGCATGGCCGCGAAGGGCAACCCCGAAGTAGTGGAACGCATTGCCCAATATATTGCCGACTTGATCCCCGATGGGGCGACCATGCAAATGGGCATTGGCGCCATCCCCGATGCGGTGCTGCGCTATTTGACCGACAAGAAGGACCTGGGCGTGCACACCGAGCTGTTCTCCGACGGCGTGATGGACTTGGTGGAAAAAGGCGTGCTCACCGGCGCACGCAAGACCCTGCACCCCGGCAAGATCATCGCAGGGTTCATCTTGGGCACGCGCAAACTCTACGATTGGATCGACAACAACCCAATGATCGAGCTCCATCCCACGGAATACGTCAACGACCCTTTCGTCATTGCTCAAAACGACCGAATGGTAGCCATCAACTCGGCCATCGAGGTCGATCTCACCGGCCAGGTGTGCGCCGACAGCATCGGGCCGAAACTTTACAGCGGCGTGGGCGGGCAATTGGATTTCATCTACGGTGCTTCGCGCGCCAAAGACGGCGTGCCCATCATCGCTCTGCCCAGTCTGGCCATCACCCGCAGCGGCAAACGCTTCAGCCGCATCACAGCCATGCTCAAACAAGGGGCGGGCGTCGTCACCACCCGCAACCATGTCCACTACGTCGTCACCGAATATGGGGTTGCCAACCTCTACGGCAAGTCCATCCGCCAGCGGGCACAGGAGCTCATCCGCATTGCGCATCCCGACTTCCGTGACGAGCTGACCTACCAAGCCAAAAAGCTCAACTACCTGTAAGTTGCATGGGCTATCGCCACTTCGTGGCTCAACCAGAAGGCAACAACCATGAACTTTCACCGTCGGAATGTCAAAATCGTCGCCACCGTCGGCCCCGCCAGCGAAGAGGAAGCCACACTGCGAGCGCTCATCGCGGCCGGGGTGGATGTGGTGCGGCTCAACTTCTCCCACGGCACGCACGAACAACACGCCGCGGTGCTGCGCCGCGTGCGGGAAATCAGCCACCGGCTGGGGAAAGCCGTCGCCGTGCTCCAAGATCTGCAAGGGCCAAAGATCCGCGTGGGGCAGCTTCCCACCGAGCCGCTCCCTCTAAAAACCGGCGAGACGGTCATCCTCTACCCCGAAGATGCCTCGCCGCCAGAGGAAGCCAACACCAAAGCCATCCCGGTCGACTTCCCCGACCTGCCGCGAGTGGCCCACCCCGGCGGGCGCATCTTGCTGGACGACGGGCACCTGGAGCTGCATACCCTCGACGTGGAAAAGCCGTGGGTGCGGGCAAAAGTGGTGCTGGGCGGTGAATTGCGTTCCCACAAAGGCATCAACTTCCCCGGCACGCCGCTCGACATCCCCGGCTTCACCGCCAAAGACGAGCGCGACCTGGCCTTTGGGTTGGAACAAGGGGTAGACGCCGTCGCCGTTTCGTTCGTGCGCAGCGCGGCCGACATCGCCCGCGTGCGCCAGGCCATCGCTCAAATGGCCCCTGAAAAGACCGACCTCCCCATCATCGCCAAACTGGAGCGGCCGGAAGCCCTGGAAAACCTGCACGAAATCATCCACGCTGCCGACGGCGTGATGGTAGCCCGCGGCGACTTGGGCGTGGAGCTGCCCCCGCAGCGCGTTCCCATTGCCCAGAAAGAAATCATCACCATGGCCAACCACCACGCCAAGCTGGTCATCACCGCCACCCAAATGCTGGATTCCATGATCCACGCCCCGCGCCCTACCCGCGCCGAAGCCTCGGATGTGGCCAACGCGGTGTTCGACGGCACCGACGCGGTGATGCTTTCCGGCGAAACCGCGGTGGGCGAGTACCCCGTGGAAGCCGTCAAAATGATGGACGCCATTGTGCAAGAAGCCGAAGGGCACTTTACCCAATGGGGGCACTTGGCCGAAATCGAAACCAGCGCGACCCGCGACGACGCCCGCTCCCTCACCCGCGCCGCCCGCGAACTGGCCCACGAGCGAGATGTAGCAGCCATCGCCGTCTTCACCCAAACAGGCCGCACGGCGGTGCTGATGTCCAAAGCACGCCCGCGGGTGCCCATCTTCGCTTTCACCCCCGAAGAATCGACCTACCGCCGTCTGAGCATGTATTGGGGCGTCATTCCCCAACAGGTGCCCTTTGCCAACACCGTCGAGACCATGCTCCGCCATGTGGAAGCCGCTTTGCGGGCTACGACGCCCATCGAGCCGGGGCAGCAAGTCGTGGTCATCTCGGGTTTTCCGGTGGGCGCTATGCGGCCGCCCAACTTCGCTCTGCTCCACACCGTCGGGGAAACAGGCTAACCCTCGAACCCCGCGAGCAACATGCGCATGGAAATCGAAAAGCCCGAGGAGAAGTTTCCTCGGGCTTTTCGCGTCGTGTCGCCGACCAGGCTCAGGCTGCCTCTTCGGGCTGCACCAAGCCCAGCATGTCAGCAGATTGCGGATTCATCGCGTCCACCGCTTCCAACACCAACAGGCCTGCGGTGGTCACCGCGTTC
>CAYVHG010000076.1:0-3752 GCA_964450875.1 uncultured Anaerolineaceae bacterium | reverse complement strand
ACGTTTACCCTGACTTATGTGTTGAAGGGAGCCTTGTGGATCGACAAGAAAGGCGACCAATTCTTCTGGAAGTTCATCGAAAGCGACCGAAGTTACCCCATCGAGAGCGCTCGGGTCGTGGTGCATCTGCCGGGTGAGTTCGACAGCGCTCAGATTCTGACGGCAACGTACCTCGACGGCAAGAAGAGCGGGAATGCCCAGCTGCTGAATGCCAGCACCGTGCAGTTCCAAGCCGGGCCGTTCCCGGGCGGCACAGAGTGGGAAATCCGCGTGCAGTGGCCGCATGGGGTCGTCTCGGCCTCGCCGCCGCCTTGGGAAACACGCATGAAGTTGCAACCTTGGATCGACCTCGGTTGGTGGTTGTTCCTCCTCTTGGTGGCGATTGCCGCGTTGGGCGGTGGCTTCCTGCTGTGGTATCAGCGGGGGCGCGACCCCGCGGTGGGCGTGGTGCCTGCGCTGATTACCGAACCACCAAGCAAACTGCCGCCCGGCATGGTGGGCACCCTGATCGATGAGCACGCCGATATGGACGACATCTTGGCAACGCTGCTCGATTTGGCACGGCGGGGTGTCTTGAAAATCGAGACGGTGCGCAAGAAGGCTTTCTTGGGCACCCATGAGGAAACGTATTTCGTAGCCAAGGAAATGCCGCCCGATTTGTTGCCTTTCGAGACGGAATTGATGGCGGCCATTTTTGGCAACGTCGTGATACCGGGGGAGAAGCGTTCGCTGGAAAGCCTGAAGAACGTCTTTTACACCTCCATTCCCGACATCAAGCGCAAGCTTTACCAGGCAGTGGTCAGCGCTCGCTTGTTCCCCGCGAACCCCGACACGGTGCGCGCGAAATACACCGGTGGAGCCGTGGTGCTGGGCGGCCTGATTTCAGCGCTGTACCTGCCGGCGCAGTGGATGAAAGCCAGCGGTGCAGCCGGCGCGGCTGTGGTGCTCGGGATTCTCGTGACGGTGGTGTGGTTGGTGCTGGCGCGTGCAATGCCCCGCAAGACTCGCCAAGGCGCCCTGGAAGCCGCCAAGTGGCGCGCTTTCAAGCGCTATTTACAAGAGCTCGAGCGCCACACTTCGCTGGAACAGGCCAAAGAATTGTTCGACCGTTACCTACCGTATGCAACGGCTTTTGGCATTTCCAAACTCTGGGTGCGCAAGTTCGCCCGTGTGCCCAATATGCCCGCGCCGGGGTGGTACACGCTCTACCCCTATGGCGGCAGCACGCCCCGCGGCGCGGCGGTGGGCGGCGGCCACATGGCATCGCCGGGGCAGGGCGCGCCTTCGTTGGACGGGATGGCCGCGGGCACCTTCAACTCCCTTTCCAACATTGCCGATAGTTTGCTCTCGACGTTGAACGACGCCTCGGCCACTTTCGTCAGCCACCCCAGCAGCAGCGGCAGCGGCGGAGGGTTCAGCGGCGGCGGCGGTGGCGGCGGTGGGGGCGGCGGCGGTTCCAGCGGCTTTGGCTAAACCGCCCTTCGCACCCGGCCCCCAAGCCGCATGACGCTTTGGCAACTCGACAAAGCAATCGACCAAGGAGGACACTCTATGAACGTTGGCAAAACCAGTGGATGGATTGCGTTAGGCCTGGCAGCGGCCGCCGTAATCGTTTCGGGCGGGTTCATGGCCAGCGGCCTGGCCGTCCACAAACTCACCGTGCCCGGAGCCGTGCTGGGGTTCATCTTGTTCGGCGCGCTCCCCGCAATGGTGTTGGGAGCCATCGGCGTCTACCTGCTCGTCAAGGGGAAGGCCGAGGCCAAAGAGCAAGCCGAAGCCGACAAACTGCAACGCCTATTGGGCATGATCCAAAGCCACGGCCAGGTCTCGCTGGGACAGGTAATGATAGAAATGAAGATGACCCGCGAGCAGATCACCCAGGCAATTTACGATTTGGTCAGCCTGGGGCTGTTCACCGGCTATATCGATTGGGAAAGCATGACCTTTTACGCCAGCGATGCGGCCAAAATGGTGACCAATGTGTGCCCCAATTGTGGCGGCATTCGCGAGTTCGTCGGCAAGGGCATCGTGAAATGCCCCTACTGCGGGGCGACGTTGTTCATTCCCCCCGACGCCCCCAATACCCGGGCCGAGCCCAAGCCGCCCCCGGCTTCCAACCAAGGCGCGCCGTCAGGCCAAGGATAAGCAGCCGCTTTCCCAAAGCCAAAAAACGCACAAGCGCAGGCGGAGTTTTGCCAGCCTGCGCTTGTCTGTCGAGGGAAGCTTGGCTTGTCCGCTGCTCACGCGCCCCGCGCGGCTTCCTGCAGGGTGCGCATGAGGCTGTCGAAAGCCTTGATGAACTTCTGCACCCCTTCTTCTTCCAACTGCTGCATAGCGGCTTCCAGGTCGATTTGCAATTCGGCCAACTTGGCCAACGTGGCTTGGGCTTCAGGAATGCCCTGCGTGAGGCGCTCGGCCGGGCGACCGTGGTCACGGTAGGCAGCCAGCGTTTTCAGCGGAATGGTCGAAACGGTTTCCGGCCCAATGAGAGCCTCGATGTATTTCACGTCACTGTAAGCCGGGTTCTTGGTGCTGGTGCTGGCCCACAGCAGCCGTTGAGGGCGCGCGCCGTGGGCTTCCAGCGCCCGAAAACGTTCGCCGTGGAAGATTTCTCGATACACGGCGTAGGCGGCTTTGGCGCTCGCGACGGCAATGCGTCCCTTCAAGGCACGTGCCTCGGCGCAGGGATGCTGGTCGAGCAGGGCGTCCAAGAGCGTGTCGATGCGGCTGACGAAGAAGCTGGCAACCGAAGCGACGTTCTCGAGAGGCAGCCCGCGGGCCTGGCGGGCTTCCAGGGCTTCCAGATAGGCCTCGGCTACAGCACGATAGCGCCTGACGCTGAACAGCAGAGTGACATTGACGTTGACGCCCTCGGTGAGCAGGGTTCGAATGGCGGGCAGACCCTCACGCGTAGCCGGCACCTTGATCATCACATTGGGACGGGCCAACGCAGCCCACAGGCGGCGGGCGTCTTCCACCGTGCCGGGGGTGTCGTAGGCCAGCCGAGGGTCGACTTCCAGGCTGACGTAGCCGTCGCGGCGCTGGGTCGCTTGATAGACGCTGGCGAAAATATCGGCCGCGCGCTGGACGTCTTCCACCGTGAGCGTTTGATAAATGGCGTCGGCGTTTTTGCCCTCTCGGGCCAGCGCGGCGATGGCGTCGGTGTAATCGTCGCTTTGGGCAATGGCCTGCTCGAAAATGGAAGGGTTGGAAGTCATCCCCGAGATGCCGTCGCGCGCGATGAAGGCTTCCAACGTGCCGTCGTGCAACATGCTCCGGCGGATGAAATCCAGCCAGATGCTTTGGCCGAAGGTTTGCAACTGTTTCAACGGGTTCATGCAGGTGCCTCCCGGAAGAGAAGATGAGGGAATTCTACCACCACCTTGGCTGCCTTGGCGGCGACAGAGCGGCGGTATAAGGCCAGAGATGGGCGGGGGTAAGGCATTTTTGGGGCGATGCTCGGGCTTTTCCCCACCTCGCCTTGTTCCCCCTTTCGGCGCGTTTTAGGGTAAAATGAGGAAACGGCACTCACGGCGACCGGCCGATGGCAGAGCCGGTGTTTTTCCCCAGGACGAGGAGCAACGGCCATGGCAAACGAAAAAATCTTGATTGTCGATGACGACCTGGACACCCTCAAGTTAGTGGGGCTGATGCTCCAGCGGCAGGGTTACCGCATCGTGGTGGCGAATAGCGGCCCGAAAGCGCTCACAATGGCAAAGGCGGAAAAGCCGGATTTGATTTTGCTGGACGTC
>CAYVHG010000075.1:0-9073 GCA_964450875.1 uncultured Anaerolineaceae bacterium | reverse complement strand
CTCTTCGCCCAGTCCCGCCAGCCATTCCGGCAGCTCTTCCTCGGCAGGCGCTGCAGCCTCGGCGGGCGCTGGCGCTGCGGGTTCGGGCGCGGGCGCTTCAGCTTCAGTGGCGGGCGTTTCTTCGGCCGACGGTTCCGCCGCACTTTCGGCCATCTCCGCAACCCACTCCGGCGGCTGCTCGGCTCGCGCTTCTGGCGCGGTCAGCAATTCCTCTTCCGCCGCGCCTTGCTTCGCCGCCAGGCTCTCCAGCCACGCCAGGGCGTCGTCTTCGCCCTCCGGCAGCCCCTCGACGGCCGCCTCAACGGCGGCAGGCGTTTCGGCTTCAGCGGCGGGCGCTTCTTCGGCTGCGCCTTCCGTCAGCCATTCCGGCAAGCCCTCTTCCCCACTTTCGCCCTCGGCTTCGGCGGCACCCTCTTCGCCCAGCCCCGCCAGCCATTCCGGCAGCTCTTCCTCGGCTGGCGCCGCGGCCTCAGCGGGTGCGGGCGCTGCGGGTTCGGGGGCTTCTCCCTCTTCGCCCAGGGGCTCCTCGCCCACGCCTGCCAACCAATCGGGCAAAGGCGCTTCTTCCACCAGCGAGCCTTCGGCCTCCGAGGCCCCCACACCGCCCAAGAGAGCGGCAAAGTCCTCGTCGATTTCGGCTTCCAGGTCTTCTTCCGGCGCAGCGGCCTCGGGCGGGGTTTCCTCTTGCGGGGGTGCCATCGCCTGCAGCCATTCGGGCAGCTCAGCGGCTTCCAGTGCGGGTTCCTCTTGCGTTTCTTCGGCAGGCTCTTCCAAACCTTCGGGCTCGCCAAACCAAGAGGGCAAGGCAGCAGTTTCTTCGACAGCAGGCGGGGTTTCCTCGCTCGGCGCTGCTTTCCACGGTTCCGCGGAAGCCATTTCGGGCATCCATTCCAACTGGTCCAACTGCACCGCCTCGTCCGGCACCTGTTCGACGGTGGGGCGGGAAGGCGAGCGGTAAGCCTCATAGGGGTCAAGGGCATACAAGCGTTGCAGGTAAGGCTTGGCTTCTTCGGCTCGACCGGTCTCTTCCAAAACGCGCGCCATCAAACGGTTGGCTTGCAAGCAGTAAGGCAGTTTACGCAAAAGCGAAGCCGCCATGTTGGCCGCCTCGACGGGCTGCCCATTTTGGTAAAGCGCCTCGGCCAAAAGCGCCATTAGGTCGGCGCGCTGGGGCTCGTCGGCCAACGCGGAGCGCAGCTCAGCCACCGCTTGGGCGCTCAAACCATTGCGCAGGTACATGCGCGCCAGCGCGCCGCGCGTCAGGCGCAGCCGCGGCGGGGCAAGCCCTTCCACGGCTTCGTACAGCCTGCGCAATTCGTCTTGCACTGCGGGGGCCGAAGGCTGCACCTCGAAAGCCCGCTCCATGTGCCAGAGCGCCGCCTTGCGGTCACCGGCCTGCTCGCGCACTTTGCTCAGCGCGAAATGCGCCAAAAAGTCATCGGGCACAGCCGCGAGCACCCGCTGGAAAATATCGGCGGCCTCTTGGTAGCGCTGCACTTCCAAATAAGCGCTCCCCAGCAAGCGGTAAGTTTCCACGTGCTTGGGGAACACCTCCAGAATATGTCGGCAGTGGGCAATGGCTTCGTCGTAAGCCCCGCGGTTGATCAGTTCACCGATTTGGCGGTTGTAGGCGCGCAAATTGATCTTGGTCATGGTTCTTCTCCCTTGCCCTTAGTATGCCCTATCTTTGCCAGAAAAGCAAGCCCCATGAGAACAAAAAGCAGGCCACCGAAGCGATGGCCTGCTCGTTCCATCGAGTAAAGAGGAAATGCAGAATCACTCCTCGGAGGGTGCGCTTTCGCTGCGGCGGCTGAACCAAATAGCCCAGAGCAAGGAAGCCAGCATCACGAAGAAGAGCACCCAGCCGCCCACGCCGAAATGCTCGTATTGGGCGACCATCGGGGCGACAATCACGGCGACCAAGTTGACCACTTTGATCATGGGGTTCAAGGCAGGGCCAGCCGTGTCTTTCAGCGGGTCGCCGACGGTGTCGCCGACGACGCTGGCCTTGTGGCGCTCGGAGCCCTTGCCCAAGTTGTTGGCGGGGTCTTTGGGTTCGTCTTCGATGGTCTTCTTGGCGTTGTCCCACGCGCCGCCGGCGTTGTTCATGAACACGGCCAGCAACTGGCCCGAGAGGATCAAACCCGCCAGGAAGCCACCCAACGCCTCCACGCCCAGCCACATGCCGACCAAAATCGGCGTGACCACGCCGAGGATGGCAAGGGCAATGAGTTCCTTCTGCGCGGCGAGGGTGGAAATCGCGACCGGGCGCTGGTAGTCGGGCTTGCGCTTGCCTTCCAGCACGCCCATGCGGAACTGCCGCCGGACTTCATCGACCATCAAGGAAGCCGCGCGGCGCACGGCCTGGATGGCATAGCCGGAGAAGAGCATCGGCAATGCACCACCGATGAGCATACCTACGAACACCTCGGGCACGTTGACCCGAATGCCGAGGTTCTTCAAGAGTAAGGCATCGGGCACACCCGCTTGCGCCTGGGCTTTGCTGACATCGACCATGTACGAGCCAAAGAGGGCCACCGCGGCAATCACCGCCGAGCCAATGGCTACGCCTTTGGTAATGGCTTTGGTAGTGTTGCCCACTGCGTCCAGGTCGGCCATGATCTGCTGGGCCACTTTGGTCTCTTCGTCTTCCATGCCAGCCCACGACATTTCGCCAATGCCATTGGCGTTGTCGGAAATCGGGCCGAAGGAATCCATCGCGACGTTGTTGCCGGTAAGGGTGAGCATACCGATACCGGTCATGGAAACGCCGTAGAGGATGTAGGTAATCTTTTCTACTTCGGTCAGGCCCGGAACCCCCTGGAAGATCCACACCGAGCCCATGATGGTGAGGGCAATCACCAAAATAGCCCACACCGAAGATTCGTAACCCACGGCCAGGCCTTGCAAAATCAGGGTTGCCGAACCGGTGTCGGCCGATTTCTTGATTTCCTTGACGGGCTTGCCTTCGGCGCCGGTGAAGTAATCGGTCAAGCGGTCATTGGCAATTGCGAGGAGCACACCCACTGCCACCGCCGTCGGTGCGCGCCACCAACCGCCAGGCAAGGCGCCTTTTTGCATCACGCCCAGGTAATACCAGCCCACAGCGTAGAACAATGCCGTCGAGATGGCTGCAGAAGAGAGAAAGCCTTTGAAGATGGCTTTCATGGCGTCGCCGCCCTTGTCGGGGCCGCCCTTGACCAAGTAAGTACCGATGATGGAGGAGAACACGCCAATGCCGCGCACCAGCAGCGGGTACACAATCCAGGCCATGCTGCCGGTGATGTGCCAGAGGGCCAAGCCGAGGATCAAGGCAGCGACGATGGTCACTTCGTAAGATTGGAAAATATCGGCAGCCATGCCGGCGCAGTCGCCGACGTTGTCGCCCACCAGGTCGGCCACGACAGCGGGGTTGCGGGGGTCGTCTTCGGGGATGCCGGCTTCCACTTTACCTACTAGGTCGGCGCCCACATCCGCGGCCTTGGTGTAGATGCCACCGCCCACGCGCATGAAGAGGGCGATCAGCGTGGCGCCAAACCCAAAGCCAAGCAGCGCATCGGGCGCGGCAATCCCAAAGATCATGAAAATAATCGTGCCGCCCAGCAGCCCCAAGCCGTCGGTGAGCATGCCGGTAATCGTGCCGGCGCGATAGGCAATGCGCAGGGCGTCACCAAAGGAACGCCGCGCCGCAGAGGCCACGCGCACATTGCCTTCCACGGCCATGCGCATACCAATCTGCCCCACCGCCAGCGAGAACAGGGAGCCCAAAATAAAAGCGCCCGCCCGACCAATACCCATGATCAAGCGGACTGTTCCTACAGGCATCCCGGCAAAGCGTTGCATGGCTTCTTCGGAAACGGGAACGATGTACACAGAGAAGAAAAGCAACACCGTCAGAATCAAGATGAACGGCATGATGATCTTGGTCTGGCTGTTCAGGTAAGCCACCGCCCCGTCACGGATGGCGCCCCAGACCTCTTGCATCTTCTCTGTGCCTTTGTCTTCCCGCAGAATCTGGTTCCGCAGGAAGAGGGCGTAGGCAAGGCCAAGGATGGCAATGCCCAAAATCACCCAAATGGCAATTTGTTCAGCGGGGGTCAATAAACTCATGCGTCTAAGCCTCCTCCAGGGTAAAAGATAAACGTCCCCATTGTGACGCCACGCACAATGGGCGGTAGCCCGATTTTATAAAAGGACGATGAGAATGTCAAGCCAGTTGGCAGCACGGGGGGCAAAGAGGTGACAATTTCCCTCTCAACGCAGGGCTTCCGTCAGCACCTCGCCCAACCGGCGGACAGGGACCACCCGCAGCGCCTGCAAAGCCGACTTCGGCACGTCCTCGAGGTCTTTCAAATTGCGTTCCGGCAAGATGACCGTTTTGAGGCCATGCCGGTGCGCGGCGAGCACTTTTTCCCGCACGCCGCCTACCGGCAGCACCTTGCCCCGCAAGGTAATTTCGCCCGTCATGGCCACCTCGTGGCGCACCGGCCGCTGGGTGAACGCCGAAATCAGCGCTACCGCCATCGTCACCCCAGCGCTGGGGCCGTCTTTCGGCACCGCGCCTTCCGGCACGTGAATGTGGATGTCGGTCTTCTCGAAAGCCTCGGCTTCCAATCCGAAGTCGTTCCGGTGGGCTTTCAAGTAGGAAAGCGCCGCCTGCGCCGATTCTTGCATGACATCGCCAATCTGGCCGGTGATCCGCAGTTCACCTTTGCCGTCCATCAACAGCACCTCAACGGGCATTACCTCGCCGCCGGTGACCGTCCAGGCCAGCCCCGTTGCCACCCCCACTTCGTCTTCCGTCTCGGCTTCCATGTCGAAATGCACCGCCGGGCCCAAGAAGCGCTCCACCGTGCGGCTGGCGATGCGCCGCGGGAAGCGCTTGCCTTCCGCTTTCAGGCGCGCCACTTTGCGACAAATCCGCCCGATTTCGCGTTCCAGATTGCGTACCCCTGCCTCGTTGGTGTATTCCCGAATGATGCGGCGCAAAGCCGCGTCGGTGAAACGGATGTCTTCTTCCGTCAGGCCGCTCTCTTCCATCTGGCGGGGGATCAAGAAACGGCGCGCAATGTGGATTTTCTCCTCTTCCACATAGCCGGGGAATTCGATGACCTCCATGCGGTCGAGCAAAGCCGGGGGGATGGTGGCAAGGGTGTTTGCGGTAGTGATGAAAAGCACTTTGGAAAGGTCGTAGGGCAATTCCAGGTAATGGTCGGAGAAAGCGTAATTTTGCTCAGGGTCGAGCACTTCCAGCAGGGCTGCGGAAGGGTCGCCGCGGAAGTCGTTGCCGAGTTTGTCCACCTCGTCGAGCATGAAAACCGGGTTGATCGTGCCAGCGCGCTTCATGGTTTGCAAAATGCGGCCGGGCAGGGCGCCAATGTAGGTGCGGCGGTGGCCGCGAATTTCGGCCTCGTCGCGCACGCCGCCCAAGGAAACCCGCACGAACTTGCGCCCCAGCGCCTCGGCGATGGATTTGCCCAACGAGGTCTTGCCCGTCCCCGGGGGGCCTACGAAGCACAAAATGGGCTGCCGAGTGCGCTTGGGTTTCAAATTGCGCACGGCGATGTATTCCAAGATGCGGTCTTTGGCTTTGGGCAGGCCATAGTGGTGCTCTTCCAATGTGGTGGCTGCGTGGGCAATATCCAGGTTGTCTTCGGTGGCCTCGGTCCACGGCAGGTCGAGGATCCACTCGATGTAAGTGCGCAAGATGCCCACCTCGGGCGCCATCGGCGGCAGCTGCCCCAGCCGTTCGATTTCCTTCAGTGCGCGAGCGCGCGGCTCTTCCGGCAAATTGGCTTTCTCTACGCGCTCCCGCAGTTCGTTGATTTCCTGCGTCCAGAAATCGCCCTCGCCGAGTTCGGTCTGGATGGCGCGCATTTGCTCCCGCAGGTAGGCTTCTCGCTGGCTGCGGTCCATTTCATCTTGCACTCGGCTATGGATTTCGTCTTCCAGTTCCAGGCGCGCGACCTCTTGCTGCATGGCTTCGAGCACCCGCTGCAAGCGCCCCGCGGGGTCGGTCAGGCCCAGCACTTCCAGCAGCAGCGCATGGTCGGGCGAAAGCGCCATCGCCATCAAATCGGCCAACCAGCCCATTTGGTCGGCGTTGAGGGCATAGAGGTAAGTTTCTTCGGGCAGAGCGTCGTTGAGTTCTACGAAGCGCTCGAAGGTGCGCAAGGCCGCCTTCATGAGGGCCTGGCTCTCGGCGTCTTCCGGTTCGGGAACGTCGAGGGGGCGCACCCGCACCACCGGGTAGGGGGAAGTTTCCACGACATCCACCAATGCCACCCGACGCCGCCCCTGCATCAGCGTGGCGTGGGCCTCGTTGGGCATGGCATACGGGAAACCGGCCGCGGCCTCCACGCCAATGGGGAAGACGTCGGCCCAGGTGGGGTTCTCTTTGCTCAAGTCGCTCAACAGGAAGACCGCCAGAGGGGTCTTGCCTTCCACCGCGGCGCGCACTGCAGCGACGTTTTCCTCGCCCGGCACGATAAGCGGCGCCACCAAGTGAGGCAAGACCACGCTATCGGCCAGCACCACCGCCGGCAGCGTCAGCAGGCCGTCGCTGTCGGGCTGAGGCTCAGGCACGGCGTAAAGGGCCTCGGTTTGGGAACGCAGTGCGGCCGCGGCCTCGTCGTCGAAGGGTTGGTCCCACGGGGGGGGCTCGTCGAAACGCTCGTGGTCTTCTTCGTAATCGTAACTCATAAGCCACCTAAGGAGCAGGGATGGGGGAAAGGGGGAGCGGTTGCCAGCGGCTGGCAGGCGGCTGGGTGGTGCGCCATACGCTGCGGGCGGCCGCCGCCACGAAAAGGCTGCCGGTGACCAAAATCACCGCCTCGCCCGCGGCGGCCCGAAAAGCCGCACGCAGGGCGTCTTCGACGTCGGCGTAGGCTTGGGCTGGCCGCCCCAGTTGATGGACGACGGAGCGCAGGTCTTCGGGGTCTGCGGCGCGGGGGTGCCAGGAACGCGTCACGATGATGCGCCGCGCCCGCGGCGCCAGCTCTTCCAACATACCGCGGATATCCTTGTCGGCCGATGCGCCGAACACCAGCACCAGCGGCCAGCCGGGGAAGTATTCGTCCAAAGTCAGGCGAATTTGGTGGGCTGCGGCGCGGTTGTGGGCGCCGTCCACCACCAGGGGCGGGTTGCGATGCAGCACCTCGAAGCGGCCAGGCCAGCGGGCCGCGGCAAAGCCGCGCCGGATGGCTTCCTGCGAAAGCGCCAGCCCTTGCCGCCGGGCCGTTTGCAACGCGGCGTATGCCGTGGCTGCGTTGACCACCTGGTGCGGGCCCAACAGCGGAATGCGCAGGCGGGTAGGTTCCCACTCCTGAAAACCACCCGATTCTACAAAAGCGTCCACCAGCGGCTGCTCGGCCGCGTGCCACACGAACAGCACCTGCCCATCCAGCGAGCGCGCGACCGGCGCATAGAGCCAATCGCGCCCCACCTCGATCAGCGGGGCTTCCCGCTCGGCGGCCACCGCCGCAATGCGCTGCCGTGCTTCGGGCGGCTGCGGCGCCATGACCACCGGCACGCTCGGCTTGATAATACCCGCCTTTTCACCGGCAATGGCTTCCAAAGTGTTTCCCAAAATCGCGGTGTGGTCGTAGGAAATCGGCGTGATCACCGAAACCAGCGGGTGCACCACGTTGGTGGCATCCAGCCGCCCGCCAAGGCCAACTTCCACAACTGCGACGTCCACGCCCTGGTCGGCAAAGTAAAGGAAAGCCGCCGCGGTAATGAGTTCGAACGTCGTCAGCCCAGGAATGCGCGCGGTACACGGCTTGAGCCGCGCCACCACCCCCGGCAGGTGCACGTGCGGGATGGGGCGGCCATCCACCTGAATGCGCTCGGCGAAGTCTTCCAAATGGGGCGAGGTGTAAAGGCCAACGCGATAGCCCTCTGCCTGCAAAGCAGCAGCCATCAACGCGGCGGTCGAGCCTTTCCCTTTGGTGCCGGCAATGTGCAGCACGCGGTAAGCCCGATGGGGCCTGCCAAGGGCTTCCAGCAATGTTTCGACGCGCGCCAGGTCGAATTTCTCCGGCGCGTTGCGCAGGTTGCGGGTCAGGCTGTAATCGATGAAACCATAAAGGAAATCCAATGCAGCCTGATATTCGGGTTCATACTTGGGCATGGGGTGATTGTACCCGCGCGGTGCAGGAAGGGCAAGGGGAAAGCCCTGCCGGTGCCCTTCGCCCCCATTCAGGC
This sequence comes from uncultured Anaerolineaceae bacterium, assembly GCA_964450875.1. Lineage (GTDB taxonomy): Bacteria > Chloroflexota > Anaerolineae > Anaerolineales > DRMV01 > DRMV01. The sequence continues at coordinate 868 of CAYVHG010000075.1, read as the reverse complement.
CTGCTCCGACGGGCTTCCTTCCTTGGGCAGGGCTGCGGTCTGCTCACCTTCCATCAAGGAATGCACGATCATCAACTTCTGCCAAATTTTGCGAGAGAGGTTGGTCGTGAGGCTTTCGATTTCGTCCACTGCGCCCAAAGCCACCGGGTCGTCGAATTCCTGCAAATAAAGCGCGGCGATCTTCCCGATCAACGAGAGCATCTCGCTACAATAATCCAAGTAGCGGGAAAGCTCGAAGAGGGTCAAATCTTCCACCGGGGAAGACGCGGTCGAGGCGCCGCGTTTCAGCACGCGCTCCGGGTCTTTGGTCAATTGGTGCATGTCGATAACATGCGCCATCGAGCGCAGTTCGTGCAGCGCCTGCAAAGCCCGGCGGCGCTTGAGGCGGCTTTCGACGGTGAAGAAGAAAAACAACGCCGCCCCAATCAAGATGACATCGTTGATCGCCGCCTCGAGGGTTTGCAAAAAATCTGCCAGACCCAAACGCTGCAATTGCCGCACATCGAGATGGATGATGAGCAGCAAACGCGCCATAATCAGCAAAAGCAGCCCCACGATCAATCCAATCGCGAGGCGAATCGCCCAATGGGGGCGCGCGATCCACTCGGCGCGCTGGCGCGTTTCCTCGGCGGCCTTCTGCAAATCGGCGCAGACCCGGTTGAGCCCCCGCTGAGGGAAGCGCTCCCGAATACGCTGGCACAACACCGTCGCGGTAGCGACGATCTCGTCGGCATCCAGATTGCGATAGCGGCGCGCTTCTCGGTCGAGTGCGTTCATCACCACCTGCCTTGAAAGCCCACGACGCCCGCGGGCAGTCGAGTTTCGGAAATTATAGCCGAAAGGGCGAAAAAGCACGTCGAGATACCAG
>CAYVHG010000074.1:0-1669 GCA_964450875.1 uncultured Anaerolineaceae bacterium | reverse complement strand
CGCGCGGCGGGGGCTACACGCTCAGCCGCCGAAAGAGCCACGAAGGGATGTGCTGAATGGTCAGCATCACCCACCGCCAGCGGCCAGGGGTGTAAATCACCTGCTTGCGTTTGCGGAGGGCTTTGGCGATGTCGGCCGCGGCCTTGTCGGGGGAAATCACCCAAAACGCGCCGCCCCCCGCGGCTTGCAGCATGGGCGTATCCACAAAGCCGGGCTTGACGGTGAGCACGTGCACCCCGCGGCGGCTCAGGCGGTTGCGCAGGCTTTCCAGGTAGTTGGTCAGGCCGGCCTTGCTGGCTTGATAGGCGGGGTTCTTCACGCGCCCGCGGTCGCCCGCCACGGAAGAGATGCCCACGATATGCCCTTCGCCTTGAGTCTGGAAATAGGCCGCCGCCTGCCCCAGCCACGCCACCGCGCCCAGCAGGTTGGTTTCCAGCATGGGGCGGTCTTTGGCAAAATCATATTCCTCGGCGTCCGCGGGGTAGAGCACCCCGGCGGCATACACCACCACATCCACGCGCCCCATCTCGGCCAGGATGCGTTGGAAGAGGTCGGGCACGGCGTCGTAGTCGGTGACGTCGTGGGGGAAGACGCGCGGGCGGCCGTCGTCCTGTCCTGCGGCAATGCTTTCGGCCACGGTCTGGAGAGCATCTTCCCGGCGGGCAACGAGGGCCAGGCGGTAGCCCTCGGCGGCCAGGCGGCGGGCCAGCGCCGCGCCGATGCCGGAAGACGCGCCGACGATGACAGCAACAGGAGACGTGAGAAGGGGAGCAGTGGACATGGCAAGAACTCCTGATGACGAAGAAGGTTACGGCGGCAGGGGCGCTCAACCCTCGAGGCGCTCGGCAGCCTGCCGCGCAATTTCGGGGACGATTTCATAGCCCACCCCATCCCGCCCCAAGTCGCGGGCTGCCAACAGGGTGGTGCCGCTGCCCATGAAAGGGTCGAGCACGGTTTCGCCGACGAAACTGTATGCCCGGATGAGGCGCGCCGGCAATTCGTAGGGGAAGGGCGCCACATGGCTGCGCCGCCCGCCGCTCTCTTCGGGCTTCAACAGCCAAACATCGCTCTTCTTGATTTCCAGCCAAAAGGCCTTGTCCAGCTTCGAGGCTTCCCGCTGGGCTGGCGTGAGATGAGCATACTTGCGATACCCCGGCGGGGCGGGCTTTTCGAATTCCAGAATGAACTCATGGGCAAAGTTGAGCAAAATGCTGCCGGGGTAAGGGTAGGTGCCAAAGTGGGCGCGTACGGAATTGGTCTTGTGCCAGACGATTTCCCGCTTGAACACGAAACCCTTGCTCTCGCACAAATCAATGGTCTTGCCCACCAAATTGAGGCTGCGGAAGGTGCCGTTTTGGCGCACCGGCAGGTTCATGATGTTGATGAAGGCCTTGCGGCCGGGCTGAAGCACCCGATAGACCTCGCCCCACACTTTGCCGATTTCCTGCAGCCAGGTTTCCAGGTCGTGAATATCGCCCAAATCGCCTTCCAGCGGGGTGGGGGTGTACATTTTGGCGTCGAAATAGGGCGGGGAAGTCACCACCAGGTGCACGCTGGCATCTGCAAGGTGGTGCATGGTGCGCGCATCGGCCACGAAAATGCGCTGGCGGGTGCCGCGGGTTTCCAGCGCCCACGCGCGGGGGAACGCCGCGGCTCCCTGCGCGCCAGG
>CAYVHG010000073.1:0-3882 GCA_964450875.1 uncultured Anaerolineaceae bacterium | reverse complement strand
GCGGCGACGCCATCCCCCGGCCAGCAGGCAAAGGGGCTCGCCTCTCACGCCTCCCAGCCGGGGGATTGCTGCGGGCCTGGGCGCAGCAGCGCTGCGCCCCTACAAGGCCCTCGCAATGACATGGTGAGGCTATCCACCGATCTGCACCGATTTTCACCGATTTTTTGTAGGGGCAAGGCGTGCCTTGCCCTATCCCTCTTCGCCCCCTGGGAGAAGGGAGAACGCCTGCCGGGCATCCGGGCAGCGGGCAGTGCTCTGCCATAAAGGCCACGCCGCGGCCACCAAGCCGCCGAGGCGCCAGAAAAAAGCAAGGGCGCCACATGGCACCCTTGCCCACCCATCGAAACGGAAACGGCCTCAGCCTGTCAGCGGTCTTGCCACGTCAAAATGAGCTCTTTCGCAGCCTTCACCTCGTCCACTCGGCCAAAGGGCGTTGCATGGGGTGCGCTGTGCAGCACATCGGGGTCGGTGTGGGCTTCCTCGGCAATTTGCAACATCGCCGCTGCAAATGCGTCCAGCGTCTCTTTACTCTCGGTCTCGGTCGGCTCGATCATCAACGCCTCGTGGACGATGAGCGGGAAGTAGTTGGTCGGGGGATGGAAGCCGAAATCCATCAGCCGTTTGGCAATATCCAGCGCGTGGACGTCCGGGGCGTCTTCCCAGCGGCCTTCGGCCACGAACTCGTGCATGCAAACGCGGTTGTAGGGAATGCGATAGGCCTCCTGCAGGCGCACCCGCAGGTAATTGGCGTTCAACACAGCGTCTTCGGCCACTTGCCGCAGCCCCGAAGCGCCCAGCATCAGAATGTAGGCAAAGGCTTTCACCATCACGCCAAAATGGCCGTGGAAGGCCTTGACACGGCCAATGGTCTTGGGCGGCGTGGCGAAGCCGTAGAAAGGCGGCAGGTCGTCGGTGGCTTCCTCTTTGACCACCACCACCGGCGCGGGCAGGAAATCGGCCAGGTGCGGTGCGCACACCACCGGCCCGCTGCCCGGACCGCCGCCGCCGTGGGGCGTGGCAAACGTCTTGTGCAGGTTGAGGTGCATTACGTCGAAGCCCAACTCGCCAGGCTTGGCAATGCCCAGCAGGGCATTGAGGTTCGCACCGTCGCCATACACCAGCCCGCCCGCCGCATGCACGGTTTCGATGACTTCCAGCAAATGCTCCTCGAACAGCCCCAAGGTGTTGGGGTTGGTCAGCATCAGGCCAGCCACGGTGTCGTCACACTCGGCCCTCAAGGCCTCCAAGTCGATGTTGCCGCGCGCATCCGAAGGGATTTCCACCACCCGGAAGCCGCTCATGGCCGACGACGCGGGGTTGGTGCCGTGCGCGGAATCGGGCACCAGAATTTTGTTGCGCTGGGTATCGCCCCGATCCTGGTGGTATGCCCAAATCATGTGCACGCCGGTCAGCTCGCCGTGGGCCCCCGCGGCGGGTTGCAGGCTGCAGGCGGCAAAACCAGTGATTTCCTGCAAGGCTTCCTGCAGCTCATACATCAGCCGCAGCGCCCCCTGCACGGTCTCCTCCGGCTGGAGGGGATGCAAATGCGCAAACCCCGGCAAGCGGCTGACGGCTTCGTTGATTTTGGGGTTGTATTTCATCGTGCATGAGCCGAGGGGGTAGAAGTTGATGTCCACCGCGTGGTTGAAGTGCGAAAGGCGGGTGTAATGGCGCACCACATCCACTTCGGAAACCTCGGGAAGCGGCAGGTCTTCCCGCACCAGCCCCTCGGGGAAAGGCGTCGGCGGCACATCGGGATCGGGGAAGCGCACGCCTTCCCGACCAGGCGAAGAAAGTTCCACAATCAGCGGTTCTTTCACCTTGAGCGGCATCAGTGCACCTCCCCTAAGGTTTCGGCCAGCAGGTCGATGGCCTCGCGGCTATTCATCTCGGTCACGGCCACCAGCAGCACATCTCGGAAGGCCTCGCCATAGACTTCTCCCAGCGGGAAGCCGGCGACGATGTCGTGTTCCAGCAGGTGCGCGGCGATTTCGTCGGCAGGGCCGGGGCACCGCAGGGCAAATTCGTTGAAGAACGGCGTCTCGGGGAAGGCCAACGCATAGCCGGGCAAAGCGGCCAGTTTACGGGCTGCGTAGTGAGCCCGATGGTAGTTGAGTTCCGCCACCTTCCGCAGGCCGCGCTTGCCCAAGAGGCTGAGATACACCGCAGAGGCCAAGGTCATCAGCCCCTGGTTCGAGCAAATGTTGGAAGTCGCCCGCTCGCGGCGAATGTGCTGCTCGCGTGCGCTCAGGGTGAGCACGAAAGCGCGCTGGCCGCGGTTGTCCACCGTTTGCCCCACCAAACGCCCGGCCATCTTGCGGACGTATTTCTTGCGGGTGGCGAACAGGCCCAAATACGGCCCGCCAAACGAAAGGGGAATGCCCAAAGGCTGGCCTTCGCCGGTGACGATGTCGGCGCCCATCGCGCCGGGGGGCTTGAGCAGCCCCAAGGCCAGCGGGTTGACTGCGACGCCGAAAAGCGCGCCCCGAGCGTGCACTTCGGCGGCCAGGGCCGTAAAGTCGTACACCCGACCGAAGAAATCGGGGTATTGCACCATCACCAACGCCGTTTGGTCGTCTACCTCTTCGAGCAACGCCTCAGGCGCGGCTGCGGGGGGCAGGTCGTCACCGGCATACACAATCGGCGAGCCTTGGGTGTAGGTGCGGGTGGTCTCTCGGTAGTGGGGGTGCAGCGAGGGGGAAAGCACGACTTTGGGGCGCTTTCCTCGAAAGACGTGGTAGGCCATCACCGCGGCTTCGGCCACCGCGGTCGCGCCATCGTAGTGCGAGGCGTTGGCCACTTCCATGCCCGTGAGCGCGCACACCATGCTCTGATATTCGAACAAGGCTTGCAGCGTGCCTTGAGAAATTTCGGGCTGGTAGGGCGTGTAAGCGGTGTAGAATTCGCCGCGGCTGAGGATGGCGTCGACCGCCGCGGGGACATAGTGGTTATAGGCTCCCGCGCCGAGGAACGAGAGCAAGTCGCGCGCGGTTTCGTTGTCCTCGGAAAGGGCTTGGAGTTCCTCGGCGAGTTCCATTTCGGTAAGCGGCGGCGGAAGCCGCAGCGCCGGGTAACGGTAGGCTTCCGGCACATCGCGAAACAGCTCGGCCACGCTTTTCACACCGATGGCTTCCAGCATGGCTTCGCGTTCGGCTGGGGTAAGGGGGGAGAACATGGAGCCTCCAAAAAATTGCGAATGAGGCACGGCAGGCCGTCAGGGGAAATTCGCAATGCGCGAGTCGCTACTCGCGACTTATTCGCGCTCCTTGCAATATGCCTCGTATGCCGCTGCGTCCATCAAACCCTCGAGTTCCGCAGGATCGGCGATTTCCAGCTTGACAAGCCAGGCCTGGCCGTAAGGGTCTTCGTTGACGAGTTCAGGGTTGTCATCGAGCGCGGCGTTGACGGCCACAACTTTGCCGCCCACCGGCGCGTACACATCGGCTGCGGCTTTGACCGACTCGATTGTGGCAATGATATCGCCCTGGGCTACCTCGTCGCCTTCCGAGACCACGATTTCCACGAAAACGACGTCGGAAAGCTGGTCTTGAGCGTAATCGGTCACCCCCACGGTGCCGTCGGCGCGAATCCATTCATCGTTCTTGGTGTATTTCAGGTCAGCGGGGAATTCCATGATGAACCTCCTCCTGGAAGGGTATGAAAAGCAAAAGGCGCACCCATCAGTGGTGCGCCCTCTGTCCTGGAACCTGAGAGATGCACGCCAACGAGGGCGCTTGCTCCTTCGGTGCCGCGCAAAGCGGGCTCTCCAGAGGGAAACCAGCGCCGAAGTCCTTTTACCTGAGAGATTCACCGGCACAGATGTCCGGCTTGCCCCTTCGGTGCCTGCGGAAGCAGGTCTCTCCCTCGGCGCTGCTCGGTTGT
>CAYVHG010000072.1:0-10230 GCA_964450875.1 uncultured Anaerolineaceae bacterium | reverse complement strand
GGTGGCCACTCGGCCGGGCTTGACCAGCGTCGGCTCGGGTGGGGCGATGACGCCGCGCAATCCGGCCAACGGCCCCTCGGTTTCGACCGCTTCGTCTTCCTCTGCGCCGCCCACCGAGACAGCCGAAATGGGGCGCATGGCTTCCAACCAGGAAGGCAACTCGGCTGCGGCGAGATCTTCCTCGCTCGTGGTTTCTTTTGCGGGTGCGGAAGGGGCTTCGGGGGCTTGTGGGGTGGTTTCTTCTTTGTCAGGGGCGAGCAGCGCCAGCCAGTCGGGCGTTTCTTCCAGGAGGTCTTCTGGCAAGCCGACGTCGGCGAGGAAGGGTTGCGCGGCGGTCTGTTCTGGCTCGGCTGCAGGCTGCTCGGGTTCGGCTGCCGCCGCGGCTTCGGGGGTGAGCCAGTCGGGGAGTTCGGCTTGGTCGGCAGCGAGGGGCTGTTCGGGTTCGGGTTCGGCCTCGCCCTGGGGTCCGCCTGCGAGCCAGTCGGGGAGTTCGTCAAGCGCTTCGGCTGCGGGCTGCTCGGGTTCGGCTGCCGCCGCGGCTTCGGGGGTGAGCCAGTCGGGGAGTTCGGTTTGGTCGGCGGCGAGGGGCTGTTCGGGTTCGGGTTCGGCCTCGGCCTGGGGTTCGCCTGCGAGCCAATCGGGGAGTTCGTCAAGCGCTTCGGCTGCAGGCGGCTCGGGTTCGGCTTCGGCCGCGGGCGGCGCGGAGGCGGTCGGCGTGGGGTGTTCTTCGGCTTCAGCCTCTTCGCCCCCCAGCGACTTCAGCCAGTCGGGCAGGTCTTCCTCTTCTTCGTCAGGCGCCCACAGCAGGTCGTCTTCGGCGGCTTCTTCTTCGGGCGGCAGGGGCTCTTCCGCGGGTTCGGCGCCTGCCGAGAGGTCCAGCGGCAGTTCGCCGGTTTCGGGCAGGGCCTCGGGGGTGGCGTTTTCCCGCAGGTTTTGCATCCACGGCGGCAGGGTGCCTTCCAGCTCGGCCGTGGATTTGGGTTGGGGGGCTTCCCCTGGCCGCAGGGGTTTGAGGCGCGCGTGGCAATAGCGGCAGATTTCGGCGTCTGCCGGGTTGGGCTTACCACACATTGGGCAACGGATTTGGTCGCTCATGTCATTCACCGTAAGGGCGATCGCTGCCCAAGAGGATGCGGAGGCCGGTGGCGACGGTGCCGAGGGCGACGCCCAAGAGGATGCCGCGCGCCCCGGCCGCGGCGGGCACTTGGGCCAGCCAGGGCCGCAGCGTGTCGCCGATGAAGGGCAGCATGCCGATGCCGGGCAAGGCGACGGCGCCCAGCATGATGAGCACGGCCGTGGTCAGGAAGAGCACGGCCATCAGGCCGGGCCGACGGCGCGGCAGCCGCACCGCTGCATAAGCCAGGGTGAAAGCCAACAGCCCCAGCAGCGCCACGCTGGCAGGGACGATGATGGCGTTGAAGAGCCATTGGATGGGCGCGCTGGCCGGGGAAGCGTAAAGCGCCAGAGCAAAGGTCAGCCAGAGGGAAACCATCACCACCGCGCTGCCCCACGGCTTCCGGCGGTTGCGGATGTTTGCCCAGTGGTATTGGCTCAGGTTGACCATCCCGACGAAAAGCGCGGTGCCCGCAAGGATGAGGGCCCATTGGAGCAGGAGGGTGCGCAGGCCGGTAAAGACCGGCAAGGGGAAGAAGTAGCCAAAGAGCACGATCAACCCCACGGCCATCGCTACGGCGGTTGCGAGGGGCGATTTCATCTTCATGGCAGCACCCCCAGCATCTTGACGATGGCGCCGCCAAGGATGGCGAGGATGAGCAGCCAGCGGAAGATGTCTTCGGTGAGCAAGCTGGTGCCGTGGAGGGGTCCGGCGTTCAGGTAAGCGCCGCTGGCGAAGACTTCTTCGCCGATGAGCGGTTCGTCGACTGCGGCGTAGAGCACGGCTTGAGCGGCGACGCTATCGGTGCCTGCGACGGTGAGGGTGTCTTCTCCTGCCATGCCATCGGCCATCAAGGCGACTTCGGCGCCGAAACTGCCGCTGAGGAAGTTGGCTGCGGCGTTGTCGTCCCGGGCTGTGAGCATAGCGCCGGCGGCATAGGCGAAGGGGGTCAGGCCGGTGACGCGACCGTAAACGGGGCGGTAGCGGGTGTCTTGCTCTCCGGCGGCATAGGCGCTGTGGAGGGTGCTGCGCGCCAGGATGCCCAACGGGCCGGTGCCCGCGGTGATGATGGCCGGGCGGTCGCTGACCGCGGTGGCTTCCACCAGGCGGTGGGCGGCGCTGAGGCCCACGAAGGCGCTGGCAGTGCGGGGATGGGTGATTTCGCCCCGCCCCAACGAGATGTGGAAACGGGTGCCAGCTTCGACGGTGAGGCTGAGGGCGTGGCGCAGGCGGCTGAGGGCGCGCAGCGGCCGCAGGTCACGCCCCGGCCGCGGCCGTTTGATGACCGGTAGGATGACCATCAACAGCCCAAACAGCACCACGAAGGCCAGGCCAACGATGCTGAGAATGCCGCTGCTCAACGAGATCATGGGGTTGCTGCTCCTGGAGGACGGTGCAAGGCTTGCAGGAAGGCGGCGCGGGTTTCCTCGTCGGTGGCCAGGGCATCGAGGGCTTGCAAAACCTCTGGCGAAGCCCACGGGCTGAGGAAGAATTTCCCTCCTACGAAGAGCGTCTCGCCGAGGGGCTGCAAGGGGGCTGTGGCTTCGAGAAGAGCCGCCACGCCAGCGGCCCAGCCGCGTGCTCGCAGGCGCGCGGCCCAACGCGTGAGGGTCGAGGAAGGTGTGGGGTTCATCGCGCCACCAATACCCAACCCGCGCCATTCCTTTGTGCTGGAACGGCGCCAGGGGTGCCGGTCAGGATTGCTTAGAGTATAGCATATTTTGCCGTAAGCGGTACGTTTTGAACGGATATGCGAAAGGTGGAGGGCATAGTCCAATGGTCAGGTTGTGCCCTCGGCCGAGCATAGGGGGCAAAGGGCAGCCCCGACGGGCCACGAGGGCCTGCCGGGGCTGGTTTCCAAAGTTTGGCGATGACGCTGCACCCGCGGGGCTTGCCTGAGCCCCAGGCTTTTGGGGAGCACCGCCTGCCGCCCGAGGGCGCTTTTAGGGCTGCGGCGTGGGCGTGGGCGAGGCCGTGGGTGTGGGTGTGCTGGCAGGCGTTGCCGTGGGCGTGGGTGTGGCATGAGGCAGCAAACCGCTCAGCCATTGCCAGGCGGCTTCGATGTCCTGCAGGGCCAGGTCGGGGGAAGCCGGAAGGGCCTGGGCGGCAAGGGCAAGGTGGTCTGCGGTCTGTTGCAAGGCGTCGTTTTGGGCGTTGGGTTGCTGCTGCAGCCAGGCTACCACGGCTTGCGCTCGGGCGACTTCGGCTGCGGCCAGGCCATCGTTGTGCTGGCCGATGAGCACGCGGGCTCGCGTCAGCGATTCCAGCGCCTGGAGCACCGCCACCTGCGTTTGCATAGCCCGGATGTTGGCTTCTTCTTGCTGCCAGGCGGTTTGCAATGCCGCGGCGGTGGCCTGCGCATGGGCGGCGTTGGCGTCGGCCGCGTCGAGCCGTTTGGCCAAGCCATCCAATTGGTCGGCAAGGGCGGCGCGTTGCTTTTCCAACGTCTCGAGCCGCGCTTGGAGCGCCTCGAGGTCGCTTTGTTGTTGCGTTACCTGTTGCGCCAAGGCTTGCTGCTGGTCGTCGAGGTGCGCCAGGTCGCCTTGCAGAGCCAGCAAGCGGTCGTTGACTTCTTCGGCGCGGGCGGCAGATTGCTGTTGCAGCGTGGCGACTTGCGCTTGCAGGGCTTCCAGCGGCTGGACGTAGCGCCGATAGAGATAGGGCACGCCGAAGTACACGGCTGCGCCCAGCGCACCGACGATGGCCAAGATGACCAGCAGACGCACGACGAAACGCACCAGCGCCAGGAACGCCCCCGAGAGCCGTTCGCCAAAGGTGGGCTTGGGCTCGGCTGGGGTGCTGCTTTCAGGGGTGGGGGAAGCATTTTCGCTCATGGAACACCTCGTTCAGGGTGGGAACTTCGGGAAGGCAAGGGCGCGGCGCGCTCAGGGCGTCGCGGTGGGGGTGGCAGTGGGCGGTTGTGGCGTGGCCGTGGGGGGTGTGGAAGGCGTAGCGGTGGGGGAAAGGCCGTTCAGCAGCGCTTGGAGGCCTTGCAGGAAGGCATCGAATTTCTCGGCGCTGGCCTGGACGGCCGCAACGGCTTCGGCCATCTCGTCGACCTGCTGTTGGAGTTGCTGCTGCCCATCGGCCAGTTGATTGACTTGCGAGGCTACGGTTTTCAGGTCGCTGACCTGCCGTTGAAGGGTCTCGGCGCGCATTTGCAATTGGGTGATTTCTTCTTGCATGACCTGCACCTGCCGCTGGGTGGCGGCATATTGGGCCGCGTTGGGGTAAGCGAGGGTGCCGTTGATGGCCCGCAGCACGCCCAGGCTCAAGCCGAAGGCCAGCAGGAAGGCCACGAAGGCGCTGGTGAGCGCCAAGGCCCACGCTCCCCGGCGGGTGACGTAGTGCGCAGGGGCGGGCGGCGGGGAAGCAGGTTCGGCTGCGGGGGGCGGGGTGTGGTCGGCGGGTGGCTCGGCTTCGCCTTCGGCACGGGCTTCGGCCGCGGGGGGCTCCGCTGCTTCGGCTTCTGCTTCGGCTTCGGCCAAAGCCTCGTCCTCGGCGGCAGCGGTTTCGGGTTCGGAAGGGGCCGCTTCGGCGGTTGCTTCGGCTTCGGCCGGGGAAGCCTCGGTGGGGGCTGCTTCTTCCGGCGGTGCCGACGCGCCTTCGGCTGCGGCTTCCGGCGGCGCAACCGTCACCAGCGGGCGGATTTTTTCCAGCACCGCTTCGGTAAAGCCGGGAAGGTTTTGCAGGTCGTCGAGGCTGTGCAGCGGCCGCGCTTGGATGATGCGCTCGGCGAGCACTTCGCCGATGCCGGGCAGGGCGATGAGCTCTTCTTTGGCAGCGCGGTTGAGGTCGAGGGGGGAATTTTCGGACATGGTGAGCCTCCTTGGGCAAGAGAGAAGCGGTTACAGCATGGGAACGCTCTGGCGTCGGCTTTGGTCGGGGGGAGGGGCTGTTCAGCCGGCGCCAAGAGGCGAGTTTTGCGGGCTTTCCAGCAGGGCGCGCGCCGAGCGAAGCATTTCGGGCGTGGAACCGCCAAGCATTTGCGCCAGTTCGCGCACGCGCGCTTCGCCCTTCAGCGGGGTCACCGTGGTGGCGGTGCGCCCATTGCGGACGTTTTTGGCCACGCGATGGTGGGCGTCGCCGTAGGCTGCCAACTGGGGCAGGTGGGTGATGACGAGGACCTGGTGATGGCGGGCCAAGTCGTGGAGTTTGCGCCCCACGACCGCACCGATGCGCCCACCGATGCCTTGGTCGATTTCGTCGAAGATCAACGTCGGGGTGGGGTCGGCCAAGGCCAGCACCCGTTTGAGCGCCAGCATCAGGCGGGAGCTTTCGCCGCCGGAGGCAATTTTGGCCAGGGGTTTGAAGCCTTCGCCCGGGTTGGGTGCGAGCAGGAATTCCACCTTGTCGATGCCGCGGTCGTCGTAGGCCACGCGCTCCTGGTCGTGGATGGGTAAGCCGTGGGGGTCGGGGCGGCGGCGGAGGTCCACCGCGAAGCGAGCGCCGGCCATGTGGAGGTCTTGCAGCTCGGTTTCCACCCCGGCGGCGAGTTTGCGGGCGGCTTGCTGCCGTTGTTGGGAAAGCGCCAAAGCCCGCGCCGCGAGGTCGCTTTCCAGAGCGGCGATTTCGGCTTCCAGGGCGGCGATTTGCTCTTCGGCGTGGGTGATGGTTTCCAACTCGGTGCGGGCACGCTCGGCATAGGCAAGAATTTCGGGGATGCTGGCACCGTATTTGCGTTTCAGGTCGGCGATGAGGGCAAGGCGCTCTTCGACGGCGCCCAGGCGGCGGGGGTCGAATTCCAGGGTTTCGGCATAGTCGCGCAGGCGGCGGGTGAGGTCGGCCAGGGTTTCGGCCACGTCGGCGGCCGCGGCGGCAAGGTCGGCTTGTTCGCGGTCGGTCTGGGCGATGGTTTCCAGCGCGTGGGCCACTTGCCCAAACAGGTCGGTGATGGCGGGGATGTCGGCGTTGCCTTCGTCGAGCAGGAAGATGGCTTGCCGGGCGTGTTCGGCCAGGGTTTCGGCGTGAGCGAGGCGCTCACGTTCGGCGGTGAGGCGGGTTTCTTCTTCGGGGTCGAGGCCAGCGTTTTCGATTTCCTGAATTTGGAAGGCCAGGAAGTCGGCGCGGCGCGCTGCATCGGCTTCGTGTTGGCGCAGGGTTTCCAGGCGGCGGCGGGTTCGTTGCAGGCGGCGGTAGGTGGTCTGGTAGGCGGCCAGTGCGTCTTCCAGCCCGGCGAAGCGGTCGAGCAAACGGATGTGTTCGCGCACACGGAAGAGGGAAAGGTGTTCGGCCTGGCCGTGGATGTCCACCAGCAGGTTGCCCACCGCGCGCAGCAGCCCCAGGTTGACGGTGCGGCCGTTGATGCGGGCCAGGTTGCGCCCGTTGCGGCGGATTTCGCGGCCCAGCACGACCGTGTCGGGGGTGTCCCACAGCCCTTCGGGCTCGAGGAGGGCCTGCACCGCGGCTTGCACGGCAGGTTCCAGGCGGAAGATGCCTTCCAGCACGGCGCGGTCGGCTCCCGCGCGTACGACGATGCTTTCGGCGCGTCCTCCCAGCAGCAGCATGACCGCGTCGACGATGATGGATTTGCCGGCCCCTGTCTCGCCGGTGAACACCACCAACCCTGGGCCCAGCGTCAGTTCCAGGTTGTCGATGATGGCAAAGTTTCGAATGCGGAGTTCTTCTAACATGGCGTTTTGGCGCGCTCGGTGAAGGGGGGCAGATTGCGGCTGTCGTTTCTATTCTACCGCGCTTTCCCGCCTTGGCAGACTGTCGGAGCACAGGGGGACGGTGGTGTTGGCCAGGGAACGTCCCCCTTTGCCCGCCGGGGAGCCCCCCGGGGAGGAATAAGCCAACGGCACCCCGCCGAGGTTGCCAGCATGGGGTGCCGCCGTGCAAAGGTTGTCGGTTGTGCCCCCACGGGGGTTTGAACCCCGGTTTCAGCCTTGAGAGGGCTGCGTCCTGGGCCACTAGACGATGGGGGCGAGCGGGCTGAATTTTACCAGAGGGGTCGGGGGAGGGCAAGTTTTCCCAAAAGCGCTGCTTGGTGCGCGGCGGGTGCACAAAAGATTCGGGCAGAGCGAGGCCCCGCCAGGCTCAACTGAGGTTATACTAAGGAAAAGGACCCCCTCTCCCTCGGCAGAAGGAGTACGGCATGAGCGTTTATGTGGTCAACGGGCAGGCGATGCATGTGGTGGAAGAAGGGCCGCCTCAATATCAAACCGCCCTGCTGGTGCATGGCTGGTGCAGTTCGTGGTATGCCCTCTCGCCGCTCATCGGCATGTTGAGCCAGCGTTTCCATTGCCTGGCGGTGGACTTGCCGGGGTATGGCAAGTCGCCGCCTTTTCCGCATCGGGCGACCATCGACGCTTACGCCGATTTGCTTGCCGAACTCATCCGCCAAACCAGCGATGGCCCGGTGGTGTATGTGGGGCATTCCATGGGGGGGATGATTGGCATGACGCTGGCGCTGAAGTATCCCATGCTGTTGGAACGCATGGTGCTGATCGACCCCACCGTGACAGGCAAGCTTTCGACTTTCATCAATCTTTTCGTTTCGCCGGTGACGATGTTGGAGCGGTTTGGGCTGGGGCAGTTGATCGTGTGGCTGGTCGAGCGGATGTTCGTCGGGGTGACCGACAGGCTCATGCGGCCGGCCTCCTTTGCCGAGCGCTCGGGTATCACCGAGCGCGACTACCTGCGGCTGCGGGAAGACGCCCGCCGGCCGGGGCAGGGGCGGGTGCGCGCCGAATGTTTCCTGGCCATGCGAGAGAACGACCTCACCGGTCGTTTGAAGGCGCTGCGGGTTCCTGGGCTGGTGCTTTGGGGGGCCGAAGACAACACTGTGCCCCTGCGCGATGCTGGGGTGGTGGCCGACGAATGGGCCGAGGCCGATTTGCGCATTTTGCCCAAGGCCGGGCACTGGCCGCACTTCGAGCGCCCTGACCAGGTGCGGCGGTTGGTGGCGGCTTATTTGGGGCTGCCGCGTAGCAGCCCGTGGTTGTTGCCGTTGGGCCCGCAGGAAGTCACCCGCTTGGAAGAAGTCGCCCGTTTTCTGCAGCGCGCTGATTTGGGGCGCGGGCTGAGCGATACCCAGCGGCTGCGGCTGGCGGGGCAGTTGGAAGTGCGCCGCTTGCAGCCGAGAGAGGCGTTGGCTTATGCTGGCGCGCCCGGCGACGAGCTCTTCATCGTTTGGGAAGGCACGGTGGAGGTGTGGGCTGAGGAGGAGCACGGGCGGCGTGAGCGGATGGCCGTGTTGCCCCCTGGCCGCATGACGGGTGAACTGGCCGTGCTGGACCAGGAACCGCGTACCGCCGACCTCATCGCCGGGCCGGAAGGCGCAACGGTATTGGCGCTTTCGCGCCAGCGGCTGCTCTCATTGGCCGAGGATGATGCTGTGCTCGGCACGCATTTGCTCCTCAATCTGGCCATGGCAATGTCTCAGCGGGCGCGCTACATTCTGTGGCAGCTCGAACAGGCACGGCGAGAAAGCGGGCGGCTGGCTCTCGAAGGTATCCTCTTGCCGGGGAAAGAGCATCCCTCTTCTGGCCTGCGTCCCCCTATGATGTGAGAGCGGCACTTAAAGCGTCAGACGCCTGAGTGAGGGGGGCACCCAGGCGTCCGACGCTCAATATTATACACGAAAACGGCCGAGAAAACGTTGCAGTTTCGTTGCAAAACAGTGACAGGAAAGGCTGTGCTGTTTAAAAGCGCAAGCGCACTGAGTGAGGGGGGCACCCAGCACGCTTGCTCTTTCATTGTAGCATATAATGGTCGAAAAGGCAATTGCCGCGTTCCTGGTGATTACCCATATCCCTGCAATGGAAAGGCTCTGCTCCTTATGGTAAAAGAGTACCCAAACCAAACCCTATATCAGGAGCAGAGCCTATGGAAAGTTTACCGCAAAATGGGCACAATTTGGCTCAAGCCACGCAGGAATCCCTGAAGGAATTTTTGCATCCTTTTACCCGTATTTTCCCCGACCGACGCTTACAGCGCAATGGAGAAGCGTTGATTCGAGGCTTGATCGTGAGCCAGTCTCCCCACATCACCAAAGCCATGTGGACGGGAGGCGAGCCCAGTGCCAGTGCCTGGGCTCAAGCCAAACGAGGCTACCGCTTGCTGCACACTCCCAGAGTGACCACCTGGCAATGGACCAAAAGCCTTTACCGCCTGGCACAACGCACCGTGAGGGAAGCGGGGGCGGAAGTGCTGGTCGTGGCCATTGACCCGGTCCAGTTGGAAAAGCCCTATGCGCGGCGGGTGGAAGGGGTGAGCAAGGTGCATAAAAGCACCCCGCCTGACCTCAAAGGACAAGCCCGCGTGATGTGGGGCTACCCGGCCATCACAGCTACGGTGGTGAACCTTGCCCAGCCAGCCACCACCTATGCCCATTGGTTTTCGTACTATGCCGAAACATTTCTCAGCCAAAATCGGGAGATTCAGCGCGCCGTGCGGATGACGCGCACCCTTTTTCCAAACAAAAAGTTGTGCTTTGTCCTGGATGCCGCAGGGGATAACCGCAAATTTTTCGAGTGGGTCGAGGCCGCCGAGGCCACCTGGATCGTCCGGGTCGGACACCCGAAACGCAAGGTCGAAGTATGGAATGAACGGCTGAACTGCTGGGAACCCACCACGATTCGGGAACTGATGGAAGTCGTGCTTTGGCAAAGCACGTCCCAGGTGAAAGTGCATCGGGCAGGAAAAACATGGCACAAAAAGGTGCGTTTGGGCTGGTATCGGATACGCTTACCGGAAAGTGGACGGGTGCTCTCACTGGTGGTGGTGAACAACCTGACCGAGGCCAAAGATGAGGGTGAGGAGCGCTTGTTTGGCCTGCTAACCAATCGGGAAGTGCTGGCGCTGGAGCAGGCGCAAGAGGTGTATCGAGATTGGCGTCTGCGCCACCGAATCGAGGACGGGTATCGTTTTGTGCAGGAAGCAGGCTTGGACATCGAGCAGGTGATGGTCCGTTCGTTAGAAGGGATGCAACGCATGTTTGTAGCGGTGCTTTGGGCCATGCACTTTATCGCTCACATCTTGGCGAGTTGGCCGCAGGAAGTGCTTGTTTGGCTCCAATGGCTCGGCGGCCAGATTCCCCCAACCCGCCGTCGCAACGGTCTCTATCGCTTGCTCTGGGGCCTGGGGAGACTTTGGCTTGCCCTCTCCACCAT
>CAYVHG010000071.1:0-2996 GCA_964450875.1 uncultured Anaerolineaceae bacterium | reverse complement strand
GCGGGCCGCCTGCCCGCGGCCGCCATAGACCACCAGGTCTTCGGGGCGCTCGGCCACTTCGGGGTCGAGGTTGTGTTGAATCATGCGGAAGGGGGCTTCCAGTTGCCAGTTTTTGCAGTGCAATTGGGTGCCCCGCGGGGGATGCACAATACGAGGGCCAGACATAGGAACCTCCTCAAGATGAAGGGATGTAGGACGAGAAAACACAACGCACCCTAATCGAGGGTGCGCTGTGGGCGTTCGGGGAGGGCGTAAACGTAGGCCATACGCTTGTCGTATTTTTCCACCCGCCCCATACGCACGAGCAGTTCCAGGTCGGTATCGTTGGCGGGGTGGCTGTAGATGGCTTCGGAATAGGGGAAGAATTCGCCTGTGGCAATATCTTGCGCGTAGCCGTTGCCCCAGTCAATAGCCACAATGCCTTGACGGGTTACGAAGATCCACTGGCGGTCAATCGGGGTGCCGTTGGGCATGGTCGCCCTCCTGAGCGCGAATGCGGGTCGGTTTCTTCTATCTTACCACTAAATGGGAAGGCCCGAGGGCAGGAGAGGCGTTAGGAAGCGCGTGAAAGGCGAACGCGGCTGAACCGCTGTTCGTTCCTGAACTTCAGGGAGTGGTATAATCTGGTTGCCGTGAGAGCGGCAGATTTTCGTGGTCAAGGAGAGGTGTGATGGCAAAATCTCGTCGGCGTTCTGCTACGCGGCGGCCTCTGCGCCGTCCGGCGAGCAGCCCAACCGAGTTCAACCCCGATTACACTTACATCAAGCAAGATCTGCGGCGCATTGCCGTGCTGGCTGTTTCGTTTATAGCGGTGCTGGTTGCGCTTTCCTTTGTAATCCATTAGCGAGCCGTGCCTGAAGCGCGGGGGCGGCGCGCGTCGACGGAATGGCACGAACACACCGCACAAGGGTGTGAAAGAGGGCGCTCAGGCAGCGCCCTTCGCCGCGTTGGGGGCAATTTGCCGAATCGCGGCGCGCTTCCTTGCGTTCCTTTCTGCTCGCGTTTATAATATGCTTTCGCTTTGTGTCTTAAACACACCGGCCCTCCCGGCACAAGGGGAAATGGACACCAGATTTTTTCCTGCAGGAGAGTATGCACATGGCGGCACTGCCCACCAAGTCCTACGCCCGGATCGACGTCAAACTGCCTTTGCCCGACCTGATCGAAATTCAACTTGCCTCTTTTGAGCGGTTGGTCACGGAACGCCTGGCCGACCTGTTCGACGAAATCACCCCCATCGAATCTTACAACAAGGGCATGCGGCTTTACTTCCCCAGCCGCACCCTCGAAGCCGAGCAGTGGGGGCTGCGGTATTGGTTTGGAGAGCCCAAGCACACCGTCGAGGAATGTGTGGAGCGCGACCTGACCTATGCCCGCCCGTTGTGGGTCTCGGTGCTCCTTGCCGGGCCGGAAGTGCCGGAACCGGTGAAGCAAGACATCTTCTTGGGCGATTTCCCGTGGATGACTTCCAAGGGGACGTTCATCATCAACGGCACCGAGCGGGTCGTGGTTTCTCAGCTCATCCGCTCGCCTGGCGTGTATTTCGAGGCGCTCATCGACCGCGCCACCGGCCGGCCGCTGGCCAAGTCCAAACTCATTCCCGACCGCGGCGTGTGGATGGAATTCGAAACCCGCAAGAGCGATTACCTCATCCTCAAGTTCAACCGCCGCCGCACCGTGCCCGTGACCATCCTCTTGCGCGCCCTCGCCGCGGTGGACGACGGCCTTTCCGATTCCCCCATCAAGGAAGGCACCGACGAGGAAATCCTTTCCCTCTTTGCCGAGGTCGACACCAACCCCGATCGGATGTTCATTGCCTCGACCCTGCGGCAGGAGCCAGAGTGGGATGCCGCGAGCAGCCTTTCGATTGCCGAGCAGGCGCTGATCGAGTTCTTCAAGCGCGTGCGCCCCGGCGACCCCGCCACGCTGGAAAACGCCCGCGAGTTCCTCGAAACCCAGCTCTTCAATCAGCGCTACTACGACCTCGCCCGCGTAGGCCGTTACAAGATGAACCAGAAACTCGGCCTGCACGGCGTCGTGCCGCTGGACCACCGCTCGCTCACCAAGTGGGATATCGTGCGGCTGCTGCGGCGCATCATCGCCATCAACAACGGCGAAGATTCCCCCGACGACATGGACCACCTCGGCAACCGCCGAGTGAAGACCGTGGGCGAGCTGGTGCAGAACAAACTGCGCATCGGCATGCGCCGTATGGAGCGCGTCATCAAAGAGCGCATGTCCATCCGCGACCAAGAACAGGTGACCCCAGCGACGCTCATCAATATCCGTCCGGTGGTGGCCGCCTTGCGGGAATTCTTTGGCTCCAGCCAGCTTTCCCAATTCATGGATCAGACCAACCCGCTGGCCGAATTGCGCCACAAGCGCACCCTTTCGGCCCTCGGTCCGGGCGGCCTGCGCCGCGAGCGCGCCGGCTTCGACGTGCGCGATGTGCACCACTCGCATTACGGCCGCATTTGCCCCATCGAAACACCGGAAGGCCCGAACATCGGCTTGATCGGCCGCCTGGCTACCTATGCTCGGGTCAACGAATTCGGCTTCATCGAGTCGCCTTACCGGCGGGTGTATAGCGCCCTGCCGGCCAACAGCCCTTACATGGTCAACCGCCAATTGCGGGAAGACGTCAAAGACCCCGAAACCGGCGAGGTGTTGTTCGAGGCTGGCGCCCGCCTGACCAAGCAGCAAGCCCGCGACCTGGCCGAGCGGCTGGGCGAAGCCGAGGTGAAAGTGGTGCCCTTCGTCTCCGACGATGTGGACTACCTGACCGCAGACGTCGACGATAACCACTACATTGCCCAGGCCAACGCCCCGCTGAACGAATATGGCGAATTCCTGGCCGAAGATGTCGTCTGCCGTTACCACTCTGGCTTCCAGTTTACCGAGCCGGTCAACATCACCTACATGGACGTAGCCCCGCAGCAACTGGTGGGCATGAGCGCGGCGATGATCCCCTTCCTGGAGCACGACGACGCCAGCCG
>CAYVHG010000070.1:0-19560 GCA_964450875.1 uncultured Anaerolineaceae bacterium | reverse complement strand
GCCTTCGGCCAGCAAATCTTCAGGGCTGATGAGGTAAGGGTTGCCGGCAAAGGCCGAAAAGGTCTGATAGGGCGAATCGCCGTAGCCGGTCGGCCCCAGGGGGAGCACCTGCCAAAACGTGCAGCCCGCGCGCGCCAAATCGGCAACAAAGCGGCGGGCGGCGGGGCCTAAATCGCCGATGCCATAGGGCCCCGGCAGGCTGGTGGGGTGAAGGAGCAAACCTGAAGCACGGTTCATAACCATCGCCGCGCTCATACCTGGTGCGCCCGCCGTCGGGTCTCCAAATGCGTCCCGGCGCGCACCCGCAAGTCAGCGGGGAAATCCTCGGCAATCACGTCGGTGCCCACCCAGGCCCCGGCTTCCAACACCGCTCCTTCGGGAATTTCACTGCCCTTGCCCACCATCGTCAGGCTCACCGGCTCGGTCAGTGCGCCAATCCGCACCTCGCGCCCCACCCGAATGCGCTTGTCCAAAATGGCGCGTTCCAGCACCGCGTGGGCCCCGACTTCCGTATCGGTCAACACCACCGACTCCCGCACCACAGCCCCCGAGCGCACCACCACCCCAGGTGAAAGCACACTGCGCTCGACCAGTGCACCGCTTTCGATGATACAGCCATCGGAAATCATGCTGTCGCGCACTTCGGCCCCGGCCGCGATGCGCATCGGCGGGCGCTCCTCCGTGCGGGTGTGAATCACCCACTGCCGGTCGTAAAGGTTCAACGGCGGCGGCACTTCCAGCAGGTCCATGTGGGCTTCCCAGTAAGATTGCACCGTGCCGACATCCCGCCAATAATCCGCATAAGGGTAAGCAAACACGCGGTACCCTTCTTTCACCATCCGAGGCAAAATATCTTTGCCAAAATCGTGGCTGGAATCGGCGCGGCGGTGGTCTTCCAACAACACTTTGTCGAGCACATCGAGGTTGAAGAGATACACCCCCATGTTCGCCAAATCGGAAGGAGGGTCCGGCGGCTTTTCGACAAACGCGTTGACCCGCAAGTTGTCTTCGACCCCCACAATGCCAAAGCGGGAAGCCTCTTCCCGCGGCACTCGGATGACCGCCATCGTGAGGTCGGCCTGATGTTCGCGGTGAAACGCAATCATCGGCTCGTAATCCATTTTGTAGATGTGGTCGCCGGAAAGGATGAGCACATAATCGGGGCTGGCATGCTTGACAAAGCGGAAGTTTTGCTGCACAGCGTCAGCCGTGCCCACGAACCAGCCAGCCGCATTGCGGGCGCGATAGGGGGTGTAAATTCGCACCCCGCCGGTCCAGTCGCGGTTGAGGTCCCACGGTGCGCCGGAGCCGATGTGCTCGATGAGGGAATGGGGGCGATACTGGGCCACCACCATCACGTCGAACAAACCGGAGTTGACGCAGTTGGAAAGCACGAAATCGATGATGCGGTACTTTCCGGCGAAGGGCACTGCCGGTTTCGTGCGTTTCGAGGTCAGAACACTCAACCGAGAGCCTTCGCCACCAGCCAGGATGACCACGCGGGTTTTGCTCATACAGGCCTCCAGAGGAAAGGGCAACGCCGGGCCACAACGCCTGGCTATACGAAATGCACCAATTGGCGATACAGGCGAGCATAAGCGCTCGCCGGGCGTTCCCACGAAAAATCTTCCGCCATACCGCGCCGCTGCAAGGCCTGCCAGCGGCGGCGGTCTGCCCAGCGGGCAAAAGCGCGCCGCAAGCCAAACGCCAACGCCTTGGGCGTGGCCTCGGGCAACAGGAAACCCGTGCTCTTGCGGCTTAAGTCCACATCGCGCACCGTGTCGGCCAGGCCGCCGGTTTCCGTTGCCACGGGCACCGCCCCGTAACGCATGGCAATCATCTGCGCCAGGCCGCACGGCTCATAACGGGAAGGCACCATGAGCACGTCGGCGCTGGCGTAAATGCGCCGCGCCAAGCCGTCATCGTAGCGCAATACCGCCCGCGCTCGATTGGGGAAATCGGCTTCCAGACGCCGCAGGGCGTCTTCCAAATGGGGCTCGCCCGTGCCCAAAAGCACGGCCTGCCAGGGGAAGTCGGCCAAAAGCCGCAAGGCGTCGGCCACCACATCGACGCCTTTTTGCTCGGTCAGGCGGCTCACCAAGCCAATGAGCGGCACGCGGCCCTCGGGCTTGGGCAGCCCCACCTCGGCCCGCAAGGCTTCGGCGTTGCGCTCCCGCAGCCCCAACGCGGTTGCAGTGTAGCGGACGTCCAAAGCCGGGTCGGTAGCAGGGTTCCAGAGGTCGGTATCGAGGCCATTGAGAATGCCCCAAAGGCGGTCGCGGCGGGACTTCAGAAAACCCTCCAGTCCCCGCCCAAAAGCCGGGGTTAGCATTTCGCGTGCATACGTGGGGGAAACGGTGGTCACGGCATCGGCCGCGGCCAAGCCCAGGGGCAGGGGTACCGTTCGCGCCCATTCGGGCAAACCGCTCTCGGGCGGAGCCGGCGGCAGGCCAAAGGCTTCCAACAGCCACGGCGAAGCAGCCCCCATGTAAGGAAGGTTGTGAACGGTCAGCACCGTGCGAGTGCGGGCGAAAAAGGCATCGTGGGGGCGGCGCAGGGCCAAAGCATGAACGGCCAAGGCCGTGTGCCAATCGTGGGCGTGGATGATGTCGGGCGGCCAATCCAAGTAGCGCGCCAGCGCCAGCGCCGCCAGGGAGAAAAAGGCATATTTGACCGCGTCGGCTCGCGGGTCTGGGCTATACACCCCCGGCACGGCCAACACCGGCCCGCCAGCGACGAAATACACCTCCAGCCCGCGATGCTCGGTATGGTAAATTTCTGCGGTAATCGGCCCATTGCGGTGAGCAATGGTAAAGGCCGTCAGCGGCTGCACTCCCCAGCGGGCGGTATCCACCGTCGGGTGCAACGGCAGCACCAGACGGATATCCCACGCAGGATGAGCGGTTTTCAGCGCCCACGGCAACGCCCCTACCACGTCGCCCAACCCACCCACCTTGGCAAACGGGGCAGCCTCAGCAGCAACGAAAAGGATGTTCATCGAAACCTCGCAGCGGTGTTTGTTTGATTATAGCATCACCCGCCAGCCTGCGATGGAGCAATCAACGCTCTTTCCGCGCCCTACCTTAGAAGCATTTTTATTCATTTTTTACAGTCCCCTCACCCTGCCCGCAACCAAAGGCTGCTAAAATGAACAAGGGGCGCAATGCCCCGGCAGTCTGTTCCTATCCTCACCCTTTACGTAACAAGGAGGAGCAAGATGCGACGGAAACTCTATCTTCTTCTTGGGCTTCTGCTGGTTGCCAGCATGGTTCTGGCGGCTTGCGGCAGCAAGTCCTCTTCCTCAGGCACTACTTCGGGTAACGCCAAGGAAGTGACCGTCACGATTGGCTTCACCCAATCCAAGACGGGCAAGTACAACGAGGAATCCACCCGTCAGAGCGACGGTCTGGACCTGTGGATCAAGCAGGTGAACGACAAAGGCGGCATCAAGCTGAGCGATGGCACCGTCGTCAAGTTCAAGGCCGTCTCCTACGACGACGAAAGCAGCGGCGACAAGGTGCAACAGCTCTACACCCGCCTGGTGACCCAAGACAAAGCCGACTTCCTCATCAGCCCTTACTCCAGCGGGCTGACGGCTTCGGCGGCCATCATCTCCGAGCAGTACGGGAAGATCATGCTGGCGACCGGTGCCGCGTCGGATTCCATCTTCCAGAAGGGCTATGAGCGCGTGTACCAGCTCTACACCCCCGCCAGCCACTACCTGACCGGTGCGGTGGACCTGTTGCAAAGCCTCGACCCCAACCTCAAGAAAGTGGCCTTCGTGTACGAAAACAGCAAGTTCTCCACCGCGGTGGTGAAAGCCGCCAAGGAGTATGCTGCCCAGAAAGGCTACGATGTGGTGATGTTCGAAGGCTACGACAAGGGCACCACCGACTTCGGCGCGTTCATCAACAAGATTCAAGACAGCGGCGCTCAGGCCGTGATGGGCGGCGGCCACTTCCAAGACGGCTCGACCCTGGCCCGCCAGCTCTACGAAAAGAAACTCGACATCAAATACCTCGCCCTGTTGGTCGCCCCGCCCGACCCGAGCTTCGCCGACCTGGGTGACGCAGCCCTCGGCGTGGTCGGCCCCAGCCAATGGGAAGCCAGCGCCAACTACTCGCCCGACTCGGCCAAGGCCGCCGGCCTGACCTGGTTCGGCCCCACCAGCGCCGAATTCGTCAAAGCCTACAAAGCCGCTTACAACGAAGACCCCGACTACCACTCGGCAGGCGGCTACGCGGCCGGGCTGGTGCTCCAGAAGGCCATCGAAGACGCCGGCTCCATCGACGCCGCCAAGGTCAAGGCAGCGCTGGACAAGATGGACATCTTGACCTTCTTCGGCCACATCAAGTCCAACACCACCGACTCGCACGGTCTGCAGATCGGCCACGAGATGATCTACATCCAGTGGCAGAAGAAAGACGGCAAGCTGGTGAAAGAGGTGGTCTGGCCGAAAGAAGGTGCGACGGCCGCTCCCCTTTACCCCCTGAAACACTAACCCTTCGTTTCCCTTAGCCTCCCCCAGAGGGCGTCTTTCCCTCTGAGGGAGGCTTTTTATCCCCCTCCATCCCCCCTTGCGGAGAACACTTTATGATGGATGCATTGCTTCGTTCCCTCATCGACGGCTTGCTTTTAGGGTTCGTCTATGGCATCGCCGCCATGGGGCTGACGCTGATCTGGGGCGTGATGAACGTCATCAACCTGTCCCACGGTTCGTTGATTGCGTTGGGGATGTTCAGCGTGTATTACCTCTTCGTCGGCTTGGGCATACACCCCTACCTTGCCCTGGTGCTGACGGCTTTCCTGGGGCTGATTTTCGGCATCATCATTTACTTCATCGCCGTCCACCGCGTCATTGACGCGCCAGAACTTTCGACCCTTCTGGCAACCTACGCGGTCAATATGATGATTCTCGGTGTGGGCACGGCGGTCTTTACCACCACACCGCGCAACATCCCCCTCGACCTGGGCAGCATCCAATTTGGCGTCACAGTGGTCACCACCACCCGCCTCATCGCAGCCCTGGTTGCCACCCTCGTGGCCGTAGGGCTGTTTCTTTTCCTCAAATACAGCCGCCCTGGCCGCTACATCCGCGCCGTCACCGACAACCGTGACGCGGCGGAAATCGTCGGCGTGCCTTCCGCACAAATTCTGGCACTGACTTTCGGCTTAGGGACCCTGCTGGCGGCAATTTCGGGCGGCTTGATTGCCACGTTCTTCCCCTTCACCATCCTGTCAGGCGGGAGCTACGAACTCAAAAGCTTCGTCATCGGCGTGTTAGGCGGCCTGGGGAACCCGGTCGGCTCGCTGTTCGGCGGGCTGATCTTGGGCGTGATCGAAGGGCTGGTGCCCATGGCCATGCCCACGACGTGGACGCCGGTGCTGGAATTCGTGCTCTTCGTGCTCATCCTGCTCGTCAAACCCAACGGCCTGTTTGGAGGGGAAGAATGAGCGAAAAACTCCGCCAACATGCAAGCCTGTGGCTCAGCCTGGCTGTGGTCCTCGCCATTGGGCTGTGGCCCATCATCACCGGAGACGCCCTCGACCGCGAAACCGCCTTCACCGTGTTGAGCGCGGTAGCGCTGGCTTCCAGTTTGAACATTCTCTTGGGCTACACCGGCTATGTCAGTTTCGGCCACGTCGTGTTCTTCGGCTTCGGCGGCTATGTAGGCTTTTACACCATCAACGTGCTGGGCTGGAGCCTGTGGCTGGCGTTGCTGGCAGGCGGCCTCGCCGCTGGGCTACTGGCCTACCTGCTGGGCGTGGGCATCCTGCGGCTGCGCGGGGCCTACTTCGCCTTGGCCACCATCGGCATCAACGAAGCCGTCAGCGCCTTCATCAACAACTTCAAACCTTTCGGCGGCCCCACCGGCATGACGCTCAACTTTTCCGTCTACAAAGCCTACGGCGGCGCCATGCACGCCCTCGAGCTGGTCTTCTACATCATGATCGGCCTGACCCTGCTGGTCACGGCGCTCAGCTATTGGGTGCGGACCTCTAAATTCGGGCTGGGGCTGCTCGCCATTCGGGAAGACGAAGACGCCGCCGAAGTCATGGGCGTGGTCACCCCCACGGCCAAAAACTGGGCTTTCGTGCTCTCGGCCATCATTCCGGGGATGGTAGGTGCGCTCTACTTCTTCAAAAACGGCACCATCGAACCGGGGTTGGCCTTCCCGTTGCGCACTTCCATCGAGATGATCGTGATGATCATGCTGGGCGGCCAAGGCACAGTGCTGGGCCCCATCGTCGGCGCGGGAGGCTACGAAACCCTGCGCGACTACCTGCTGGTCAGCCCTCTGTTCAAGAACCTGCAACTTGCCATTTCCGGCGTGCTGTTGCTGCTCATCGTGCTCTTCATCCCGCGCGGGCTGGTCGGCTGGCTGCGCCAACGCTACGCTAAGGTTCGGAGGTGGTTGATATGATTCTCCAAGTTCAGGGCGTCACCAAACGCTTCGGCGGCCTCCAGGCGCTGACGCAAGTGACCTTCGACCTGCCGGAAGGGCAAATTCTCGGGTTGATTGGCCCCAACGGAGCGGGGAAAACCACCCTCTTCAACGTCATCGATGGCGTCTACAAACCCGAAGAAGGGCGCATCATCTTCGACGGCCACGACGTCACCGGCAAGAAGCCCTACCACCTGGCCCGCCTGGGGCTGGCACGCACCCACCAAATCGTGCGTCCCCTCAACGAGCTCAGCGTACGGGAAAACGTTATGGTCGGGGCCTGCTTCGGGCGCGCCGACGCCCACCTCAAAGACGCGGCCGCCATCGCCGACGAAGTGCTGGAATTTGTTGGCCTGGCCGAAAAAGCCGAGCAACTCGCCGGAAGCCTGAACGTGGCCCAGAAGAAACGCCTGGAAATGGCCCGGGCCATCGCTTCCCGCCCCAAGTTGTTGCTGCTGGACGAGGTGCTGGCCGGCCTCAACCCGTCGGAAATCGCCAAAATGGTGGAAACGGTCAAAGCCATTCGCGACCGCGGCATCACCATCATCATGATCGAGCACGTCATGAGCGCCATCATGAACGTTTCCGACCGCATCCTCGTGCTGGATTTCGGCAAGCTGATTGCCGAAGGCACCCCCGAGGAAATCGCGAACAACGAGCGGGTCATCCAAGCCTACCTGGGCGACCCGAAACTCGCCGAGCGCCTGCTGCAAGGCGACTAAGCAACCCACACAACGAGGGAATGCGTATGGCTATCCTGGAACTGCGCGATGTAACTTCCGGCTACGGCGAGGTGCAAATTCTTTGGGGCATCACCCTGGCCCTGCGAGAAAGCAGCATGACCTCGCTGGTCGGCGCCAACGGCGCAGGGAAGACCACCCTGCTGCGCACCATCATGGGCCTCAACCGCCCCTGGCAGGGGCAGGTTCTTTTCGAAGGCGAAGACGTGAGCAAACTGCCGCCCCACGCCAAAGCCGACCGCGGGCTGATCTTGGTGCCCGAAGGCCGCCAACTCTTCACCCACATGACGGTGTTGGAAAACCTGGCGATGGGGGCTTCCCCCAAACGTGCCCGCGCCGACTACAACCGCAACTTGGAGCTCGTGTTCGACATGTTCCCCCGCTTGAAAGACCGCCAAAACCAGAAAGCGGGCACCATGAGCGGCGGCGAACAGCAAATGCTGGCCGTGGCGCGGGGCATCATGGCCTCCCCCAAAGTGCTGATGATCGACGAACTCTCGCTGGGGCTTGCTCCCTTCCTGGTCTTGCAACTTTTCGAAAGCCTCAAAAAGTTGCGGGAAACCGGCATCACCGTGCTGCTGGTGGAACAAAACGTCCAAATGGCGCTGGCCGTGACCGATTACGCCTACGTGCTTGCGGAAGGACGTATCGAAATCGAAGGGCCTTCCAGAACGGTTGCCAGTAACCCCGACGTACAAAAAGCCTACCTCGGCTTGTAAAAAAGCCACACATGTTATTTGTGTCACTTTTCACAACTTAACTTATGCGGTACACTGTAAGTAGAAAAACCGTCCACACCGCCTTGGCGGTCTGCTTCTCTCAGGAGGTCAACCATGCTTGTCGGCGATCGTATGTCTCACCCTGTGGTCACCATTCCCCCCGACATGCCGGTAGTCGATGCCCTCAACCTCATGCGGGTGGAACATATCCGCCGCACCCCCGTGGTGGACGAAAAGGGCAAACTCGTCGGTATCGTCTCAGACAAAGACCTGCTCAATGCCTCCCCTTCGGCGGCCACGACCCTGAGCGTCTGGGAAATCAACTACCTACTGAGCAAGATCACGGTTAAAGACGTCATGACCAAAGACGTCGTCACCATCACCGAAGACACCCCCATCGAAGAAGCCGCCCGCATCATGGCCGACAACAAAATCGGGGGGCTTCCCGTCGTACGCGACGGCAAAGTGGTGGGCATCATCACCGAAACCGACCTTTTCAAGATCTTGCTGGAAATGATGGGGGCGCGTGCGCCCGGTGTGCGGGTCTCGATTTTGGTGCCCAACGTGCGAGGCGAGCTGGCTCTCATCACCAAGGCCATTGCCGAAGCAGGCGGCTACATTGTCTCGCTGGGCACGTTCTCCGGCGAAGACACATCCAACGCGCTGCTGACCATCAAGCTGCAAGGTTTGACCGAAGACGAAGTGCGTGAAGCCCTAAAAGGGCTGGTCGAAAAATTCGAGGACATTCGCACAATGCCCGCGGCATAACCTTTTCTGAACGCACAAGAGAGAAACGCCTGCATTATCCATGCAGGCGTTTTTTCATCCACCGCGCCAGCGGCCGCGCCCAAAGCAGCCGCCACGCAAACACAAACCACGAACGCTTTAAAAATCGCGCTCCACGATGTAATCCGCCACGGCCGCCAAGGCAGCCCGCTGAGCGCCTTCCGGCATGTCATGCAGCGCCTCGACCGCGCTGCGAGCAAAACGGCGGGCATCTTCGGCGGCCTGGGCAATGGCACCGCTGGCGCGAATGCGGCCAATGAGCGCGTCCATCTGCTCGGCAGAGAGGTCTTTGCCTTCCAAAATGCTGCGCAGGTCGTCGTCCTCGGGATGCGCCTCCAGATAGCACAACGTCGGCATGGTAATCAAGCCGTGGCGCAGGTCGCTGCCCACCGGCTTGCCCAGCCGCGCCTGGTCGCCGGTGAAATCCAGAATATCGTCCACAATCTGGTAGGCAATACCGAGGTCGTGGCCATAGCGGCGCATGGCAGCCAGGGCGTCTTCCCCCACCCCGCTCAGGCGTGCCGGTGCCACGGTTGCCAGCACGAACATGGAAGCCGTTTTGGCGTAAATGCGGCGGTAGTAAGCCTCTCGGTCGGCCAAGCCAGGCCCATCGAAGAGCTGTGTGATCTCGCCGTCCACGATGACCGCCAAGGTTTCGGCAAAGAGTTGCATCACCTCTACCGAGCCAGCCAGCGCCGCGAGGCGCGCCGCACGTGCGAACATAAAATCGCCCGTGAGCACCGTGGCCGCAGGCGACCAATGCGCATTGAGCGTGGGGATGCCGCGCCGCAACAGAGCGCCATCGATGAGGTCATCGTGCACCAAGGTGGCAGTGTGCAACAATTCGATTGCCGCCGCCAAAGTCAGCAACCGTTCGCGGTCCGCGCCCAGCATCTCCCCCGTCAGCAACACCAGTGCGGGGCGCAGGCGCTTGCCGCCTGCAGAAAGCAAATGCTGCAAAGCCGCATCGAGGTCGTGGTGATGTTCAGCAGCCTGCTGGCGCATGAGGCCTTCCACGGCTTGCAGACTTTCTTGTATCGGTTCGAGAAAAGATACCGTGGTCAAACGACGTCTCTCCACTGAAAAAGTTGGCGTGCATTCTGTGAGGTCGCCGCAGCAACCTCTTCCAAAGTAAGGCCGCGCACTTCAGCCAAGCGTGCAGCGACGAGGCGCACGTAAGCCGGTTCGTTACGACGCCCGCGATGAGGGTGCGGCGCCAAGAAAGGCGCATCGGTCTCGACCAGCAGGGCCTGCAGTGGCAACGCCGCGGCCACTTCTCGGCGCTCGGGAGCGTTCTTGAAGGTCAAAGGACCGCCAATGCCCAACCGGAAGCCCAGAGCAATGGCCTCTTCCCCTTCGGCCACGCTCCCCCCAAAGGCGTGCCACACCCCGGGGCGCTCGGCCAAGGGGCTGCCCTCTTCCCGCAAGTCGTCAACCCACTCCCGCAGAATGCCAAACAAATCGGCGGTGGCTTCCCGATTGTGAACGCTGACCGGAAGGCCCAATTCGGCGGCCAAATCCAACTGCTGGCGGAAGACATGCCACTGCACCGGCCGCGGGGTGCGGTCGCGATAGTAATCCAGCCCGATTTCGCCGATGGCAACCACCTTGGGGGAAGCCGCGAGCCTGCGCAGCGCTTCCAGCGTGCGCTCGCCTTCCCACGCCCGCGCAGCATCGTTAGGATGCACAC
The DNA here is from genome assembly GCA_964450875.1 of uncultured Anaerolineaceae bacterium. Taxonomy (GTDB): domain Bacteria; phylum Chloroflexota; class Anaerolineae; order Anaerolineales; family DRMV01; genus DRMV01. The sequence goes on along the minus strand of CAYVHG010000070.1, from coordinate 9,179 downwards.
CCACCGCGGCGTAAATGCCGTCGTGCGCTTCGGCAAGCGCTACCGTGGCCCGCGAGGAAACCACATCCACACCCAAGGTAAGCATCACCTTCACGCCATTGCGGCGAGCACGGGCAATCACCTCCGCCCGGTCTTCGTCGAAGGCATCGAAGTACAGATGGCAATGGCTATCGACCAGCATGGCGGCGCGCTGCCTGCTAATCTTTCAGCCCGGCAATGCGCAGGCCGTCTTCCAAAATAGGCTGGACGCGGTCGGCCTCGGTGGTTTCGCAATACACCCGCAGCAGGGGTTCGGTGCCCGAAAAGCGGATGAGCAGCCAGCCGCCGTCTTCCAGCATGAACTGATAACCGTCGATGGTGCGGAAGCCGGTCACCTTCAGGCCGCCGATGGTCTCGGGCTTGGCGTTGCGCACGCGCTCCTCGATGGGGTGACGGTCGCCGGTGAAGGGGGTGTCGATGCGGTCGTAATACGAGGGGCCAACCTCTTGGAAGATGAGATCCACCAATTCCGCAGGTTTGCGGTTGAGTTTCACCATCATGTCGAGAATGTAGAGGCCAGCCAGAATGCCATCGCGCTCAGGCACGTTGCCCCGGAAGGCATAGCCGCCCGATTCCTCGCCGCCGATGAGTGCGTCCACCTCCAGCATCTTGGGGGCGACGTATTTGAAGCCCACACCGGTTTCGTAAACCGGCACGCCGTAGCGCTTGCCCAGTTTGTTGAGCAAGGCGGTGGTGGAAATCGTCTTCACGATGGGGCCGCGCTGGCCGCGCACTTCCAGCAAGTAGTAGGCCAGCAGGGCATACACGCGCAATTGGTTGACGAACTGGCCGTGCTCGTCGCCTACGCCCAAGCGGTCGGCGTCGCCGTCGGTAATCAAGAGCACGTCGGCGCCGCGCTTCACGGTTTCCCGCAAGCCGACGTCGATGTTGGGCGGGATGGGTTCCGGGCGCTTCATCTCGGGGAAAATCGGGTTGCGGATGTTGTGGATTTCCTCCACCACGGTCTTGCCGCCTTCCAACAGGCGGGTAAACCATCCTGCGCCGTTGCCCCACATTGGGTCCACCAGCACCTTGAAGCCCGCAGATTTGATGTGCTCCAGATCGACCAGGGTTTTGATATGTTCGATGTAGGCCGGCGCGGGGTCGAAGCGCACCACCAAGCCCTTTCCCTCGGCCTCGGCAATGGGCATACGCTGCACGCCGCTTTCGTCTGCCGGGATGAGCGCTTCGATGCGCTTCAGGCCTTCGGGGTCGATCGCGCCGCCGTGCTCATCGCGCACCTTGAAGCCGTTGTCGGTAGGCGGGTTGTGGGAAGCCGTGATGTTGACCGCGCCCACCGCGCCCCTGGCGACCACCGAATAGGAAATCACCGGCGTGGGCGTCGCACCGTCGGTCAGATACACCCGCAAGCCATTGGCAGCCAACACCTCGGCCACCGCCGCGGCAAAGTTTTCGGAATGAAAACGTTTGTCGTGGCCTACGACCACCCATTCGCCTTCCTTGCCATTTTCCAGCAAATAGCGGGCAAAGCCCTGCGCTGCCCGCCGCACGTTCGCAAAAGTATAGTCCTCGGCTATGCGTCCCCGCCAGCCGTCGGTGCCGAATTTGATATTGCCGGCCATTTGTTCCTCCTGGTTGTGTGTGGTCACAATTATAACAGAAGACAGCCCCCGCGGGGGCCAAGCGGCTTGGCGTCTGGCGCGGTGTGTATTAGAATGAGGACATGCCAAAACACAAAAACGCCATCACCCCCATCCGCAAACAATATCTCCAACTCAAAAGCCAGTACCCGGACGCTATTCTGTTTTTCCGCTTGGGGGATTTTTACGAAACCTTCGACCATGACGCGGAGATTGTGAGCCGCGAATTAGACCTCGTGCTGACCTCACGCAATGTCGCCAAAGGCGTGCGGGTGCCAATGGCGGGCATTCCTTATCACGCGGTGGAAAACTACCTGGCCAAACTGATCGCCAAGGGCTACCATGTGGCCATTGCCGAGCAAATCGGCGAGCCGGGCAAGGGCTTGATGCAGCGGAAGGTGGTGCGCGTGGTCACGCCAGGCACGGTTTTGGAACCCAACCTGGTGCCCGCGGAGAGCAACAACTACCTGCTCGCGGTCTTGGCCGACGAACGCCGTTTGGGCATTGCCTACGCAGACATCACCACCGGCGAGTTCGCGGCCACGGAAATCGCCACCGACGACCCGCAGAGCCTGCTGCGCGCAGAGTTGCTGCGGCTGCGCCCGGCTGAAATTCTGCATCCTGAGGGCTTCCCTCTGCCGCCCGACGCGCCTGGCCACGCCACCCCCTGGCCTGCGTGGCGCTTCGAACCCGGCCGAGCAGAAGAAACCCTGCGCAGCCACTTTGGCGTGGCTTCCCTGGCCGGTTTCGGCTTGCAGGGCAAACCCCTCGCAACCCGCGCCGCGGGCGCACTGCTGCAATATTTGCAGGAAACCCAACCCGCCGCCTTGGGGCTGCTTTCCGGCTTGAGCACCTACAGCCTGGACGAATTCATGGTGCTCGACGCCTCCACCCGCCGCAACCTGGAGCTCACCGAAACCCTGCGGGGCGGCACGGTGGCGGGTTCCCTTTTGGGGGTGCTGGACCACACCGTAACCCCGATGGGCAAACGCCTGCTGCGGCAGTGGGTTGGCAAACCCTTGCTGGATGTGGAACGCATCCGTCAGCGGCAGGATGGGGTGGCTTTCTTCTTCGAGCAGGGCTTGCTGCGAGCAGAAGTGCGCCAGGCGCTCAAGCCGTTGGGCGATTTGGAACGCCTCACCAACCGCGTGCTTTCGGGCCACGCCCAACCGCGCGATTTGGTCGCCATTCGGGAGACCCTGCGCCGCCTGCCCGCGGTGAGCGAAGCCTTGCGCCAGGCAGCCGAGCGCCCCGCGGCCGTGCCCGCCCCCGCCCCGTGCGCCGAGGTGTTGGATTTGTTGACCCGCGCCCTGGCCGAAGACCCGCCGGCTACCTTGCAACACACCGGCGTGATTCGCCCCGGCTTCTCTGCCGAATTGGACGAGGTGGTGCAAAGCACCCAACACGCCCGCGACTACATCGCCAACCTCGAAAAAGTCGAGCGCCAGCGCACCGGCATCAAAAACCTCAAAGTGGGCTACAACAAGGTCTTTGGCTATTACATCGAAGTCACCAAAGCCAACACCCATTTGGTGCCAGAGCATTACATCCGCAAGCAAACCCTGGTGAACGCCGAGCGCTACATCACCCCCGAGATGAAGGAATACGAGGCGCTGGTGCTCAACGCGGAAGAGCGCATCCGCGAACTGGAAGCCCGCCTCTTCAAGCAAATTTGCGCCGAAGTGGCCGCGCACGCGGCGTGCCTGCTGGAAAGCGCCCGCGCGCTGGCCCAGTTGGATGTGTTGGCCGCGCTGGCCGAGGCCGCGGTGGAAGGCGATTACACCCGCCCCGAAGTGGTGGACGAGGACGTCCTCGCCATCTACGACGGCCGCCACCCCGTGGTGGAGCGCACCCTGGAAGGCGAGCGCTTCGTGCCCAACGACGCCGTGTTCGAGGAAGGCGAGCGCATCCGCATCCTCACCGGCCCCAACATGGCCGGCAAGAGCACCTACCTGCGCCAGGTGGCCATCATCGTGCTCATGGCCCAAATGGGCAGCTTCGTGCCCGCCCGCAAGGCGCGCATCGGCCTGGTGGACCGCATCTTCACCCGCATTGGCGCGCAAGATGAAATCCACGCCGGCCAATCCACCTTCATGGTGGAAATGCTGGAAACCGCCAACATCCTCCACCACGCCACCCCCCGCAGCCTGCTCATCTTGGACGAAATCGGCCGCGGCACCAGCACCTACGACGGCCTGGCCATTGCCTGGGCAGTGGTGGAATACATCCACAACCACCCCAAACTGCGCGCCAAAACCCTCTTCGCCACCCACTACCACGAACTCACCCAATTGGCCGACTTGCTGCCCGGCGTGCGCAACTACAATGTGGCCGTGAGCGAAGCCGACGGCAAAGTCGTCTTCTTGCACAAAATCGTCCCTGGTGGCGCGGACCGCTCCTACGGCATCCATGTGGCCCAACTGGCCGGCATGCCGCGGCCGGTCATCCAGCGCGCCAACGAAATCCTGCGCGAGCTGGAAGCCTCTTCGGGCCGCGCGGTGCGGCTTTCCCCCGAGGCGCCGCGACAACTGGCCCTCTTCCCCGAAACCAACCCCCTGGTCGAAGAACTCAAAGCCTTGGATATCAACAACCTGACCCCCATCGAAGCGCTGAACCGATTGTACGAATGGAAGCGGCGCTTCGCTGGCGAAGATGAAGCAGGCGAGTAACGCAGCCATTGCTCTTGCCCCAGAAAGCCGCCTGCTCCCTCAGAGATCATGGCACAAGGCGCTTCAGCCCCCCGCTTCAGGTCACCTTTCAGCCCCAAAACCTCAAAGCCCAGGCGCCCCCGCTTCTCGCCCAATAATGTTATAATTCCCACCATGAGCTCCTCCCCCACCCTAACGCATCTGGATGAGGCAGGCCGCGCGCGCATGGTCGACGTCGGCCACAAGCCGCCGACCGAACGCGTGGCCGTGGCCAAGGGCGAGGTGCACATGCGCCCCGAAACCCTCGCGCTCATCCGCCAAGGTGCGCTCAAAAAAGGCGATGTGCTCACCGTGGCCGAAATCGCCGGGGTGATGGCCGCCAAACGCACCAGCGACCTCATTCCCCTCTGCCACCCCCTGCCGCTCACCCAGGTCACCGTGGAACTCGCCCTGCGTGAAGACCTCCCCGGCGTGGAGATCACCGCCACGGCGCGCACCGTTGCGCAAACCGGCGTCGAAATGGAAGCCCTCACCGCCGTTTCGGTGGCCGCGCTGACCGTGTACGACATGGCCAAGGCCGCGGAAAAGACCATGCGCCTCACCAACATTCGCCTGGTGCGCAAACACGGCGGCCAAAGCGGCGACGTCGTCAACGAGTAGCCCATGCCCATTTACCGCATCCGCCTCTTCGCCACCCTGCGCGACGTCGCAGGCCAGGAAACCCTCGACCTTGCCTTGCCTTCCCCTGCCACGGTGGGGCAATTGCGGGCAGCCTTGGCGGCCTTCCCCATGCTGACACCTTACGCCGAGAGCGCGGTCATCGCCGTCAACCACGCCTTCACCACCGACGACACCCCCCTCACCCCCGACGACGAAATCGCCGCCTTCCCCCCCGTGAGCGGCGGCTGATTTTCGCACCGAGGAACCCTCATGCCCGAAGTCACCGTCACTTTTTTCGGCGCGCTGCGACACATCACCGGCGTCCCTCGCCTCACGCTGGAAATCCCCCCCGGCACCACGGTAGGGCAGCTCAAAACCCTCTTGCTGGAACGCTACCCCGAACTGGAAAAATCGTTCCAGGGCATTGTCACCTCGATCGGCGAAATCACCGCCGAAGACGACGAGCGCATCCCCGACGGGGCGCACATTGCCCTTTTCCACCCCATTGCTGGCGGCAGCGAAGCCCCGGCTGGGGCCTTCCCCACCCTGACCCTGGTGACCGAAGCCCCGCTGGACCTGGATGCCCTGGTTGCCAGCATTACGGCCCCCACCACAGGCGCGGTGGTGTTCTTCACGGGCGTGGTTCGCGGGCGCACCGGCTCGCAGGAAACCGCCTACCTGGAATACGAAGCCTATCGCGAAATGGCCGAAGCCAAGCTGCAACAAGTAGCAGCCGAAATTCGGCAACGGTGGCCGAAGGTGGAGGGCATCGTGCTGGTGCAGCGCATCGGGAAGCTGGCAGCCGGCACGCCCACCGTGTTGGTGGCCTGCGCCGCGCCGCACCGCAACGACGGCGCTTTCGAGGCCGCCCGCTATGGCATCGACCGCTTGAAAGAGATCGTGCCGGTATGGAAAAAAGAAATCGGCCCGAGCGGCCAGCATTGGGTACACGGCCACTACCGCCCTACCGCCAGCGACGAGCTCCCGCCAGCGAACCGCCAACCCTGAGCACGCAGCCTTTTCGACTTCGAGGTGTCCATGAGCATCCCCTGGCGCTGCACATCTTGCGGCACCCCCTACCCTGACGACGCTTTGCCCTACCGCTGCCCGAAGTGCGGCGGCGTCTTCGACCGCGCCGAGTTGCCGGTGTTCCAACCCGACGCCGTAGACGACACCCAGCCCGGCATCTGGCGCTACCGCCAGACCTTCGCCCTGCCGCCGGAAACCCCGCCCGTCAGCCTGGGCGAGGGCCACACCCCCCTGGTTTGGGATGAAGCCTTTGGGCGCCGCGTGGCCTTCAAGCTGGAATTCATCAACCCCACCGGCTCTCACAAAGACCGAGGGGCGGCACTGATGGCGGCCTTCCTGAAAAGCCGCGGCGTGACCACCGCGGTGGAAGACTCTTCGGGCAACGCCGGGGCGGCATTTGCAGCCTACGCGGCTCGCGCGGGCATCCACGCCCGCATTTACACCCCCGCTTACGCCTCGCCAGCCAAACGCGCCCAAATGGCAGCCTACGGTGCAGAGGTGGTGGCGGTCGACGGTCCGCGTTCCGCAGCCGCCGAAGCCGTCCGCCAGGACGCCGACCGAGGCATCCCCTACGCCAGTCACGCCTTCCTGCCCGTGGGGCTGGATGGCTACGCGACCATCGCCTACGAAATCTACGAGCAAATGGGGGCGCCCGGGGCCGTGGTAGCCCCCGTGGGGCATGGCGGCCTGCTGCTGGGCATTGCGCGGGGCTTCCTGGCGCTGCAACAAGGCGGCGTCATCGAGAAAATGCCCCGCCTGTTTGGCGTGCAAGCCTTGGCGTGCGCGCCAGTGTGGGCAGTGGCCCGCGGCGGGCGGGAAGCCCTGGGATGGGTCACCGACCAGGTGCCAACCGCAGCGGAAGGCGTGCGCGTCCGCTGGCCGGTGTGGGGCGACACCCTTTTGCATACCATCGAAGCCCACGACGGCACCTTCCTCGTGGTCGAAGAGGAAGCCATCTTGCCGGGGCGTGACGAGCTGGCGCGCCGAGGCTTCTTCGTAGAACCCACTTCGGCCATCGTATGGGACGCTTTGCGCCAAATTGCCAACTGTGCGCCCGACCCCATCGCCATCGTACTGACCGGCAGCGGCTTCAAAGCCCCCCCGCCTCCCCCAATTTCCCAAGGAGAAAAGGACCAATGAGCGAACGCGTTGTCATCACCGGCATGGGCACCGTCAACCCGCTGGGCCATACCGTCGCCGAAACGTGGGAAGCCGCCCTGAAAAGCACCTCCGGCGTCGGCCCGATTACGCTATTCGACGCCTCGCTGCTCAAAGTCCACATTGCGGCCGAGGTCAAAGACTTCGATGCCACCCGCGCCATCGACCGCAAGGAAGTGCGCCGCACCAGCCGTTTCGAACAATTTGCCCTGGTAGCTGCGCAGGAAGCCATCGAGCAAGCGGGCATTTCCGCCGAGGCAGAAGACCCCTACCGCATTGCCGTCATCGTCGCGTCGGCCATCGGGGGGCTGGAACGGCTTTCCGAGAACATCCTCATCGCCCACCATCGCGACCCCTCACGCATCAGCCCCTTCGTGATTCCCATGATGATGTCCAACGGGGCGGCCTCGCTGATTGCCATGCACCACGGCTTCCAGGGGCCTTCGTTCTCGACGGCCTCCGCGTGCGCCTCGGGCAACGATGCCATCGGCATGGCATGGCACCTCATCCGTTCGGGTGCGGCCGATGTGGCCATCACAGGCGGCAGCGAAGCCACGATTACCTTCACCGGCATCGGCGCCTTCGACCGGCTGGGAGCGCTTTCCCGCCGCAACGACGACTGGAGCATGACGCCTCAGCCCTTCGACAAAAACCGTGACGGGCTGGTGATGGGCGAAGGGGCGGGCATCTTGGTGCTGGAAAGCGAGCGGCACGCCAAGGCGCGCGGGGCCGAAATTCTGGCCGAGCTGGCCGCCTACGGCGCCACCGCCGACGCTTACCACGTCACCGCCCCCCACCCCGAAGGCACGGCTGGCGCTAAGGCCATTCTGCTGGCACTGGAAACCGCCGGCGTCGCCCCCGACGAAGTGGACTACATCAACGCCCACGGCACGGCCACCCAGCTCAACGATGTTTCCGAAACCCGCGCCATCAAGCGCGCCTTCGGTGAGCGCGCCTATCGCATGCCCATTTCCTCCACCAAATCCATGACCGGGCACATGATGGGCTCGACCGGCGCGCTGGAAGCCATTTTCTGCGTGCAAGCCATTCGCGAAAGCGTAGTGCCGCCTACCATCCATTACGAAACCCCCGACCCCGAGTGCGACCTTGACTACGTCCCCAACCACCCTCGCGAGCACACGGTCGATGTCGCCATCAGCAACGCCTTTGGCTTTGGCGGCCACAACGCCATCTTGGTCTTCCGCAAATATCGCGGCTGAGCCCTGCCGCGGCCTTTGCATCCTTTGCAGTTCCCCTACCCTGAACGCGGCGAGCATCGGCCTCTCAGCCCTGCCACTGAGGGGCCGGCGCGCTTCGCGTTCCCAAGAAGGAGCCCAAGCCTTATGGAAACGCGAGCCCTCGAAACCCCTCAGGCCTTCGCGCAACGCCTGAAATTGCCCTTCCACGACCTGAGGCTGCTGATTCGCGCCCTCACCCACCGCTCTTACATCAACGAACACCGCGACGCCCTGGAAGACAACGAGCGGCTGGAATTCCTGGGCGACGCGATTCTGGATTTCGTCGTGGGGGAATGGCTTTACCATCACTTCCCCGAGATGGACGAAGGGGCGCTGACCCGCATGCGCTCGGCGCTGGTGTGCCGCGAGCAACTGGCCGAATTTGCCCGTCAGACCGGGCTCGACCGCGCAATGCTGCTGGGCCACGGCGAAGATGCCAACGGCGGGCGACAGCGTGACACCTTGCTCTCGGCTACTTTCGAAGCCCTCATCGGCGCGCTCTACCTCGACAGCGGGCTGAAAGCCGTGCGCGATTTCCTCTTCCCCCTGCTGGAACCGGCAGTCGATTACATCCTGGAACGCCGCCTGGACGAGGACCCCAAGAGCCTGCTCCAGGAACGGGTGCAGGCGATGGGCTATGCCTCGCCGGCCTATCGCACCGTGCGGGTGGAAGGCCCCGACCATCAGCGGCGCTTCGAAATCGAAGTGCTGGTGGGCGAAACCCCGTGGGGCCGCGGTACCGGCCCCAGTAAACGCGAAGCCACCAAAAACGCCGCACGCGCCGCACTGCAACGGCTGGAGCGCGG
>CAYVHG010000069.1:0-6353 GCA_964450875.1 uncultured Anaerolineaceae bacterium | reverse complement strand
AGGCGAATCGCCCAATGGGGGCGCGCGATCCACTCGGCGCGCTGGCGCGTTTCCTCGGCGGCCTTCTGCAAATCGGCGCAGACCCGGTTGAGCCCCCGCTGAGGGAAGCGCTCCCGAATCCGCTGGCACAACACCGTCGCGGTAGCGACGATCTCGTCGGCATCCAGATTGCGATAGCGGCGCGCTTCTCGGTCGAGTGCGTTCATCACCACCTGCCTTGAAAGCCCACGGTGCCCGCGGGCAGTCGAGTTTCGGAAATTATAGCCGAAAGGGCGAAAATGCACGTCGAGATACCAGCCCAGCGCGCCCCGATGCAGCAGAGCAGTGAAAGCCATTGGGCGTGGAAACGGCTCTATGAGAAAAGGATGAGGGTCGAGAAAGCCCCTTTGCTTGGCGGTATAATATCCTCATCCCACTTTGCGAGGTTTTCCATGTCCCTCTCTCAGGCTTTGCAATACCTTCAAGAGCACCAAAGCCGCTTCCTCGCCGAACTGGAAGCCTTCTTGCGCATTCCCTCGATTTCCACCACGCCCGAACATCGGGAAGACATTGCCCGCGCGGCCAACTGGGTAGCCGACAACCTACGCGCCATCGGCGCGCGGCAGGTGGCCGTGTATCCCACTGCGGGGCATCCGGTGGTCTATGGCGAGATGCCGGCAGCGCGCGACCAGGCGCCCACGGTGCTCATTTACGGCCACTACGACGTTCAACCGGCAGAGCCGCTGGAATTGTGGGAAAGCCCGGCCTTCGAACCCGCCGTGCGTGGGGAACGCCTTTACGCCCGCGGGGCAACCGACATGAAAGGGCAGGTCATGGCTTCCCTGAAAGCCGTGGAAGCCGCCGCGCAGGCTGGGCTGCCGGTCAATGTGAAATTCATCATCGAAGGCGAAGAGGAAATCGGCTCGCCCGACCTGGCCGCCTTCATCGCCGAACACAAAGACCTGCTCGCCGCCGACGTCTGCCTGAACCCCGACGCGGGCATGTTAGGCCCCGACTGGCCGACCATCACCTACGGGCTGCGCGGGCTGGCTTATTTCGAGCTGCGGGTTTACGGGCCAGCCCATGACCTGCATTCCGGCATCTACGGCGGCGTGGTGCACAACCCCGCACAGGCGCTGGCCGAGCTCATCGCCGGTATGCACGACGAACACGGACGCATCACCCTGCCCGGCTTCTACGACAAAGTGCGCCCCCTTACCGACGAAGAACGCCAATTCCTGGCGCAATTGCCCTTCGACCCCACCGCCTTCTACCTGGAACAAACCGGTGTGCCGCAGCTCTGGGGCGAGCCGGAATACACCCCCGTGGAACGCACCGGCGCCCGCCCCACACTGGAAATCAACGGCCTTTACAGCGGCTTCATCGAAAAAGGCGCCAAAACCGTCATCCCCTCTTACGCGATGGCGAAAATCTCCTGCCGCTTGGTGCCCGACCAGGACCCCGACGAGGTGGCCGAGCAACTCAAAGCCTACCTGAAAGCCCACGCGCCCGCTACCATCCGCTGGGAGTTGGACGTCATGGCCGGCGGCCCGGCTTCCCTCACCGACATCCACACGCCCGCCGTGCAAGCACTGGCCGCGGCGCTGGAAGCCACCTGGGGGCAAAAGCCCTTCTACCGGCGGGAAGGCGGCAGCATTCCGGTGGTGGCGCAAATGGAAGAAATCCTGGGGCTGGAATCGGTGCTCACCGGCTTTGGCCTTCCCGACGGCAACCTGCACGCCCCTAACGAAAACCTGCACCTGCCCACATGGCAAAAGGGCATGGAAGCCCTGGTGCGGTTCTTCCACCAGTTCGGCCAAATTGCCTGAAGAGGGCCTTCCCCACCCTCTTCCCCAAATTCAAAGGAGCAAAATCATGTCGAACTACCAGGAACCCGTGGAAGAATTGACCGCCGCGGCGCGCGACCTCCATCGCGCCATCAAATCCCTCACCGAAGAGTTGGAAGCCGTAGACTGGTATAACCAGCGCGTCGACGCCTGCCAAGACCCCGAGTTGAAGGCCATTCTGGCGCACAACCGCGACGAGGAAAAAGAACACGCTGCCATGCTGCTGGAGTGGATTCGGCGGCAAGACGCCACCTTTGCCAAGGAGTTGAAAGATTACCTCTTCACCGACAAACCCATCGCCCATCACTAAACGGACCAGGCTGGCCGACACTGCCATGCGCGTTTTCGTGAGATTGTTCACCCTGCTTCCCCTGTTCGTGGCCGACACCGCCGCGGAGCATGAGATTCCCACCGCGGGCAAGCACTTGAAAATGCCCAACTACGGCGGGCAGGCCATCATCGAAGGCGTGATGATGCGCGGCAAGCGCGCCGTGGCGATGGCCATGCGCAAGCCCGACGGCGAAATTCACGTCCACACCGAGGCCCTTAGCCGCATTTACCAAAGCCCGGTGATGAAAATTCCCTTCCTGCGGGGCGTCATCGGCCTGTGGGATGCGTTGGTGCTGGGCACCCGCGCGCTCACGATTTCGGCCAACCTGCAGGTGGACGAAGAGGAGCAGTTGGAAGGCTGGGGGCTGTACCTCACCCTGGGCTTCTCGCTGGTCGTGGGCGTGGCCATGTTCGCCCTGCTGCCCGCGGGCGTGGGGCATCTGGGGCAGCGCTTCCTCGGCATGAACGCCTTTTGGGGCAACGCCCTGGAAGGGCTGGTGCGCCTCGCGCTGCTGGTGGGCTATGTTTGGGCCATCGGTCTGATGGAAGACGTCCGGCGGCTCTACATGTATCACGGCGCGGAACACAAAACCATCAACACCTTCGAAGCCGACGCGCCCCTCACCCCCGAAAGCGCCGCCCGCTACCCGCTGGAACACCCCCGCTGCGGCACCGCGTTCCTGCTCATTCTGGTGGTGGTCTCGATTTTGGTCTACAGTCTGTTGGGCGAGCAAACGCTCTTCTGGCGGTTCGCCAGCCGCGTGCTCTTGCTGCCGGTGCTGGCGGGCATCGCCTACGAATACCTGCGCTGGACCGCCGACCACATGGGCAACCGTTTCGTGCGCGCCATCGTGCAGCCCAACCTGTGGCTGCAACGGCTGACCACGCGAGAGCCCACGCGCGACATCCTGGAAGTCGGCCTGACGGCTTTCCAGGCCATGCGGGAAGCCGAAGGGGGCTGAATTCGCAAGCGCTCCATCAAGCACATCCACATCGAGCAACGCTCCCCTCGAAAAGCCAAAAAGAAAAGCACCGGTGTGAACCGGTGCTTTTGCTTCTCTTCGGTTTGCCGCGAGTGACCGCTTTATGCTTCGGCTTCGGCCTCGGCTCCGCTTTCGGCATCACCGCCTTCGGCATCGGCAGCCTCTTCGCCCTTCTTCACCTTCTTGGCGACCTCTTCGGCGAGTTCCTGCCCACGCTGTTGCAGGGTAATGGCCTGCTCCTGCGCGGCTTTGGCGGCTTCCTCGGCCTTCTTGCGGGCTTCTGCCAAGGCCTCTTCGGCCTTCTTGCGGGCTTCCTCAGCGCGCTTCAACGCCTCTTCCGCGCTTTCCGAGGCCCGCGTTTTGATTTCGATGCCTTTCTGCTTCAACACCGAACGCACCTCTTCGCCGGACTGGGGGGCCATCAACAAAGCGGCCAAAGCGCCCATCACGCCCCCCACGATCACACCAGCCAGGAATGCGCCAAAATCGTTGTTGTTCTCGGCCATTTTTCACTCTCCTTTTTCGGGTTTGCGCTTGCGGCCCCGCACCAACTTCAGTGCACCGGCAACGCTGCTCAGCGCGGCCACGGTTTCGTTGAGTTTGATCACAGGCTCCGCGACACGCTTGCTCAGGAATTCCACCGTGCCCTGCAAAACCGTGACGGTGCGGGTGGTGGAATCCAGAATGGGGCGCACTTCGTTCTGCAGCAGGTTGATGAGAACGGCAATCTGCACCACCAACACCAGCAGGGCCGCCCCGATGAGCAAGCCTTCCAACGCCAGGAGGATGATGAAGATGTCGCGAATGCGGGCCGTGGGCGCGCCCGGGCTGAGCAGGTACACCAACGCTGCCACAAACAGCGCCAACGTCACCACGCCTGCCGCGGCTGCCGCCCACACCCACTTGCGGCTGCTCTGGGGTGCGGCTTCCTCGTTTTGGGGCACGGGAACCTGAGATTGGGCTTCGTCGCTCATAGCATTTTGATTATATCACGCCCCAGCCGCCGAGGCGCGGCAGGCATGGAATTCTTGCAAATCGCTAACAAAACGGCTGGTGCAAGGCCGCGCATGGGCACCGGTTACCAAATCCGCTGAAGCGCCGGATTTTCGCACGCCTGGCGGCCTACTTTCGCCATATCCAGCCACTCTTCACCCACGCGCACCCGCACGACGTCGGCGGTGAAGTCGGTGTTGGTGGGGCCGTGGTTGTCGTAGAACCAGGAACCCACGCCGTAGAAATCCACCGGCACGCCGAGCTTTTCAAAGCGGGCGAGCTTTTCAGGGCGGAAGCCGCCGGAAACCACGATTTTGACCTCCTGGCAATAGCGGCGGGCTTCCGCGCGCCAGGCGGGGGGCACGTCCCAGCGTTCCCAGGCGTGGTCGAGGGCTTCCCGCACCTGCCACACCAGCCGTGGGTTGACGCCCAAATCGAGGGCGGGGTCGCCCAAGGGGGGCAGGCCGGCGTCGCGCAGGTCGCCGGAAGTATCCAGCCGCACACCAAACAGGCGGAAGCGGGCGGCTTCTTCGGGCTGGTGGGCTTCCATCAAGCGGCGGTATTCGCCGAACATGGCCTCGGCCACCCGCACGGCGTCGCGGGCGCAGGTGTTGTTGAAATCCACCAGGGCGATGCGCGGCACCTCGGGGGGCAGGGTGCGGGCAAAGGCCAGCATGGCTTCGGGAATATCGCCGAGGAAGCAGGCAAGGTAGGCGTGGGCGGTGGTGCCGCCGCCTTTCCCGCCCCACCACGCGCCCTGTGCATCGGTGGAAATGAAAGGCTGCACCGCTGCGCCGTAATCGTGGTTGTAGCGCTGCACGCCGAGGGCATAGGCATAGCCATCGAGGGCTTGCACAGCGGGCAAATCGAAGCGCGCTGGGAAGAACAACACCGGCTTGCCACGGCTGGCCTGCAAAATCTGATAGGTGTTGGTGGCAATGCGGCTGGCGCGGGTGAGGTAGCCCAACGTCACGGTTTCCAGCGGTCCGAAATCGCGGTAGCGCCCGCGTACCCGCAGCACCGGTTGCACGGCGCGCGGGTCGCCGTGGTAGGTCACCGTATCGCCGTCTTCCACCGCCCACACGCGCAGGGCGTCGGCTGTGTTGACGAAGCGCGCGCCTTCCCAGTAGCCGGTGGCTTCCCGCAAGATGGCAAGCGCTACATCCACGCCCGCCACCACCGTGAGGCCTTGCCGGCGGGTGAACCACTGCATTTCGACTTCCACATCGCCCACCGCCAACGCGGCATCCGCCGCGGGCACACGGCCATGTTGGCCGCGATAGGTGTAGCCTGCCGTGCTCAACGCTGCCAGCAAGTTGGCGATGTTGACGAAGTATTTGTCGGCATATACCCCGCGGCGGATGCCTTCCCAATCCAGCGCAAGGGTTTCGGCAGCCAAACGGCGGCCATCGAAAAGGGACATTGACTTTCACTCCTTATGGGATATCAAGGTTGCGTCGTTGCAGGAACGAATTCCCAAATTCGCACGATGCCGTCGGAGGAAACGGTGACGATGGTGCGATCCTCGGCGCCAAAGGTCAAGGCGTCTATAAAAGTGTGGAAAGGAGATGAAGGTGTGGGCGTAGGTGTAGCAGTAGGCGTAGGGAACAAGGGAGGCTTCGTAGCGCTGGGCGTGGGCGTGGGGGTCAAAGTTGGCGTAGAAGTAGGGGTAGGCGTAAGCGTAGGTGGCGGGTTGTCCGGGGACCCTGCGTCTGGCCATCTCTCCTCGCTAAAAGAGGGCTGCTCATTGTTCCAACCGACAGATGCTACCCATTGGCCATTGACAAGGTTCCACATTATCAATTGCTGCTTGCCACCCACGGCTACGTAATCGCCGTTGTGAGATACTGCCACTTGTTCTACCTCGAACCCCAAAGGCGAGCTCACCATAATTGGCTTGGCCTTCCTAAACTTCCATAGTCGCCAGCGTTGGTCATTGGAACCAGAAACGAGTTCCAAGTCTTTGCCAGGCCGCCAAGCCAAGGTATTGACCCATCCCATCGTGGGTTTGTCGTTTTTGGTCCATATCTGATCCATCGTGCCCCCAGAGATTTGCCATACGATAATTTGGTTGACCGAAGCACCTGCCAAGTACGCCCCATCAGGCGAAAAAGCCAAATGCGTCACCGTACCATCCAGCCATTCGAAAGAGCGATACAGGCTGTCGTTGCTGATGTCCCAAATATAGGTAGCAAACCTATAAGTTCCAACAGCCAGCAGG
>CAYVHG010000068.1:0-6571 GCA_964450875.1 uncultured Anaerolineaceae bacterium | reverse complement strand
GTGACCGAAACCTCCACGGGCACTTGCTGGCCGTTCTTCTGGGCTTCGCCTTCCACCTGATAAAACGAGCGCACAATCGTGCCATCCTGCAATACACTGATTTCGCCCTTCACCTTCGTCACCCGCGCCTGCGTCGCGCCTTGCAGCTCCGGCAACGACAACAACAACGATTGCCAACCCTCCTCTCCAGCGATCGCCTCCTGAGAAGGCTGGTAAACATAGCGGTACACTTTCATACCGTTCAGGGTTGCCGTGCCGTTGGCCTTCCAATGGGGCACATCGGCCAACTCCGCACCCAAATTACCCATCACCATCTCTGCGGGCTTGTTGAAGTCTTGAGCGCTGGGAATGACCATCCACTCGCCGCCCGCGTGATACCACGTTTTTCCACCTACTGCGACGATCTCCACGGGCTGACGCCCCTTCTGGATAATGACTTGGCGCGAGCCCTGCCCACGGACGTAATCGCTCTCGATCTTGAACAAGTCGTATTCCTGCCCCCCCATCTTCACGTGCGCCACGATTTCCTGATGAAAGCTCCGTAACGTCGAGCTATCTTCAGCCATCTTCCAGTTAGAAGCAGGGGCCTGACCGCCTTGGCCACCGCCTTCCCCTGAAGGCGCTTCTTGCGTCATCATCTGAGCGCCCTGGGTCATCGCCGCTTGCATTGTCGGCCCTACTTGCGTCATTGCCGCTTCGACCGTCGGGCCCACCTGGCTCGCCAACGCCTGAGCCGTCGGCGCAATCTCTTTGGCCTTGTTGGCAAAATCTATCACCGACGAAAGGCTACAAGCCAACAACAGCATGGCCGCGAACAGCGAAACCGCCAAAATTTTCCTACGCATCGTTCACCTCCTGTCATGGGAACGCGTGGGGAAAGACTCCAGAGCAATCATCATGCCCCCGCGTCGTTACGAGCCTTCCCAATAAGGGAAGAGCCCCGCACTTTCACAGTTATTTTACCGCACAATTTCGGCAAAAACACGTCGGCCTGCCATCCCATCAGGAACGGCAGGCCGTGGGAAGAAGCCACCGACGGGACTTGAACCCGTGACCCTCCGCTTACGAGGCGGATGCTCTTCCGACTGAGCTACGGTGGCACCGCCGCAATTATACCCGAGAACCCCCAAAAATTGGGAGGATTTCGGAAAAACCGTCCCAAACCGCTTCATGCCACTTGACACCCGCTTTTGGCTTGTGGTATGCTCAACGCCGCTTCAGCCGGGAGAAGGGTATTTAAGGAAGAAATGCACTCGCATAAGGGTAGCGGCGGTGGAACTCGAAGAACGTCTCGCGTGGGTTGGGCTTAGCATGGTCAAAGGGATTGGGCCAGTGCGCTTTCGCCGCCTGGTGGACCACTTTGGCAGCGCCCATGCCGCCCTGGAAGCCCCCCCTGCCGCGCTGGAAGCCGCGGGGCTGCCCTCGCCCGTCATCCGCGCGCTGACCAACCTGCGCCGCAGCCTCGACCTGCCGCGCGTATGGGCAAAATGGCGTCAACAGAACATCGACGTCCTGACGTGGGAAGACACCGCCTACCCCCACCGCCTGAAACAAACCGACCACGCGCCGCCGGTGCTATATCTCCGCGGGCACCTCGCCCCCGAAGACGACTGGGCCATTGCGATCGTTGGCACCCGCAAAATGAGCGCCTACGGGCGGCAAGTTGCCGAAGAAGTAGCCGGGCTTTTGGCCTCGCACGGTGTAACGGTCATCAGCGGCCTGGCCCGCGGCATCGATGGCGTCGCCCACCGCAGCGCCCTGCGGCACAACGGCCGCACCGTGGCCGTGCTCGGAAGCGGCGTCGACACCATCTACCCGCCGGAGCACCGCCATCTGGCAGCCCAAATCATCGAACACGGGGCGCTCCTGAGCGAATACCCACCGGGCACGCGCGCCGAAGCCATCAACTTTCCGCCCCGCAACCGCATCATCGCGGGCATGAGCATCGCCACCGTGGTGATAGAAGCCGGGCGTAAAAGCGGTGCGCTCATCACCGCAGCCTTCGCCGCCGAGCAGGGGCGCGACGTCTTCGCCGTGCCGGGCAGCATTTACGCCGAGCAAAGCCGCGGCACCAACTGGCTTCTGGCGCAAGGCGCGCGCCCACTTACCGCTGCCGAAGACGTCCTGGAAGCCCTCGACGTTGGCTTGCTGCCTCAACGGCGATCGGCGCGCCGCACCTTACCCACCACACCCGAAGAAGAACGCCTATTGGCAACCCTCGGCGACACCCCCCTCCATGTGGACGAAATCAGCGCCCAATTGGGGTTGCCGGTCAGCGAAGTGACCGCGACCCTCACACTCATGGAACTCAAAGGGCTGGTGCAAGCCGTCGGGGGCATGCAATACGTCATCGCACGATAAGGGAGACGCCATGCACACGCACTACCACGCCGTCATCATGGCCGGCGGCAGCGGCACCCGCTTGTGGCCGCTTTCCCGCCGCAAACAGCCCAAACACCTGCTGGCCCTACTGGAATCTGCCACCCTGTTTCAGAGCACCGTCGCCCGCCTGCAAGGCGCCTTCCCTGTGGAACGCACCTGGGTGGTTACCGTCCAAGAACAAGCCGCCGCGTTGCAACAGCAAGCCCCCAGCATTCCCTCGGCCAACTACCTGCCGGAACCGGCGCCACGCGGCACGGCTTCGGTGGTAGGCTTGGCCGCCGTGGCCCTGCGCCACCGCGACCCCGAAGCCGTCATGGCCGTGCTGCCTTCCGACCACTACATCCGCCACGTCGCCCTCTTCCACCGCCTGCTGGAAGCCGCCTACCTGCTGGCCCAGGAAGGCTTCCTGGTCACCTTGGGCATCACCCCCACCTACCCCGCCACCGGCTACGGCTACATCCAGCGCGGCGAAGCGCTGGGCATCTACAACGACCTAAAAGCCTACCGCGTGCGCCGCTTCAAGGAAAAACCCGACCAAGCCACCGCCCGCCAAATGCTGGCCGAAGGCGGGCACTCGTGGAATTCCGGCATGTTCGTGTGGCGCGCCGACGCCATCCTGGCAGAAATTCGCCGCCAAATGCCCGATCTGGCCACCGCGCTGGAAGAAATCGCCGCTGCGTGGGGCACCCCCCAGCAAGAAGCCGTGCTGGCGCGTGTTTGGCCCGGCCTGCGCACCGAAACCGTGGACTACGGCGTGATGGAAGGGGCGCGGCAGGTGGCCGTCATTCCGGCGCAGGGGCTGGGCTGGAGCGACGTCGGCAGCTGGGAATCGCTGTTCGACATCCTCCCCACCGACGCCGACGGCAACATCCTGCGCGGCGGCGAACACGTGAGCCTCGACGCCCGCGACAACCTCGTGTTCGTGCAAAACGCCCAGCACCGCAAGCTGGTGGCCGTGCTGGGCGTAGAAAACGTCGTGGTGGTAGACACCGAAGACGCCCTGCTGGTATGTTCGCGCGACCAATCGCAGCGGGTGAAAGAAATCGTGCAGCGATTGCAAGCCGAAGGGAAGGAAAAATATTTGTAGCCAGGCGGCTCAACCGCAGCAACGACTCTTGGACGAGAACAGGACGAACAAAGCCCAACAAGCTTTCGAACTTCGCCGACAAGAAGTCGACGCCACAAAACCGCTTGCCTTCCCCACCTCGAAGGCAGGCCGCTTCATCACCTTATGCCATTTCGGAGGTCTTCGTGGAAGCCTACTGCGTGAAATGTAAAACCAAACGAGAGATGAAAGACCCCAAACCGGTGTTCACCAAATCGGGCACGCCTGCCACCGAGGGCGTGTGCCCGGTCTGTGGCACCAAAATGTTCCGCATGGGGCGCACCCCGGCCCACGAGGGCCTCACCCCACCGCCCGCCAGCCAGCGCAAGCGCAAGAAAGCCCCCAAAACCACCAAACGCAAGGGCAAGCTGGTCATCGTCGAATCCCCGGCCAAAGCCCGCACGGTAGGCCGTTTCCTTGGCAAAGGCTACACCGTGAAAGCCTCGGTGGGGCACGTCCGCGACCTGTTGCGTTCCCAACTCTCGGTGGACGTGGAAAACGACTTCAAACCCAAATACCGCGTGCCCAACGAAAAGCGCAAGGTGGTCAAAGAGCTCAAAGCCCTGGCCGAGCGCGCCGAAGAAATCTACCTGGCCACCGACCCCGACCGCGAAGGCGAGGCCATCGCCTGGCACCTCATGGAAGCCGCCGAAATGGAGCCCGAGCGCACCAAGCGCGTGGTGTTCCACGAAATCACCAAACCGGCCATCGAAGAAGCCTTTGCGCACCCTCGGGGGCTCAACATGGCCTTGGTCGACGCCCAGCAAGCCCGCCGAGTGCTCGACCGGCTGGTAGGGTACACCCTCAGCCCAATCTTGTGGCGCAAGGTGCGCGGCCGCCTTTCCGCCGGGCGGGTGCAATCGGTGGCGCTGCGCATGGTGGTCGAGCGCGAGCGCGAAATCGAAAACTTCACCCCCGAAGAATACTGGACCATCGATGCGGAATTCCTGCCCGAAGGGCTGAAGAAAAGCTTCACCGCCCGCCTGAGCAAAATCGACGGCAAAGACCCCGCCCTGCCCAACGAAGCCGCAACCCAGGCCACCGTCGCCGACATGCAGAGAGCGACCTACGCCGTGGCTACCGTCAAGCGCGGGCAACGCAAACGCCGCCCCAGCGCCCCCTTCACCACCAGCACCATGCAGCAGGAAGCCTCGCGGCGGCTTGGCTTCACCGCCCGCCGCACCATGGCAATAGCCCAGCAGCTCTACGAAGGCATCGACATCGGCAACGGCGGCAGCACCGGCCTGATCACCTACATGCGCACCGATTCCACCAACATCTCACCCCTTGCCCAAAAAGAGGCGCGTGCTTACATCGGTGAACGCTTTGGCAAAGAATTCGTGCCCGCCAAGCCACCCTTCTACCGCACCCGCGCCCAGCGCGCCCAGGAAGCCCACGAAGCCATCCGCCCCACCTCGGTGCTGCGCACCCCCGAAAAGGTCAAAAAATACCTCAGCCGCGACCAATACCGCCTTTACCGCCTCATTTGGCAGCGGTTCGTGGCCTCCCAAATGGAAGCCGCAGTGTACGACACCCTTTCGGTGCAAATCGAAGGCCAAAGCGCCCAACACACCTACCGCTTGCGGGCTTCCGGCTCATCGGTGCGCTTTCCTGGCTTTCTGGTGCTCTACGAAGAAGCCAAAGACGAAGACAGCAAAGAGGAAACCAACATCGCCATCCCGAAAGAAATTGCGCAAGGGCAGGCCCTGAAGCTGCTCAAGCTCATCCCCGAACAGCATTTCACCCAACCGCCCCCGCGCTACACCGAAGCCACCCTGGTGCGCACACTGGAAGAAAACGGCATCGGGCGGCCTTCCACCTACGCGCCCATTCTTTCTACACTGCAACAGCGCGGTTACGTCAAACGGGAAAACAAGCGCCTGGTGCCCACCGAAACCGGCAAGCTGGTCAACGACCTGCTGGTGGAACACTTCCCCGATGTGATGGACGTAGGCTTCACCGCCCAAATGGAAGAGAAGTTGGACAAAGTTGCCGCCGGTGAAACCGCATGGGTCGATGTAGTGCGCGAGTTCTACCTGCCGTTTTCCAAAGAAGTGGAAGCCGCGGAACAAGCGATTCCGGAAATGAAACAAGAGCCAGAGCCGATTGGCCGCAAATGCCCGAAATGCGGCAGCGAGCTGGTCATCCGCTGGGGGCGGTACGGCAAATTCATCGGCTGCTCCAACTTCCCGGAATGCCGCTACACCGAGCCATGGCTGGAAAAGATTGGCGTGAAATGCCCCAAATGCGGCGGCGAAATCGTGGAACGGCGCACCCGCCGCGGGCGGATCTTCTACGGCTGCGCCAACTACCCCGAATGCGATTTCACCTCGTGGAAACGCCCGCTGCCCACCCCCTGCCCCAAATGCGGCGGCTTGCTGGTCGTGGCCAACAAATCTTCGGCGCAGTGCACCGCGTGCGGCGAAACCTTCCCGCTCGACGAGGTGACCGCCACCGAGCAGCCCGAAGCAGAAAAAGCAGAAGCGTCCCCCGCATAAAGGCACACGTGGCACGCCTCTTGCACCCATCCCAACACCCTTGTCAACCGAGCCGGTTGCGTTTTCCCCCATGTTGGGCTACAATGGAAACACCCACAAATGGGGAAAGCCATTTCGAACAATGCATCGCGTGAACCTGAGGAGTGGTGCCGATGGAAAACAAAGCAGTTAGCAAAACCTCTAACAACACTATGCTCTTGGCAGGTGTAGGCGGCGCGGCCTTCATCGTTGGCCTTCTCATCGGGCTGGTCGTGTTGGGCTGGTGGTTGTGGCCGGTCAAGTGGATCAACGCCGCACCGCAACACCTCAGCCCCGAGTACCAGCGCGAATATCTCCAAATGGCCGTCGAGGCCTACGCATTCACAGGCGACGCTCAGGCTGCCAAGGCGCGTTTCGACGCGCTGGGCGACAAAGGTCCGGCCCTGCTGAAAGCGCTGGCCAAGAAGCCCCCGAAAGGCATCAACATCTACACCCTCGGCAGTTTTGCCGACGCGGTTGGCGTCAAACTCACGGCGCTGCCGCCAGAAGCCCAGCCACCGCAGCCCACGGCCGAGGCTTCGCCGCAAACCACTCCCCAGGCAGGCGG
>CAYVHG010000067.1:0-9845 GCA_964450875.1 uncultured Anaerolineaceae bacterium | reverse complement strand
GGGGCAAGATGGACGCAGATAAATCCACCGATTGGCACCGATTTTCGCCGATTTTTTTCGTAGGGGCAAGGCGATGCCTTGCCCTATCCCCCCTTCGCCCGCTGGGAGAAGGGGGAACACAGGGGGATGAGGGCGGGCGCGCGGGAATTGCGAATGAGGAATTGCGAATTGCGGGCGGGGGCAGGGGTGATTTTGGGGCGGTGGTGAGAAGAACGCAGATGGGAGGGGATGGACGCAGATAAATCCACCGATTGGCACCGATTTTCGCCGATTTTTTGTGTAGGGGCAAGGCGTGCCTCGCCCTATCCCCCCCTCCGTACCCTCCGTGGCTCCGCGTGCGTCCCAGGGCGGAGCAGCGCGCCGCCCCTACTGCCCAGGCAAAGGGTCCCCAAACGCCCAGGTAACCAAGCAACCAGGTAACCAAGCAACCAGGTAACCAGGTAACCAAGTAACCAGGTAACCAAGTAACCAACCAACCAGCCAACCACGCAACGGCCCGAACTGCGGCCCAAAAACCACCCAAGGCTGTATTTTTGTGGTATGGTTGAGTATCTCACGCTTCCGAGGAAAGGAGACCATGCCCCCCTATCCTTCTGACATCGAAACCCTGTGGCAACTGGTGAGCCACTATTCCCCCAGCGGGCAGGAAACGGCGGCGGTCGCGGCGCTGCTGAGGCGCTTTCAGGCGCTTGGCTATACGAAGGCGTTTCGCGACGCCGCCGGCAACGCCGTTGGCGTGATGGGCCACGGCCCCCGCCAAATCATCCTGCTGGGGCATATCGACACCGTGCCCGGCGAAATTCCCCCGCGCATCGAAACCCTGCCCGATGAAGGCGAGGTGCTCTTCGGACGCGGCAGCGTGGACGCGAAAGGCCCCCTGGCCGCCTTTACCGACGCGGTCGCCGCCGTAGGCCCGCGAACGGGCTGGCAGCTCATCGTCATCGGCGCAGTCGACGAGGAACGGGAATCGGTCGGGGCGCGCTTCGTAGCCCGGCAGGCCGACTATCACCCCGACTACGCCATCATCGGCGAGCCGAGCAGCTGGCAACGGGTAACCCTGGGTTACAAAGGCAGCGCGCGGGCAGCAATTCGCTTTGAGCGCCCCCTGAGCCACACCGCCTCGGCAGAAACCAGCGCCCCCGAAATGGCCTGTGCGTGGTGGCAACGCCTGAGTGCAGAAGTGGCTGCTCGGAACGCCGAGCGCGGCCGCGCTTTCGACCGCCTACAGCCTTCTCTGCGCGGCCTGACCTCCGGCAACGATGGCTTCACCGAATGGGCCGAACTCCATGTCGGTTGCCGCCTTCCCCCCGACGTTTTCCCCCAGGCATGGTACGACCTGCTGGCGCGCCTCGACCCCAACGGGCGGGTCACCCCCCAAGGATACGCCATCGCCGCCTACCGAGGCGAAAAACGCACGCCGCTGACCCGGGCCTTCCTGGGGGCCATTCGCGCCGCGGGCGGCAAACCCGGCTTCGTGGTCAAAACCGGCACTGCCGACCTGAACATCGTCGCGCCGGTGTGGGGTTGCCCGGCCGTGGCCTACGGCCCAGGCGACAGCAGCCTCGATCACACCCCCCACGAACACTTGCCCCTGGAAGCCTACCGCCAAGCCGTAGCCGTCCTGACCGGTGTGCTGACACGCCTCACTGCGCCTTCCCCATGAGCCTTCCACTCATTGCCACAGCCATGATTCTGGCGCTGGCCGCGTTCACTCAAAGCCTAACCGGCTTCGGGTTGGCGCTGGTTTCCATGCCCCTGTTGAGCATGGTGATGAGCCTGCCGCAAGCCACCGCGCTGGTGGCGGTGGTCAGCCTGGGGGTAGAAGTCGTCATCTTGTGGCAGCACCGCGCCCATTTACGCTGGCAGCCGGTGCGACGCCTGATTTTGGCCTCGTGGGTCGGCGTGCCGCTGGGGGTGGTGCTGCTGCGGCGTCTGCCGGAAGCCTGGCTGCTGCACGGTCTTGGTGCGCTGCTTGCGGGTTACGGTCTGTATGCGCTCAGCGGGAAGCCCCTTCCCCGCCTGCAGGGGAAAGGCTGGGGCTGGGCGGCGGGGTTGGTAGCCGGTGCGCTGGGGGGTGCGTACAACACCTCGGGGCCGCCGGTCATCCTCTACGGCCACGCGCGGGGCTGGCCCCCCCAGGTGTTCAAGGCCAACCTTCAAGCCTTCTTCCTGGCGAGCAGCAGCATGGTCTTCGGCGCCCATCTACTGGCAGGCGACATCGGCAGCGCGACGTGGCTCCAAGCCGCAGCAGCCCTCCCCGCGCTGGCCGTGGGCCTCTGGCTGGGCCACCGGGCTGCCGCTTTCCTGCCCCCTGAAGGCTTCCGAAAGCTGGTCCTGATAGCCTTGGTGCTGCTGGGGCTGAAAATGCTCTGGTGAAAGGTTACCCCTCGGGCTGGCCGCCACGGGAAGCCACCAACCGGCGATAGGCCCCCTCCCACGCGCCTTCCAGTTTCAGGCGCTTGGGCACATTGACGTGCCCCACGTGGGCGAACACCTGCGCGGCGACGCGCGCGATGGCATCCCAATCGTGGGCCAGCACGGCTTCCTGCATCGCGTGCTGCAACTGGGCAGCCCAGCGCCACTCCATGCGAAAACGGTCGGCCTTCACCCAATAGCCGCGCTTTTCCCAGGGGGTGGTGGTTTCCTCGACCAAGGCAGCCAGCGCCCCCAGCAACTCGGCGATGAAAGCCGCCAAATCGAGCGTGCGGGCATCGGGGCGGGTTTGGGTCATCAGTTCCCGCAACGCCGCCCCCAACATTTGCAACAAACGCCGACGGCGCTTACCCACGCCGTCGGTCTGAATCACTCGGCTCATCAGCGCTCCTTGTGAAGAAATGCAAGCGGAATTATAATCGGAAAGCCGCGGGCGGGGAAGCCACCGCCCGTGAATTTTTATGATTATGGTATAATTTATTCGCCCATTCGGGCTGAGCAACCTACAGCGGGGCCGCCGCGCCCCGATAAACCCCTCGTTTCGGAGGACACCGTGGCCGCCACGACCACCAAGCAAGTGCCCCTGAGCGCCCTCACGCCGGGCCAAAAAGGCGTGATTACTGCGATTCGCACCAGCGGGCCGTTGCGCCGCCGCCTGCTGGATATGGGATTGGTGCGGGGGGAAATGGTATACGTCGAACGGGTTGCGCCGTTGGGCGACCCGGTAGAATACACCGTCAAGGGGTCTCACCTTTCGCTCCGGCGGAAAGATGCCGCCGAGATCATCGTCGAAATCGCCGAGGCGGAGCCCGCCCATGAGCCCTAAAGCCGTGTTGCCCCTCACCATGCTGCCGCCCGGGCGGCCAGCCCGCATCGTCGAAGTGCGCGCCGGACGCCACCTGAAAGACCGCCTCGCCGGGCTGGGGCTGTTGCCCGGTAACACGGTGCAGGTGCTACGCGACAACGGCGGGCCGCTGCTGCTGGCCGTCGGTGAAACGCGCCTCGCTTTGGGGCGCGGCATGGCCCACAAAATTCTGGTCACCGAAACCGCCCCGCAAGGAGAATCCACCCGATGACCGCCTCCCGCCGCCTTCGGGTTGCCCTGGCAGGCAACCCCAACGCTGGCAAAAGCACGGTTTTCAACGCGCTCACCGGCGCGCACCAACACGTTGGCAACTGGCCGGGCAAAACGGTCGAAAAGAAAGAAGGCTTCTACCGCTACCGCGACCTGGTGGTAGAAATCGTCGATCTGCCGGGCACATACAGCCTTTCTGCCTATTCACCCGAAGAACGCATTGCCCAAGAGTTCATCACCGAGGAACACCCCGACGTCGTGGTCAACGTGGTAGATGCCTCGAACCTGGAACGCAACCTTTACCTCACAGCCCAATTGCTGGAAATCGGCGCCCCGATGATCATCGTGCTCAACATGGCCGACGTCGCCGAACAGTTGGGCTACAAAATCGACGTCGGGCGATTCGCCCAGTTAGTGGGCGTTCCCGTGCTCACTGCGGTGGCCAGCAAAGAAATCGGCATCGAGGCGCTGCGCGAGCAAATTCACCACGCCGCCGAAGCGCCCGAATTCCACACCCCGCCGCCCGACGTTTTGCAATATGACCACGAGTTGGAAAAAGCCGTGCGCCACCTCACCGAGGCGCTGGGAACCCTCTCCGACCTGCAAGGCTACCGACCGCGCTGGCTGGCCGTCAAGCTCATCGAAGGCGACAAGCAGGCTCGCCGGGTGGTGCGAAATGCCCCCGGCGGCGAGGCAGTGCTGACCACGGTGCTGCCCAAGGTCATGCGCAAGCTGCAAAGGGTTTACGGCGAAGACGTCGACATCGCCCTGGCCGATGCCCGCTACGCCTTCGTGCGCGGGCTGGCGCGTCAGGTGCTCACCTTGCCCAAACACCCCCCGCGCACCCTCTCCGACCGCATCGACCAAATCGTCACCAACCGCTGGCTGGGCATCCCCCTGTTCCTGTTTTTCATGTACGTGATGTTCAGCCTGGTGCAGAACGTTTCCGCGCCCTTCATGGATTGGATCGACAGCATCATCAGCGGCCCCGTCACCACCTGGACGCTGGCCGGGCTGCTGGCGCTCCACGCCCCCCCGTGGCTGATCTCGCTGATCGTGGACGGTGCGATCGCCGGGGTGGGCAGCGTGCTGACGTTCATTCCCAGCCTGATGGTCATGTTCTTCGCCCTGGCCTTCATGGAAGACAGCGGCTACCTGGCTCGCGCGGCCTTCGTCATGGACAAGGCAATGGCCTTCCTGGGGCTCAACGGGCGGGCCTTCATCCCCATGATTTTGGGCTTCGGCTGCAACGTACCGGCCGTATACGCCACCCGCACCATCGAAAACCGCGCCGCGCGAGTGCTTACCGGCTTGCTGATTCCCTTCATGTCGTGCTCTGCGCGCCTGCCGGTGTATGTGGTCTTCGGCATGGCCTTTTTCGGCAAAGATGCCGGGCTGGTGGTGTGGAGCCTATACCTGGTGGGCATCGTCGTGGCAGCGATAGCAGGCTGGGTGCTTTCCAAAGTGGTGTTCACCGAAGTTCACAAAAGCGTGTTCGTCTTGGAGCTGCCCCGCTATCGCCTGCCCACCTGGCAAGGGCTGTGGCTGCATACCTGGGAACACACCTCCGAGTTCATTCGCAAAGCGGGCACCGTCATCTTGGGCATTGCCATTCTGCTGTGGTTCCTGCTCAACCTGCCGTGGGGCGTGCAAAACCCGGGCGAGAGTTACTTCGGCAAAGTGAGCCATGCGCTGGCCCCCATTTACGAACCGGCGGGCTTTGGCACGTGGCAGGCCGCGGGCGCGCTGATTTCCGGCTTCGTGGCCAAAGAAGTGGTCATTTCGACCATGTCGCAGATCTACATCGGCGAACAAGAGGCCAAGCACCTGCAAGAGCCGCCGGTCCTCCAGCCGTGGGAAGACGCCAAGGCCATCGTGGTCGGCTTTGGGGAAGCCACCTGGAAAGCCACCCAAGCCCTGCTCGACAGCCTGACCCCGGGCATCCGCCTCTTCCCAACAGCCTCGGGCGACGAAGGCAACCAAACCGAACTCAGCCGCGCCCTGCACAAAGCCTTTACACCGCTGAGCGCCCTGGCCTTCTTAGTCTATGTGCTGCTCTACACGCCCTGCATGGCCACGGTTGCAGCCCAGGCCCAGGAATACGGCTGGCAATGGGCGCTTTTCTCGGTGGGGTTAGGCCTCACCACCGCCTGGCTGCTGGCCACCGCCGTCTTCCAGGTGGGTCGCCTATTGGGGGTCGGCTGATGCTGTTGCGCCTCTACCGCCTGTTGCAGGAAGCCGAGCGAAAGGGAAACGAAGTTTCGCTGGCTGGGCTGGCTGCTGCGCTGGGCACCAGCACCGACGAAGTGCGCCACATGCTGGAAGTGTTGGCGTGGGAAGGCAAGGTCGAAAAGGTTTCCAGCGCTGGCTGCTCGGTAGAAGGGGAAGGCTGCGCCGCGTGCCCCCTGAACAAAGTTTGCACCCGCGGCGTCAGCCACAAACAGGAAGGCTACATTCTCAAAAGCCTTGCCTCCCCAAAATAAACCCACGGTTGCGTCCCTCCCCACTTACACCTGCCTCGGCCCGCTATGGGTCGGGGCAGCGCCGTATAACGGCTCATAAGTGGGCTCGGGGGCGGGCGTGGTGCGGGAAGGCACGCTCGGCTGCCGCCGGTGGGCCGTGCGGCGGGCCGCTGCCACGGCCGAGCGCGCAGCCACCCTCGTCTGGCGAGGCACACTCAAACCTGCTTCGTCTCGTTGCGAGAACAACCGCGGCCCAGCAGTGGAAATCGTGCCGATGATGAGCACCCGCACCAGCCACACGAGCACCGCCACGAAAACCGGCACCGCTTTGAGCAAAGTCTGCTGCCCCAACACTGCTCGCCCGGCAGAAGCGTGGTTCAACAAGGCAATCGAAACGCCCCACCATGTCAGCATGGCGTTCATCGTTGCCGCCAAAAGCCAAGCCCCAAAGAGATACCACACCTCCATCGTGGGGGCATCGGCTTCCTCGGGGGTAAAGAGGCGGGCAATGCCGGCAAAGTCGATGCCGCAAAAGGCAATTGCGAGAATCGTCGCCCAATGCAAACCGACAAAACGCATCTCGCCGAGCAGGTCGTGAAGGGCGAACTCGGTGGTGCTAAAGTTGAACGCTTCGAAGAACACCAAGGCCGTCAAAATCAACAAGCCGAACATCTGCCCCCGCCGCAGGGGGAACCGTTGCCACGGCAAACGCATCTTCTCCATTTCACCAACCTCCTGGGGGAAAAACGGTGTGGAAAGACGACTTTATTGTAGAACAAATGTTCTTATTTGTCAAGCAAAAAAGAGGGCGGCACGCGGCCGCCCCAGAAGGGGTAAAAGTGCTTGCAGCCGCGGCGCGCTCAAGGCCGCGGCGTCGGGGAAGGCGAAGGGGCGGGTGTGGGAGTAGCCGCCTGTTTCTCGCTCGCCAGCGTGCGGCAAATCTGCCGGTTTTCCCGCACGATGCTGCTCAAAACCGGGTCGGCAGGGTAGGCGCGTTCCACCTTATCCAACACCGGCAGCGCCTCGTTGCATCGGTCCAACGCTGCCAGCACCGAACCATAGCTCACATAGTAAAAGCCCACCGTTCGGTCAGTCAGCGGCAAAGGCTGCACCGGCGCGCCCTTGAGATGGTCGAAGCCCACAAAACGCTTCTGCAGGTCTTTGATGATGGCGCCGGTTTCCTCGGCCGTACAACCTTCTACCGCACACTTCAACACCGGCACCGCGCCCTCGTAGTTCCGGGCCTTGATGTAAATAATGCCCAGTTCGGCATAGGTATTGGGATTGGTGGGATCCATCAGCAAAGCCCGCTCGGCATTGCGCGCCGCGACGAAGAATTCCCCCATTTGAGCATAGGTTTTGGCAATGGCGATGTAGGGCGTGGGGTCATTGATGCCCAACCGCTGGTTGATTTTCGCCGCCTGGTCGAAGAAATCCAGCGCTTTTTGGTAAAGGGCCTTGCGATAGGCTCCGCTGGCTTCCGCCGAACCGCCCAAATGCCGATAGATCAACCCGGCCCGCAAGTAAAAGAAGGTCAGGTTGGGGGCTAATTGGATGGCCTTCTTGTATTCCTGAATGGCCTTGTTGTATTGCCCCAGGGTTTCCAGCACGGCGGCATAGACGCGATGAGTATCGAGCAAATCGGGCCCATACTGCACCGCCAATTCGGCAAAGCGGTTGGCTTGAAGCCATTTCTGCTGGTCTAACAGCACTTCAGCGTCGTAAGCCAAGGCCAAGGGGTCGTTTTTCGCCAGCACGAGGGCGCGCGCGGCTTCGCTTTCCGCCTCGGCCAGCCAGCGGTCGGATTCCTCGACAGAGGCCAGGTTAGAGGTAGCCAGCCAATCGAGGGCAAAGGCGCGCACGGCATGGGCGCGGGGGTCGTCAGGGGCCACTTCCACCGCCTTGTTTGCAGAGGCAAGGGCTTCCTGCCGCCGCACGAATTTC
Organism: uncultured Anaerolineaceae bacterium; assembly: GCA_964450875.1. Classification (GTDB taxonomy): domain Bacteria; phylum Chloroflexota; class Anaerolineae; order Anaerolineales; family DRMV01; genus DRMV01. The sequence goes on along the minus strand of CAYVHG010000067.1, from coordinate 1,931 downwards.
TGCTCATCGGTGGGGAGCAAGGCCGAGGAATACACCTGCACGCGCGCCAGTTCCGCCCACAGTTGGCCGTTGCGCGGGTCGAGGCGCGTCGCCATTTTGTAAGCCTGAATGGCCGCGTCGAGGTTGCCGGCGATAAACTGGGCTTTGCCCTCTTCCGCCCAAGAAACCGCGCTGCGGGTCGGCGTGGGGGTAGGGGCGAACAAATTAGGCCGGGGCACCCGCCCCGAAAACAGCCCCCAATCGAGGGCGATGCCCAGTAAGGCCAACACGAGGTAGAGCAGCACCCGTCCCGGACGGGAATGCGGCTCTTGGTCGGCAAAACGGATGTCGTCGCCGCGAAGTTCCATAGCCGGATTTCCTACGGTGTGGGGGTCGCGGTTGCGACGGTGCCGGTTCCCGTGGCAGCGGGGGTAGAGGTCGTCGCCGCCTGGGCGCTACACTGACTGATGCCCTGGTGCGCGTTGTAAACCGCTGCCTCGTCGGTAGGCACCCCGGCCAAAATGGCCTGAAAGATAGGAATGGCCTCGTCGCAACGGCCGATTTTGACCAGCGCCAGACCGTAAACGCTGTAATAATCGGCCACGCGGCCATAATCCAGCGGAAGGCCCTTCACGATGACGCCGTCTTTGGTCGTGCCGCCTTTGACCGCCAGCGCCAATTCCTTCACGGCGTCGGCGTATTTGCCGTTCTTGTAGAGGATGAGGCCGTAGTTCCCGTGCATGTAAGGGTTTCCCGGGGCTTCCTCGGCGGCTTTGGCTGCATATTGCAGCGCCCGCCCATATTGCCCTTGCAAGGCATAGGTGGTAGCAATGTAGGCGTCGGGCATGGGGTCGGCAGGGTTGAGGGCGTTGGCACGCGAAAACTCATCGATGGCATCGTTGTAATCCCCTTGAGCACGGTACAGCAACCCCAAGGTAATATGCAGGCTGGGGATGTTATCGTTGATGGCCAAGGCTGCTTTGTATTCCTCCACAGCCCGCTTGTACAGGCCCTCCGCGAAGAGGACGTAGCCGTAAATCTGGCGCACTTCCAAGTCGCTGGGGGCAATCGCGAGGGCTTTGCGGAGCTCCTCGTCGGCCTTGGGGTAGAGTTCCTGGTCGGCATAGAGCGCGGCCAGGAAGGCATGGGCCAAGGCGTCGTTGGGGTCGAGTTCCAGAGCCCGTTGCAGCTCGGTCTGCGCCTCGACATCGTTGCCGAGTTTGTAGAGGGCATACCCTCGCAGGGCATGGGCGCGGGCGTAATCGGGGTTGAGCAAGAGGGCATTCTCGGCGCTGGTGAGCGCGGCGGCATATTGCCCGGCCAGCAGCTGGACGCGCGCCAGAGCGGCATGCAAGGAAGGCTTGTCGGGGTCGTGCAAGATCGCCTGCTGGTAAGCCTGGATAGCAACCTCCAGTTGCCCTTTGCGGAAGGCTTCCTGCGCCTTGGTGAGGTAGGCTTCTGGGTTGGTAGTGGGGGTAGGCGTCGGCACGAAAGGCTTGGGCATGGCCGGCACCACGACCTGATTGACGTAAACCATCACCGCGATCAAGAGCAACAGCACCAGCAAGCGAATAGGGTTGCTGCGGCGGCGCTGCTTGCGGCGCATACTCCACTTACTGCCATGTAGTTCCATAGGCTCCATCATAACCCGCTTGCAGGGAAGCGTCAAGCAAGGCAAAGAGGCCAGGGCATTCCCCTACAGGTGGAATTGCCCTCCCTGCCAGCGTATGCCCCCAACACGGCCTGGCGCGCGGCAGGCAGCCTGGCGTGGTCGCCGCTGACGATGGTCAACCGCGCCCCGCCGCGCTTCCTCCCGCTTCGTCGGGCGCTTCGCGAGGCTCTCACCTTGCCCACCCTCCCTCTCGGCTAAGGTATAATGCCTTGGGTGAGCCGCAGGGTTCCCCCCTGGCCTTGGCCAACCGCAAGGATGCCGCCAGGCGTGCACTTTTCGG